>WHTP01000105.1 GCA_009377695.1 Hyphomicrobiales bacterium | reverse complement strand
GCCCGAATGATGCGAAGACGAAGATCCGGCGAGAGGGGTTTGGCCATGCGGGCTGGCCTCCATCACCAGCCCCCACGATGAATCACGATTTGCCCGGCAAGGGAATCCCTTCCGATTCCGCCAGATCGAAAAATGCTCTAGCAAGTCATTGAATCTAGTGTGGCTTTGGCTCAGAAGTCCGCATGTCGGACTCGCCGCGAGAAATGATGCGGACTTCTGAACCGCCACACTGGTGATCGATTCTGCCCCGTCTATTTGATCTTGTTGGCGAGCAAGATCACCAGCGCCAGCACGATGGCGAGGCCGGCCAGCGCCTGCGGCTGGACGCCGTTAGCGAAGGTCAGCACGTTATCGGCCACGGCGGTGACGAACACCCCCGAGTTCGGACCGAGGATCAAGTGAACGAGGATGATCGTCAGGACCGCGAGAAATCCGATCTCGACGAAGATCCAGAGGTACTGCTTGGTCTTGTAGAGATAGTCGAGCATGACCCGCCCTCCGAATCGTTGGGTGGACGGCAGCGCCATCCACCCGACGCCCCCATCGCGGGCACCGGCAAGACGCCCGCGATCAACCAGTGGAGTGGATTTGACATTCGCTACCCCGTTGACCGCAGACTCCCAAAGCGAATGTCAAATCCAAAACTCCACTAGCAGCTTATATTTGCTAGTGGTCCTTATGATTCTAACATTCGCAAAGTCGCCCGTTGAGAAGGGATGCGAATGTTAGAATCGGACCACCAGTGACGCGCACCGCTACGAGATCGAACATGATCTTGTCCGAATACCGGCTCTCACGCCGGATCACGTCCGGGGGCAGCTTTTCGGGATCATGCTCCAGATGTGCGTCAGGCCATCTTCCGATTGGCAAACAGCCACAAGATGAGGGCCAGGGCGATCAGGCCGACCAGGCCGTTCTTTCCGAGATCGCCCACCAACGCCATGATGTTGTTCACGACATTGCCGAAGAACGGCAGGTTTGCACCGACCAGCATGGCGCAAACAATCGCCAACGCGAGCAGCATCAGGACAACTTCAGTCAACGCGCCGATCCAAGTTTTGACCGCGTTCAACGCATCCATATGCGTTTCTCCCTTGCAAAGGTTTTTTGGGGGGACGCAGTGCACAAATTGTACTGACGAGAATCGCAACGTACAAAATGGAGGCGCTCGGTTCAATGTTTGCCCAGTAAATGGCCACCGATCTCCACTCGTAACTGTGGATGACTTGGCGCAGATGAGGCGTGATGAGTTTGGTCGAGGCAGTTGCCGCGACGGCGGCGCGCTCCCTCCCCTTGGAAAGGGGAGGGTTGGGGAGGGGATCAAACATCGCACGGTTTTGATCCCCACCCGGCTCTCCCCGATCAAGTCGGGGGTCGCCGACCTCCCCTTTTCAAGGGGAGGTAACCGGACTCGCTGCGCCGCTTCAAATCCACCTAAACTCATCCCGCTCTAGCGCAGATCACTTGGCGCAAACGAAACCCCGGCCATACGGCCGGGGTTTGGATCGCCTGCAGTTGGAAGGATCTGCTGTGTGACGGTCAGCGCGAGTAGAACTCGACCACCAGATGCGGCTCCATCTGAACCGGGTAGGGGACCTCGGTCATCAGCGGAACGCGGGTCATCTTGGCGGTCATCTTGGAGTGGTCGACTTCGATATAGTCGGGCACGTCGCGCTCGGCGAGGCCAGTCGCTTCCAGCACCAGTGCAAGCTGCTTCGATTTCTCCTTCACCTCGACGATGTCGCCCACCTTCACCTTGTAGCTCGGGATGGTGACGCGGCGGCCGTTCACCTTGATGTGGCCGTGGCTGATGAACTGCCGCGCCGCGAACACGGTGGGCACGAACTTCGCGCGATAGACGACGGCATCGAGGCGGCGCTCCAGCAGCCCGATCATGTGCGCGCCGGTGTCGCCCTTGAGGCGCCGTGCCTCGGTATAGATGCCGCGGAATTGCTTCTCCAGGATATTGCCGTAGTAGCCACGCAGCTTCTGCTTGGCCTTGAGCTGGACGCCGTAGTCGGAGAGCTTGCCCTTGCGGCGCTGGCCGTGCTGGCCGGGGCCGTATTCACGACGGTTGACGGGGCTCTTTGGGCGGCCCCACACGTTCTGGCCCATACGGCGGTCGATCTTGTACTTCGCCTCGTGGCGCTTGGTCATTCGCGTCCTCGTTGTTCAGTTTGCACAGGAGCATGATCTTGGTCCGAAAACCGGTTCCCACTTTTCGGGATCATGCTCCGGTTGAGGATCGCGCCCTCCTTTGTCTGCCCCCTCCCCACCCTCCCCCGTTTACGGGGGAGGGAAGGGAGGGGGTGACCGACAGGTCTTGGAGCCTAGCGCTGGCCAAAACCACGGGTCGCGAAACACCGCGCGGGCCAAACGGCCCGCGGGTGGGCGGTTTCTAGGGGGTCCGGGGGGTGAAGTCAAACCTCCCGGCGTCGCTCCAGAAGCCTCGCATGCAGGCAAGTTTACGCAGCCTGCGTACACTTGGGCCGCGTGCGAGGCTTCCCGGGAATCCATAATCCTCGGGTTTCAGAGACAGAAAAGAACATGGATTCCGGGCTCGCGCCCGGGCGGCGCGCCTCGAAATGACGGGAGAGGCCGTCACTCCACCTCCTGGTACACGTCGATCTCCACCGAGCCGCCGAGCAGCGCCCGCCAGGAACTCAAATAGGCCTGGATCCGTGGGTCGGAGGCGAAGCGCTGGCGGTTGAGCTCGATTGCCTCATGGGTCTCATATTCGATCTCGTGCACGTAGCGGGCCGGATCGTCGACGTTCTGCAGCAGCCGGAACTTCTTGCCTCCGAAAGCCTCGTGAAACGGCCGCGCCGCCTTCAGGAGCGAGAGCAGGTGGGTGGCATCGCTCGTCGGAAGAGTGAACTTGAACTGGAGTGTCCGCCGAATCGTCGAGGGGTCATTCGCCATCGCATCGCCTGTCGCTGAGAGGAACGAATTGTCCTCTCATGCTATGGGCCGATGCCGAAACGCGCCAGAGCTGCGATGAGCGTGGGCGAGGGCTTGTTCCCCGAGCTGAAGACGAACTGCGCCGGCAGCCGGCGGTCGTGTCCTGGCGGCCCGATCAGATCGACCACGCGGCGCGCGATTGCAGGCGCCGGATCTTGGAACGCCACCGGCCACGGCGCCAGCTGCTCCAAACGGGCGAGCAGCAGCGGATAGTGCGTGCAGGCGAGCACAATCGTATCGGTGCGGCGATCATCCCCGTCGACGAAGCAGGGCGCGATCTCGGCCGCGATCTCGGCGTCGGCGGCGGGTGCGCCGTTGAACTCGGCTTCCGCATAGCCGGCGAGCCGCGCGGAGCCGACCAGCGTGACCTCGGTGCCGTTGGCGAAGTCGCGGATCAGAGCGCGGGTGTATTCGCGCGCCACCGTCGCCTCGGTGCCGAGCACTGACACGCGCTTCGTCACCGACGCCGCGCAGGCCGGCTTGATCGCCGGCACGGTGCCGACGAAGGGGACGGTGAAATGCGCCCGCAAATGCGGAAGCACCAGCGTCGACGCCGTGTTGCAGGCGATCACCACGAGGTCCGGGCGATGGGTCTCGATCAGCGTCCCCATGAGCGCGACCACGCGCTCAACCAGCGCCGCTTCGCCATGGGCGCTATACGGAAAGAACGCATCATCGGCGACGTAGATGTATTTCGCGTCCGCCCGCGCCGCCGCCACCTCGCGATGGACGGTAAGGCCACCCAGCCCGGAATCGGAGATAAGGATTGTCGGAGCGCTCGCCATTGATGTCGCGTCTGTGTGCTCGTGTCCCGATTCCCGAAGTTCGTACCATTTCGCAGCGGCCTCTTATACGAACTTCGGAATCGAAGGACACTAGCAACTCTTTGAATCTAGTGTGGCTTTGGTTCAGAAGTCCGCATATCGGACTTGCCGCGAGAACGATGACTTCTGAACCGCCACACTAGGCATCCATGCCTTGAATTTTCGCGGCGCTCAAGATGTGAACAACGGGCCGATACCGGTGCTTCAGCTGGTAAATGCGTGTGGCCGGCGGAGGCTTGGCGAACCAGTCGAATATGACGAGGCCTTGTCGAGGGTCTGACCACATCTTGATCGCGCTTCAATTCAATTTGAGTCGCATTTCCCGCGGATCAGGAACGCCCGCGGGCGGCGGTCGTTGGCAGCGGGGGGAGACGAGTGCAATTGAATCGAGGAACTGATGCCAATGATCAAATCACTGTCAGCCGGACTTACGGCACTGGTTGTGTCCGGCGGCGTCGCCGTTGCGGCATCCACGACCACCGATTTGAACATGCGATCCGGCCCCGGTCCCGAATACCAGGTGATCGGCGTGATCCCGTCAGGTGCGCCCGTTGACGTCCTGGGCTGCAGCGGAAGCTGGTGCCAGGTGAACTACGCCGGCCGCGGCGGTTTTGCGAGTGCAAGCTATCTGAGCGGAGAGTCCTCCGCCGGCGTCGTGGCGCCAGGCGCGCAGATCTATGGTCCGAGCTACGGCCCTGCCTATGGTGCGACCTATGGCTATGTCGGCGGCGGCTATCCGGCCGCCGGTAGCTATCCGGTCGCCGGTAGCTACGCTTACGACGACGATGACGACGACGATCACGATTACGATGATGATGACGACGATGACGACGACGAGGGGTATCGCGTCCGCCCCGTCGCGCCATTTTTCGTTCGGTGATCGGGACGAGTGCCGGGACAGGCGCTGCCGGGACTGGTAACGCACGAACTTAGGCAGACGCAGTCAAGGCCGGTGGCTCAGCCACCGGCCTTTCGCATGCGCTGATGCGTTCGGCCAAGCGGCACGCTATCCATGGATTGCGCTACGCGGAGCGAAATTTGTCACGCCTTGCCGTCGAACACGCGCTTGAAGATCGTATCGACGTGCTTGAAGTGGTAGCCGAGGTCGAAGTTGGCTTTCAGCTCGGCTTCGTTCAGGTGCTTGCGCACGTCCTTGTCCGCCTTGAGAAAGGTGAGGAAGTCGCCTTCGCCACGCCAGACCTTCATCGCGTTGCGCTGAACCAGCCGGTAGGCGTCCTCGCGCGCGACGCCGGCCTGTGTGAGCGCGATCAGGATGCGTTGCGAGTGCACGAGCCCGCCGAGGCGGTCGAGATTCTTGCGCATGTTCTCCGGATAAACGATGAGCTTGTCGATGATGCCGGCGAGCCGCGCGAGCGCGAAATCGAGCGTCGCGGTCGCATCAGGGCCGATCATGCGTTCGACCGATGAATGCGAGATGTCGCGCTCGTGCCAGAGCGCGACGTTCTCCAGCGCCGGCGTCACATAAGCGCGCACCATGCGCGCGAGCCCGGTGACGTTCTCCGACAGCACCGGGTTGCGCTTGTGCGGCATCGCCGACGAGCCCTTCTGACCCTCCGAAAAGAATTCCTCGGCCTCCAGCACTTCGGTGCGCTGCAGGTGGCGGATTTCGGTGGCGAGCCGCTCGACCGAGGAGGCAACGACGCCCAACACCGCGAAATACATGGCGTGACGGTCGCGCGGGATGATCTGGGTCGAGACCGGCTCGACCGTAAGTCCCATCGCCTTCGCCACATGCGCTTCGACCCGGGGATCGATCTGCGCGAAGGTGCCGACCGCGCCGGAGATTGCGCAGGTCGCGACTTCGGCGCGCGCCTCCTTCAGTCGCGCCTTGGCGCGGTCGAATTCCGCATACGCCTGCGCGAGCTTGAGCCCAAAGGTCGTCGGCTCGGCATGGATGCCGTGCGAGCGGCCGATGGTCGGTGTCAATTTGTGTTCGAGGGCGCGGCGCTTGAGTGCGGCGAGGAGCTTGTCGACATCGCTGATCAGGATATCGGCGGCGCGCACGAGCTGCACGTTGAGGCAGGTGTCGAGCACGTCGGACGACGTCATGCCCGCATGCACGAAGCGCGCCTCGGGACCGACGATCTCGGCAAGATGCGTGAGGAAGGCGATGACGTCGTGCTTCACCTCGCGCTCAATGGCGTCGATACGCGCAATGTCGAACGTCGCGTTGCGTCCCTTGTCCCAGATTTTCTTCGCCGCCGCCTTCGGAATGATGCCGAGCTTGGCCATCGCGTCGGCGGCGTGCGCCTCGATCTCGAACCAGATGCGGAAGCGGGTCTGCGGCTCCCAGATCGCAGCCATTTCGGAACGGGTGTAACGCGGGATCATTCGGCCCTCGATGCGATCGGTGCTGACCGGCCAGTGAAGTGGATTTGACATTCGCGACCCACTGGCAGCAGGCTCGCAACGCGAATGTCAAATCCAAACTCCACTAGCAACTCATATTTGCTAGTGGTCCTTTGATTCTAACATTCGCAAAGTCGCCCGCTGAGTAGGGATGCGAATGTTAGAATCGGACCACTAGGTGTTTAGCGGACCCGGCCCGTCACCACGATGAACCGCCGGTCTGGTCCCTCAAACCCCGTGTAGAAATATTGGATGATTACGGCAAGCGCCGTCGAGCCGTCGGGCAGGGGATGGGCATGCGTTTCCGCGACGCCGTATTTTTCCGGGCATCCGCGCGCGACCGGGATGGTCTGGTCGCGGCGCAGGTGGATGGTCGGACGGCCCTTGCGCTCGAGCGTCAGTCCGAAGCCGTTGGGATGCCCGCCCGACACCAGGTCCTTGCAGCGCGGCAGGGCGATGTCGAACTCGCGCAACACCAGCCGCGTGTCGGGACCGAAGCGGTCGGCGGGCAACGTGACCGCCGTGACGACCGCCTTCTGGGCGGCCTTCACCTCCCCGGGTTGGAGAATGCTTCGCGCCCGGCTGTCGCGCACCGAGATCACCATCTGACCGGCGCCCGCGATTCCGAGTTGCGAAAGCATCGGGGCTGCGTCTGCCGCGGCCTTGGCGCGGATATCGGCGAGCTGCTTGTCGCGCGGCTCCTTGCCCAGATTCGGGTTGTCGGGATCCATGATGGCCGCCATTGGCATGCCTTTCGCCAGCCGGTCGTCGGCGATCTCGATCGCGGTGATGGTCGAATAGAGCGAGCCGGAGCCGTTCTGCTCGCCGTATTGCTCGAACGCGAAATAGCGCCCATCGGCCGAGAAGCCGAGGACGTTGATCGCTGAGCCGTCGCCGGCCCGCGCGTCCGGGGCGGCCGTCGCCAGAGCGAGCGCGAGCAACACCGCAGTACCGATTCGATTCATGCCCACATGTCTACTCGAACTGGGGCGGCGCGGCACCGTGCCGCGCATCCGAAATCGCTCTAAAGTGAACGGAATCCAGTGTGGAGGTTCAGACGTTCGCCATGCTTTGCAGCTGGGTTGGGAATCCGACGTTCGCAAGAGAGTCTTGCAGCACGGATGTGCGACCTTCGGGCACTAGGCCGCCTCGCCACGCGCCAGTGCGGCAGCATTGCGGATGGCGGCAATGCTGGCCCGGTAGGCGTCCGGCTTGCCGCCGTTGAATACGGCCGAGCCCGCCACCAGCACATTGGCGCCGGCCTGAGCGACCAGCGGCGCGGTCTCCGGCGTAATGCCGCCGTCGACCTCGATGTCGATCGGGCGCATGCCGCAGAGCGCGCGCAGCCGTGCCACCTTCTCGACCGTGTACGGAATGAAGGCCTGGCCACCGAAGCCGGGATTGACCGACATCACCAGGATCAGGTCGACGAGATCGATGACCGGCTCGATGGTCTCGATCGGCGTGCCTGGATTGAGGGTGATGCCTGCCCTCTTGCCGAGGGCGCGGATCGCCTGCAGCGACCGGTGCACATGCGGCCCCGATTCCACGTGCACAGTGATGATGTCGGAACCGGCCTTGGCGAAGGCTTCGAGATAAGGGTCGCAAGGCGCAATCATCAGGTGGACGTCGAACGGCTTCTTGGTATGCGGGCGCAGCGCCTGCATCACCGCAGGTCCGATCGTGATGTTGGGGACGAAATGGCCATCCATGACGTCGACATGGATCCAGTCGCCGCCGGCTGCGTCGACGGCGCGCACCTCCTCGCCGAGCCGGGCGAAGTCGGCGGAGAGAATCGACGGGGCGATGAGCAGCGGCTGGCGCATTCAAGCCTCCGGAATCCGCGCATCGCCTAACATGCCGTACGCGCAGCAGCAATGCGCTCTCGGACGCCAGCCCCTGCTGCGTTGTGCACGTCGTTACTATATGGATTTCGAAATCGTCGGGCCGGCCCACCCCGGGGCCGGCGTCGTTTTGTTCGGAAAGGACCACCATGGCGCGCACCGACGCGGTTGTGCTGGGGGCCGGCATCGTCGGCACTTCGATTGCGCTGTATCTTGCGAAGCGCGGGCTCTCGGTCGCGCTCGTCGATCGCGGCGGACCGGGAGAGGGCACCTCTTACGGCAACGCTGGAGTGATCGAGGGCAACACGCTGCTCCCGCACCCGTTTCCGGAACGGATGGGTGCGGTCTTGCGCGTGGCCCTCAAGCGCGCGACCGACGCAAATTATCATGTCTCGTTCCTGCCGCATGTCGTGCCCTGGCTGCTTGAATATCGCGCCAATTCGGCGATCGAGCGCCGTATCCGGTTTGCGAATCTGATGCGGCCCTTGTTTGCAGCGGCGTTGCCGGAGCATGAATCGCTGATGCAGGAGGCAGGAGCGACGCGCTACCTGCGCAAGGAAGGTTGGCTCAAAGTCTACCGCACCCAGACGGCCTTCGCGTCGACGGCGCGGGAGCGCGAGCTTGCTGACGAATTCGGCTTGCCCTACGACGCGCTCGACCGCGACGGCGCTATCGCACTCGAGCCCGCGCTGACGCCGCAGTTCGTGAATGCCGTGTACTGGCGCAGCTCTGCCAGCGTAACCAATCCGCTGGCGCTGACCCGTGCTTATCTCTCGCGATTCACCGCGCTCGGCGGCGTCGTGCTGTCAGGCGATGCACGCACGCTGCATCGCGCCGGCGATCGCTGGCGGGTGGAGACCGACGAAGGACCGGTCGATGCGCGCGAGGCGGTGGTTGCGCTCGGGCCCTGGGCGACCGACCTGCTTGAGCCGATGGGCATCGAGCTCCCGCTGGCGGTGAAGCGCGGCTATCACCTGCATTTCCGTCCGCGCGGGAATGCCGGCCTGACCCGGCCGGTGGTCGACGCCGAACTCGGCTATTGCGTCGCTCCGATGGAGCAGGGGCTGCGCCTCACCACCGGCGCCGAATTCGCCGACCGCGACGCGCCGCCGACACCGGTGCAGTTCGACCGCCTGCTGCCGCAGGCGCGCTCTCTGTTTCCGCTCGGCGAGAAGGTGGAACCGCAGCCGTGGATGGGGAGCCGTCCCTGCTTTGCAGACTCGATGCCGGTGATCGGCCGCGCGCCCGGCAAGCCAGGCCTGTGGCTCGCTTATGGTCATGCCCATTGGGGGCTGACCCTCGGCCCCACGACCGGGCGCCTGCTTGCCGAGATGATGACCGGCACGACGCCGTTCTGCGACCCGACGCCTTACGCGGCCGAGCGGTTTACTCGTTGATCGTGCGCACCACGCTCGACGTCGGTCGCGTGCTCACGGTCGGCAGCTTCGCGTCCTTGCGGACCTCTTCGTCATAGGCTGCGATCGTGGTCACCGGCGTTCTTGCCCGCATATGCACGATCTTGTAGCCGCCAGCCTTGAGGTCGTTGAGCAGGTCGGCGGTGGCGCTGGCGGTCGACTGCTGGAAATCGTGCATCAGGACAATGCCTTTGCCGAACTTCTTCAGCTTCGCCATCACCGACTGGCGGACCTGTTCGGGCTTGCGCATCTTAAAGTCGAAGGAGTCCATGTCGGTCGAGAAGATCGCGATATTGCGCTCGCCGAGGTAGCTGACCAGCTCCGGCGGATGGCGCAGAGCCGGGAAGCGGAAGAACGGCGCCACTGGTCCGCCGACCGCCAAGGCGACCGCACTGATGCCCTTCTCGATCTCCCGCTTGCCGTCCTCAAGCGGCTTGCTCGCAAGATTCTGGTGGCTCCAGGTGTGGCTGCCGACCGTATGGCCGCTGACCGCGACCTGCTTGAGGATGCCGGGTTCATAGGTGGCGTGCTTACCGATCGGGAAGAAGATCGCGCGCGTGCAATGCGCCGCCAGCGCATTGATGACGGCCATCGTGCGATGCGGCCACGGGCCGTCGTCATAGGTGAGGACGACCTCGCCGGGCTGCAGGAAATCATGCTGCCGGAAATGCTCGAAACCGAAGCCGGGCCCGCCCGAGGTGTCGATCTCGACCGTGCGCGCGACGCCGAGCGCGTCCGGGTTTCCCGGACAGGACGCGGGGCTCGCCGCGCGTGCCGGCGGCGCTGCCGCGGCGGTGCCTTGCGCCACGGTCGGCGAAACGTCCGTGGGAGCAGGAGCGACCGCTGGAGCGGCTTCGCTGACGACGGCCACCGTTTGAGCCGGCCGGCTCTCGGGCGATGGCATGGCGACGCGGGCGGCCGGTTCGGGGCCGCTCAGTGCGTGCTCGCCGATGACGTGGTATCCAAAAACCCAAGCAAAAATGGCAAGCGCAATCGCGCATGCGGCTATGGCCAGTCGCATTGGCTATCTCCCCAACCCTACGACGCGACACCCGCGCGTCGCACCTCAGACTGCCCGCAAGCCCGCATTAGCGAGCCATCGCTGCAGGGAGTCAAGATAGGCCGGCTCGGTGAAAAACCCGTTATCCAACACTTCCGTACCGGTCCCGCCAAGCCGGCAATGCACCCGGGAAGGGCAAAGCGGTGGCTTCATAGACAGCGCGCGCGACGGCGCGGGCGAGCACGTCGGCGGCCGCGCTGCCGAGCTCGGCCAGACTGTGGATCGGGTCGGAGAGGGGGCGTCGTCCGGTCGCCGCAGCGAATACGAGGTCGCCATCGAGCGGGGTATGCACAGGCCGTACCGCATGGGCGATGCCGATCTGCGCCATGATCGCGAGGCGCTTGGCCTGGACCTTGGTCAAGGTCGCGTCGGTCGCGACCACGGCAAGCGTCGTGTTCTCGGCGGTGTGTCCCTTGGTGCGGAACGTGAGTGCGTCGGGCGGCAACGGTGATGGCAGGCCGAGCCCGCCGAACTCGGCGTTGCGTTCATAGGGCGCCGCCCAAAACCAGGGTCCTGTCCCGGCAGTGACGCAGCCGGCCGCGTTGACCGCGACCAGCGCTCCGACCGTAACGTCGCCCACTTTGGCGGAGGCAGAACCGATGCCGCCCTTGAAATTGGCGGTGGTCGCGCCGGAGCCGGCGCCCACGCTGCCGAGGCGGAAGTCGTGACCTGCGGCGGCGGTGGCCGCATAGCCAAGCTCGCGATAGGGCGGAAACCGCCCCCAGTCCTTGTCGCCGCCATTGACGAGATCGAACAGGATCGCGCCCGGCACGATCGGCACGCGCACGTGACGCATCGCGTAGCCGCGGCCCATTTCCGCGAGCCGCGCCATCACGCCCGCGGCGGCGTCGAGGCCGAAGGCGGAACCGCCTGCCAGCGCGATCGCGTCGATCCGCTCGACCGTCATCGACGGATCGAGCAGCACGCTCTCCCGCGTCCCGGTGCCACCGCCGCGCACGTCGATGCTGGCGACGGCGGGCTCGTCGAACAAGACGGCGGTGACGCCGGATGCAAGCCGCGCATCGTCGGCGTGCCCGACCGTCACTCCCGCTACGTCGGTGATGAGATTCCGCAAGGCCATGGGGCAGAGTAGCACTCCGGTTGTCTTTGAGCACAAGCGTGCAGGGAACACGGGGGATCACATCACTGCGATGGGTGATCCAGCCGGCTTGCAATCACCGCGCCGGCGTCGCATCGATGGACCATGACGCCCGACGTTTCCGTCTTTGCCGCGCTGTTTGCGGGGCTAATCAGCTTCTTGTCGCCCTGTGTGCTGCCACTGGTACCGCCCTATCTCGTCTATCTCGCGGGCGCGTCGGTGGAGCGGCTGGCGGACGCCGAGCCGCCCGCCTTGGTCAAGCGCGACGTGCTGGTTGCCGCGCTGCTATTCGTCGCGGGGTTCTCGACGGTGTTCGTGGCGCTCGGCGCCGGCGCGAGCGCGATCGGCGGGTTCCTGCGGCTCTATTCGTACGAGCTCTCGATCGTCGCCGGCATCGCCATCATCGCCATGGGACTGCACTTTGTCGGCCTCACGCCCATTTCATTGCTGCACCGGCAGGCGCGCATGGAAATGCCGCGGCCGGTCGGCCTCTGGGGCGCCTACATCATGGGCCTTGCCTTCGCGCTGGGCTGGACGCCCTGCATCGGGCCGATCCTCGCCACGATCCTTGCAGTGGCAGCGTCAGAGACGACGGTGTCGAAGGGAGCGGGGCTGCTCGCCATCTATTCGCTTGGGCTCGGCGTGCCGTTCATCATCGCGGCATTCGCGATCAAGCCATTCACGGCGTTCCTCACCCGCTTTCGCAGCAAGCTTCCCTATGTTGAAAAGGCGATGGGCGCTTTGCTGGTGCTCACCGGGCTGGCGTTCCTGTTCGGCTTCTTCACAAACCTCAATATTTGGCTGATCGAGACCTTCCCGGCGCTGCAGACGATCGGATGAGGGCCAATCAATCCACTGCGTTGCATCAGGGCCTCAATGATCCGCTTCGAAATAGGTGATGCGGCCATCCGGGCCCTTGCGCCAGATGTACAGCACATAGCGGTCCTTCTTCACGCCGTTGACGACATAGCCATCGCCCGCCACGTCGCCCTTGCTGTCGAATTTGAGGTCGCCCAGCACGGTGTTGAACGTCATGCCAGACCGCATCGCTTCGGCGACCTTTTTCGGATCGAGCGTCTTCGCGTGCTCGGCCGCCTGCTTGATGATCTGCACCGAAGCATAGCTGTAGAGCGTGTAGGCGTGCGGCTCGAACATGCGCTGTGACCGGAATAGCTCGATAATCGTCTTGTTCGCAGGGTTGGTGCGCGGATCGGGTGAGAACGTCATCAGTGTGCCTTCCGCGCCCGGGCCGGCGATCGCCGCGAACTCGTCATCGGTGATGCCGTCGCCGCCCATGAGCGGAGCCTTGACGCCCTGGGCGCGCATTTGGCGCACGATCAGCCCGCCGGTATCGTGCAGGCCGCCCCAGAACACGAGGTCGGGGCGTGCCCGCCGGATTTTCGAGATCAGGGCCGTGAAGTCGCGGTCGTCTCTGTTGACACCTTCATAGAGCACGCCCTTGAGGCCGGCCTTCGCCATGGCGCGGCGGGTTTCGTCGGCGAGGCCCTGGCCGTAGGTGGTCTTGTCATGGACGATCGCCACGCGTTTGCCCTTGAAGCGTTGCGCGATGAGCGCGCCCGCGAGGCCGCCCTGCTGGTCGTCGCGGCCGCAGACACGGAACACGTTCCACAGGTTGCGTTCCGTGACCTTCGGATTGGTGGCCGCCGGCGTGATCATCAGCATCCCGTTCTCCTGGTACACGTCGGAGGCGGGAATGGTGACGCCCGAATTGAAGTGGCCGACCACGAACTTGACGCCGTCGGCCGCGAACTTGTTGGCGACCGACACGCCTTCGCGCGGATCGCCGCGGTCGTCGCCGACGGAGAGCTGGATTTGCTGCCCGAGAATGCCGCCCTGGGCGTTGATGTCTGCTACAGCCTGCTCGGTGCCTTGCCGGAGCTGCGCGCCGAAGGCGGCCGAGCCGCCGGTCATCGGGCCGCCGACGCTCATCTGGATCTGCGCCGCCGCGCCGTCCGCAAACACGAGCCCCAGGCCGGCTGCAAGGCCCAGTGCCAAGAACGTCTTCATGACCCGTCTCCCTCTCAGAAAGTCCACAACGCCGCGGCATTCGATCATGCCGACGCCAACTGCCAGTGTCCTGAATCCGAAATTCGCCCGACTTTGCGGCACCTTCGTTAGCGAACTTCGGAATCGGGACACTAGCGACGATTCAATCCGCAAAACCGGCGATTGTCATCCGGATTCGGGCGTTTCAGCGCCGTCCGACGCGGCCTTTCGCCGCCATGTGAGCAGCCCGACATGTTCGTTAATCCAGCCGTAGCAGGTGACCATCTGCGACGCCCGCTTCGCGCGGAAACCGAGCAGGCCGCACAACAGACATACCGCAGTATCGGCCGCATAATGCGTCAGCGACAAAAGCGTGCCGCCGTACAGCGCGAAGTAGAGGAAGCGCACCACTGCGCCAATGAGCAGCATGAGCGGAATCACGCGCCACCATGGACGCCAGGTGGCAGCGATCGCGCGTCCGGTCAGCGCCGCAGCGCCGCCACCGAGGATGATGGTGAGCAGCACGAAGACCCAGAGCGAATTGCCGTCGTAAGTGAGTTCAACCATCGACTTGCAGCCTCCCGCCTTCGAGATAGGCCGCCTTCACCTCTGGCCGATCGAGCAACTCCGCGCCGGTGCCCGACAGCGTGATGACGCCGTTGACCAGCACATAGCCGCGATGCGCGAGCTTGAGCGCATGGAACGCGTTCTGCTCGACCAGGAACACCGTGAGCTTTTCGTCGGCGTTGAGGGTCTTGATTGCGCTGAAAATTTGCCGGTAGACCAGCGGCGCCAAGCCCAGCGACGGCTCGTCGAGCAAGAGCAGGCGAGGGCGCCCCATCAGCGCGCGCCCGATCGCGAGCATCTGCTGCTCGCCGCCCGATAGCGTCCCACCTCTCTGAGCCATGCGCTCCTTGAGGCGTGGAAACAGCGCGAACACGCGTTCCAGGTCGGACTGGAAATGCGCGGAATCGCAAGTTGCGGCGCCCATCTGGAGATTTTCCATCACCGTCATGCGCACGAAAATGCGCCGGCCCTCCGGCGATTGCGCGATCCGCAGCCGTGCGATCTCGTGCGTGGGCAATCTTGTGATGTCGCGGCCGGCGAATGTGATCGAGCCTTCGCGGGCGCGCGGGTTGCCACAGATCGTCATCATCAGGGTGGACTTGCCCGCGCCGTTGGCGCCGATCAATGCGACGATCTCGCCGTCGTCGACCTCGACGTCGACACCTTTCAGCGCGGCGATGTTGCCGTAATAGGTGTGCACCCCGCGCACAGAGAGGAGCGGAGAGGTCATGGCGCTGACTCTCCGTTTCCTGGGCGTGCATTATTGCGCCCTCTCCCCTCGAGGGAGAGGGCCAGGCGGTCCTTCGACAACGCATGAATGGGTGAGGGGGTCTCTTCGCAAGACTCTTCTAACGAAGAAAACCCCTCACCCAATTTTCTGCGTTGAACGAGCGAGGAGCCCTCTCCCTCAAGGGGAGAGGGCGCAGCAACGGGCGACCAACGCGTTGCGAGAAAGATTCTGCGGAGCAACGTCATAAGCCGACCTCCGCTTCCACCTTGCTCACCTCGTCGTCCTCGACGCCGAGATAGGCGGCGATCACCTTCTGGTCATTGCGCACGGCGTCCGGCGGCCCGTCCGCGATCTTGACGCCGTGGTCGAGCACGATGACGTGGTCGGAGATTTCCATCACCACCGACATGTCGTGCTCGATCAGCAGGATGGAGGTCGCGTGCTCGTTGCGCAGCATGCGCAGGAAACGCGCGAGCTTGGCACTTTCGCTCGGATTGAGGCCGGCCGCAGGCTCGTCCAGGCAGAGCAGCACCGGGTCGGTACACATCGCGCGCGCGATCTCGAGCTCGCGTTGCGCGCCATAGGGAAGGTCACCCGCCGGGTCGTCGGCGCGATCGATGAGGCCGATGCGGTCGAGCCACGCCCGCGCCTTTTCGATCGCTGCGCGCTCAGCTTTCCCGTAGGAGGGTACGCCGAATAGGCCGAGCACCGTCCAGCCGGAGGCGCGCATCAGCGGCGTATGTTGTGCAACCAAGAGGTTTTCCAGCACGGTCATGCCGGGAAACAAACGGATGTTCTGGAATGTACGCGCGACGCGCGCCTTCCGCACCACTTCGAAATCCGGCATGCGCTCGAGCAGGAACAACGCGCCGTCCCGGCGCACGCGGCTGCGGCGTCCCTCTCCGGTGAGCGCATCGAGCTCGTTCCAGATGGCGGCATCGCCGTGCCGAAGGGCGATACGGCCCTCGGTCGGCTTGTAGAAGCCGGTGATGCAGTTGAAGACCGTGGTCTTGCCGGCGCCGTTCGGCCCGATCAGCGCGGTGATGTGTCCGCGCTCGGCAGTGATCGACAGATCGTTGATGGCGACGAGGCCGCCGAAGCGCATGGTGAGATGCTCGACGCGCAGCAACGGGTCGCTCATCCGTGACCCTCCCGCACATGTGCGCTGGACACCGCTTTACGTTCCTTGAGAAATACGGAGGGCTGCCGCTTCGAGATCAGGCCGCGCGGTTTCCAGATCATGATCAGCACCATGCCGAGGCCGAACAGCAGCATGCGGTATTGCGTCGGGTCGAAACCCTTACCGAAGATCACCTTGAGAACGTCGAGCTCGCGCATCAGTTCGGTGCCGCCGATCATGATGATCGCTGCAATCGCGACGCCGATCTGGCTTCCCATGCCGCCGAGCACAACGATCGCGACGATCACCGCCGATTCCATGAAGGTGAAGCTCTCGGGCGAGATGAAGCCCTGTCGTGCGGCAAAGAATGAGCCTGCAAAGCCGCCGAACATGGCGCCGATGGCGAAGGCGGTGAGCTTGGTTGTGGTGGTGTTGATGCCGAGCGCGCGGCAGGCGATCTCATTCTCGCGCAGGGCTTCCCAGGCGCGGCCGATCGGAAGTCGCCGCAGCCGGATCGTGACCAGCGCGGTGATCAGCGCCAGCACCAGGATTACGTAGTAGAGAAAAATCGTACGGTGGATCGCCTCGAACTTGAGGCCGTAGCGTGCGGCGAAGCCGCCTTCACCTTCGATGAAGGGAATGCCGAAGAAGGACGGCCGCGGCACGCCGCTGATGCCGGCATAGCCGTTGGTCAGATCGACCCAGTTGATCAGCACCAGCCGGATGATCTCGCCGAAGGCCAGGGTGACGATCGCGAGATAGTCGCCGCGCAGCCGCAGCACCGGAAAGCCGAGCAGGATGCCCCAGAACGCAGCAAGAATGCCGGCGATCGGCAGCAGCACCCAGAACGCCCACGGCCCGAGCTGATAAAAATCAACGGCGAGATAGGGATACTCCGACGCGAAGGCGATGAACGGCAGTCCGTTCTTGGCGAGCAGCGCGAATGAGTAGGCGCCGACCGCGTAGAAGGCGACATAGCCGAGATCGAGCAGGCCCGCGAGACCGACCACGATATTGAGGCCCCAGCCGAGCATCACGTAGATCAGGATCTGGATGCCGAAATTGTCGATCCACTTGATCGATCCTTGCGAGCCGGCGAGCCAGAGCATCATCAAGGGATAGGCAATCAGAAACCCGAGCCCCGCCATGCGCAACCCGATGCCGATCTGATGGCGGCGCTCGCGGCCCGGGGCGCTCGATGTCGGGTAGCGGGTGGTGACCCATGCCGCGGCGGCACCGATGAGGAAGGCAATCGTGGCAAACGCGAACAGATAGGAGAGGCCAAATGCGATCTCCGCTTCGGCTCCGAATCCGGCCGTGCCGACGATCCACAAAATGATCGCGGCGAGCGCGCAAGTGCTGGCCGCTGCCGCGAGCTTCCTCGGCGAGCGGGAAAATTCTGCCAGCATTTTTTTGAGGCGGTCGCGCGGCAACAGCTGCCAGATCAGCTGGCCGACAAACGCACTGGCGACGAAGGCGGCAAACAGCGGCCAGCGCGTCTCGAGCACCAGTTCGTTGCGGATATCGTGGATGGCACGGAAGGCGATCAGCGGCAGGAGCAGGCCGAAGGCGACGAGGCCCGTGAATGCGGCGGCGCGGAGCGCGCGCACGATGTCCGGACGCGAGGCGTGCTTGCTCGCCTCGGCCGTCATCTCAAACCTTCTCGACTTCCGGGCGGCCAAGCAGGCCCTGCGGGAGGAAGATCATCACCACGACCAGGATCGAGAAAGCGGCGACGTCCTTGTAGTCGGACGAAAAATATGCGGACCAAAATGTCTCGATGAGCCCGATGGCGAGGCCGCCGATCACGGCGCCCGGCAACGAACCGATGCCGCCGAGCACGGCGGCGGTGAAAGCTTTAACCCCCGGCGTGAA
This sequence comes from Hyphomicrobiales bacterium, assembly GCA_009377695.1. Classification (GTDB taxonomy): domain Bacteria; phylum Pseudomonadota; class Alphaproteobacteria; order Rhizobiales; family Xanthobacteraceae; genus VAZQ01. The sequence continues at coordinate 3,439 of WHTP01000105.1, read as the reverse complement.
GCCGTCGGCAAAGCTCACGACGCCATAGTGGATGAGGTACATGGTGCCGGCAACGGCCGCGAGTGCCGCCGCGATGATGAAGGTGATCGAGATGGTGCGGTCGACATTGACGCCGACCAGCGCCGCCATCCTCTGGTCCTGCTCGCAGGCGCGCTGCGCGCGGCCAAGCGCGGTTTTCGACACGAGATACCAGAATGCGAGCAGCAGCACGCCGGTCACCAGCCAGATCACGATCTGCTTGTAAGAGACGGTGACGTCGTAACCGTCGACCGTAAACAACACGATCACGTCCGCGAACAGCGGTGGGATCGCCTTGTTGCGGGGCCCCTGCGCGACCTGCACGAAATTCATCAGCAAGATCGACATTCCGATCGCGGAGATCAGCGGGGCCAGCCGGAACGATCCGCGCAACGGCCGGTAGGCGACGCGCTCGATCGCCCAGTTCAGCACCGAGGTCATCACCATCGCGATGATGAGCACGATCAGCAGAGTAAGCGCGATCAGGCCGGCGCCGATCCAGGCCGAGAGGATAAGGAAGGCGATCAACGCGATGAAGGCCGACACCATGAAGACGTCGCCATGGGCGAAGTTCACCATTCCGAGAATGCCGAACACCATCGTGTAACCGATGGCGATGAGACCGTAAATCGATCCGAGTGTGATGCCGTTAATGAGCTGCTGGACAAAGACTTCCATGCGCCCCGTTCCCGCGAGCCGACGACGCAAGCTCTATCAGGGCCTTGGAAGGCGGGCAATGTCGCGATGTCGCAGCGGTCCACAGGGAATGCCTATGTTATCGGCGTGTGTCGCCCACGCCCGCATCGGGGAACTCGCGAACGCCGCCCGGCTGCCGCGCCCGCGCCGGCCGTCGGGCGACCCGCATTGACACTGGGCGCGCAGAGTGTCCTTTTGCTCGATCAAAGAGTGGAGCGAATCCATGAGCCGCATGAAAGCCGAGGACGCAATCGCTGCGCCGGGGCGGCCGTTCACCGGCGCGGAATATCTCGCGAGCCTGCGGGACGGGCGGGAAGTCTATATCTACGGCGAACGGGTGGACGACGTCACGACGCATCCGGCGTTCCGCAACGCCGCGCGCTCGGTCGCTCGGCTCTACGATGCGTTGCACGATCCCAAGAGCAAGGACGTCCTGACCTGCCCGACCGACACCGGCTCGGGCGGGTATACCCACAAATTCTTCCGTGTCGCGCGGTCGCGCGAGGAGGTGATCGGCCAGCGCGACGCCATCGCGGCCTGGGCGCGCATGAACTACGGCTGGATGGGGCGCTCGCCGGACTACAAGGCGTCGCTGATGAATGCGCTCGGCGCCAATCACCAGTTCTACGGGAAGTTTGCGGAGAACGCGCAACGCTGGTACCGCCTCGCGCAGGACAATGTCCTGTTCATGAACCACGCGATCGTGAACCCGCCGATCGACCGCGGGCGCGCCGCCGATCAGGTCAAGGACGTCTTCATCACCATCCAGAAGGAGGACGATGCCGGCATCTACGTCTCCGGCGCGAAGGTGGTCGCGACATCGTCGGCGCTCACGCATTACAACTTCCTCGGCCAGAACGCGGCGATGCCGATCAACGATCCCGACATGGCGGTGATGTTCATCGCGCCGATGAATGCGCCGGGCGTGAAGCTGTTCTGCCGCGCCTCCTACGAGATGATGGCGAGCGTCATGGGCACGCCCTATGACTACCCGCTGTCGTCGCGGTTCGATGAGAACGACGCGATCTTCGTATTCGACAACGCGTTCATCCCTTGGGAGAACGTGCTGCTCCATCGCGATCTCGAGAAGCTGAAGGTATTCTATCCGCAGTCCGGGTTTGTCGCCGGCTACCAGTTCCAGGGCTGCACGCGCTTTGCGGTCAAGCTCGATTTCCTCGTCGGGGTCATTGCCAAGGCCCTGCGCGCCACCGGCGCCGACGAGTTCCGCGGCAACCAGGCCATGCTCGGGGAAATCATCGCCTGGCGAAACCTGTTCTGGGCGCTCACCGATGCGATGGCGATGAACCCGACGCCCTGGGTCGATGGCACCGTCCTGCCGAATGCGCAGTCGGGCGCGAGCTACCGCGTGTTCGCCGGCGACGCCTATGGGCGGGTGAAGGAGATCGTGGAGAAGATCATCGCCTCGGCGCTGATCTATCTGCCGTCGTCGGCCAAGGATTTCGGCAATCCCGACATCGACAAGTATCTGGCGCGCTACGTGCGCGGCTCCTACGGCATCGGCTACAAGGAGCGCATCAAGGTGCTCAAGCTGCTGTGGGACGCGATCGGCACCGAGTTCGGCGGGCGCCACGAGCTCTACGAAATGAACTACGCCGGCAATCACGAGGACATCCGCATCCAGGCAATGTGGAACGCGCGCACGTCCGGCACGATGGACCAGATGATGGCGCTCGCAGATCAGTGCCTGTCCGAATACGATGAGCATGGCTGGACGGGTGACACCTGGCTCGATCCGGACGACGTGGCCTATTCCGGCATGAGCAAGCGTGCGCGGGCGGCAGAGTAGCTATTAAGGCAAGAGATCGGAGATGAGCTGGATTGACCAACGCCCCGACGACGCAATGGACGGCGCCTTCACGGCGGTCGGCCCGGATTCGGTGCGCACGATCGAGGCCGCGCCGTTCCGCGAGGCGATGAGCCGGCTCGGTGCCGCCGTGCATGTCATCACGACCGCGGGATCCGGCGGCAAGGCCGGCGCCACCGCCACGGCCGCGTGCTCGGTGACGGACGCGCCGCCGATGCTGTTGATGTGCCTCAACCGGCGCAGTCAGACCTATCCGATCGTGATGGAGAACGGTGTGTTCTGCGTGAACACGCTGGGCGCAGGCGAGGCCGAGATCGCGGATCTGTTCGCTGGCCGCACCGGGGTGAGTGGAAGCGACCGCTTCAATGTCGGTGAATGGACGACATTGGTGACCGGCAGTCCGGTGCTCGCGACCGCAGTGGTTGCATTCGACTGCCGCATCGTCGAGGTCCGTTCGGTCGGAAGCCACAACGTGTTCTTCGGCGCCGTCGAAGCCGTGCGGCTTGGTCCGCAAGGGCCGGCACTCTGCTATCACGAGCGCGCTTACAAGCCGCTCTAAGTTCTTTTGGACAAGTTGTCCGCGTCGGATTCGGACGCGTAGAAAATATTCGTCAAATTCAAATCAGGTTTGCGGCGAATTCGGTAGGCCGCGGCTTTCTTTTGCATTCCCCGAAACTCGATCGGGGTTACTTGAGTTGGCCTGCGGGGGCTTACCGCTTCAACCCACGAGGAGTAGCGAGAATGGCCAATCCCAATCAAAAGCCGAACCAGCAGAACAAGCCGCGACCGGGCCAGCAGCAGCAACAGCCAGGCCAAGGCGGCGGGCAGCAGCAGGGCGGTGGCGGACAGCGGCCGGACCAGCAGGGTCAGCAGCAGCCTGGACAGCAGCATCCGGGACAG
>WHTP01000018.1 GCA_009377695.1 Hyphomicrobiales bacterium | reverse complement strand
GTCATTCCGGGGCCGGAGCGTAGCGAGGGAGCCCGGAATCCATAACCACGGACTGGGGTTATGGATTCCGGGCTCTCGGCCTTCGGCCTCGCCCCGGAATGACGCCCATAGGATTCGAATTTTGGAATTGCAGGACTAGTGTGGCGGTTCAGACGTCCGCATTATTCTCGCGGCCAATCCGACATGCGGACTTCTGAACCAAAGCCACACTCGAATTCAAAGAGTTGCTAGTGTCCGTCGATTCCGAAGTTCGTATAGGAGGCCGCTGCGAAATGGTACGAACTTCGGAATCGGGACACTAGCCGTCGAGCGGCACGGTGTCCTTGATCTCGATCCCGAAGCCGGCGAGCCCGACATAGCGGAGCTTGCGCGACGTGATCAGCCGGATCGATGAAATGCCGAGGTCCTTCAGGATCTGTGCGCCAAGCCCGATTTCGCGCCATTGGCGCGAGCGCGCCGCTTCCGAATTGGTGGGTCCCGCTTGTGGAATCTCGTGCGTCGGCACGCCGGCGGCGCCGTCGCGCAGGAACACCAAGACGCCGCGGCCCTCGGCCTTGAACCGGCGCAGCACCGCGGGGATCGGATTGGCACCGCCGAACACGTCGCGGATGATGTCGGCGCGGTGCAAGCGCGCCAGCATGTCCTCGCCATCGCCGACACGGCCATGGACGAACGCCATGTGCTGCACGGCGTCGAACGGCGTCACATAGGCGTAGCCGGCGAGCGTGCCGATGTCGCTCTTGACCGGGAATTCGCCGACGCGCTTGACCAACTTGTCGCGCACCTGACGGTAGGCGATCACGTCGGCAATCGAGAGCACCTTGAGCTTGTGCTTGGCAGCGAACGCAGCAACCGTCGGGCCTCGCATCACGGTGCCGTCGTCGTTCATCAGTTCCGCCAGCACGCCGACCGGCGGCAGGCCGGCGAGACGACAGAGGTCGACGCAGGCCTCGGTGTGGCCCGAGCGCATGAGCACGCCACCTTCCTTCGCGACCAGCGGGAAGACATGGCCCGGCCGCACGAAATCGCTGGCGCCGCTGTTGCCGTTGGCGAGCGCGCGCACGGTGTTGTTGCGCTCCTCGGCCGAGATGCCGGTGGTCAAGCCATGACGAACGTCCACCGAAACAGTGAAGGCGGTGCCGAGCGGCGCGTCGTTGAGCGCCACCATCGGATTGAGATTGAGTCGTTTCGCTTCGTCCGGCGCCAGCGGCGCACACACGATTCCCGACGTGTTGCGGATGACGAACGCCATCTTGTCGGGCGTGCACAGCGATGCCGCGACGAACAGGTCGCCCTCGTTCTCGCGATCATCGTCGTCTGCGACGACGACGATCTCGCCATTGGCGAAGGCGGCAATAGCGGCTTCGACGCGCTGGTGGATTTCGTCCACGATACTTGTGTTCCTTAGCTAGTGTCCCGATTCCGAAGTTCGTACCATTTCGCAGCAGCCTCTTATACGAACTTCGGAATCGAAACGACACTAGCACTCTTTGATTCTAGTGTGGCTTTGGTTCAGAAGTCCGCATGTCGGACTCGCCGCAAGAATGATGCGGACTTCTGAACCAAAGCCACACTAGTGGAGTGGATTTGACATTCGCTACCCCGTTTGACCGCAGACTCGCAAAGCGAATGTCAAATCCAAAACTCCACTAGCAGCTTATATTTGCTAGTGGTCCTTTGATTCTAACATTCGCAAAGTCGCCCGCTGAGAAGGGATGCGAATGTTAGAATCGGACCACTAGCGCGGCTTCGCGAACGGCCAGGCCGGGCTCTCACCCACCTGGGCGCGCTGCCGCAGGTAATGATCCGCCACCACGCAGGCCATCATCGCCTCGCCGATCGGCACTGCGCGGATGCCGACGCAAGGGTCGTGACGGCCCTTGGTGCTGATCTCGGTTTCGGTGCCGTAGCGATCGACGGTGCGCCGCGCCGTGAGAATTGAGGACGTCGGCTTGACCGCGAAACGAACGACGATCGGCTGCCCGGTCGAGATGCCACCGAGGATGCCGCCGGCATTGTTCGACAGGAACGTCGGCATGCCGTCATTGCCGGTGCGCATCTCATCGCCGTTCTCTTCGCCGGTGAGCGCGGCGGCGCCCATGCCGGCGCCGATCTCGACGCCTTTTACCGCATTGATGCCCATCATGGCGGCGGCGAGATCGCCGTCGAGCTTGCCGTAGACCGGCGCGCCGAGGCCGGGCGGCACGCCGTCGGCCACGACCTCGATCACTGCACCGACCGACGAGCCCTTCTTGCGGACGCCGTCGAGATAGGTCTCGAAGAATTGCGCCTTCTGCGCATCCGGGCAGAAGAACGGATTGCGCTCGACCTCGTCCCAGTCCCAGCGCGCGCGATCGATTGTCTCCGGGCCCATCTGGATGAGCGCGGCGCGCACCGTCATGCCGGGGACGATCTTGCGCGCGATCGCGCCGGCGGCGACCCGCATCGCGGTCTCGCGCGCCGACTGGCGCCCGCCGCCGCGATAGTCGCGCAGCCCGTATTTGACGTCATAGGCGTAGTCGGCGTGGCCGGGGCGGTACTTGTCACGGATGTCGGAGTAGTCCTTCGAGCGCTGGTCGACATTTTCGATCAGCAGTCCGATCGGCGTGCCGGTGGTGACCTGCGCACCCATCCGCTCGTCCTTGAACACGCCGGACAGGATCCGCACCTGGTCGGGCTCCTGGCGCTGCGTGGTGAAACGCGACTGCCCGGGCCGGCGCTTGTCGAGATACGGCTGGATGTCGGCCTCGGTCAGTGGAATGCCGGGCGGGCAGCCGTCGACCACGCAGCCGATCGCCGGCCCATGGCTCTCGCCAAAGGTCGTGACCCGGAACATATGGCCGAACGTGTTGAAGGACATGGATTTCCACCGGCTGCGCGGTGGTGGTAGCCCCGCCGCCGCCCGGGGTCAAATGGCTGGAAGTCTGCCGGTGCAGATGATCCCGCCGCGACCGGCAGCGTGTTGCCCGCCAAGGGTGCGGGCGGGAGCGCTATCATCCGGCTGCGGCAAATGGAAAGGACGCGAGATCAAAGACGCAGATGCATGAATTCGCCGCGCTGGCAACGGTTAGGTAAGCCGCAGACCAGGATAAGCTGGATGCCCAGTCTGATCTTGATACCGCACAAACGAAGGACAGTAAAAATGCATATCACGCGCAGCGGCTCACAACCGTCCCGCCAGCCACCGGGAGACTATTTCACCGGTGTGGTCCGCCTGGACCCGCTGTTCCAGGCGCCTGATCCGGCACGGGTCACCGGCGCCAGCGTCACGTTCGAGCCGGGAGCGCGGACGGCTTGGCATACGCATCCCCTCGGCCAGACCTTGGTCATCACCTTCGGCTGCGGGTGGGTGCAGCGCGAGGGCGGCCCTATTGAGGAAGTTCGGCCCGGTGATGTGGTTTGGTTTCCACCCGGCGAAAAGCATTGGCACGGCGCGACGCCGACGACGGCGATGACGCATATCGCCATTCAGGAAGCGATCGACGGCAAGAATGTCGACTGGATGGAAAAGGTCAGCGACGCGCAATACCGCAAGTGAGTGTGCTTCGCGGCACTAACGAGTGCGCATCGACGAGTACGAGGTCTTCCGCTCGGCTGTTCTCGCCCGCCCGTCACTTGCGTATCGCTCGTCAGCGCTTCGTGCCATCGCATCTCGTTTGCATCCGGGTCTTCGAGATCGAAACAGCCTGTCACGCTGGCTCTCGTCTCGACCCCAGTTCCTCGGCCGCGATTCCGAACAATTCGTCCGCTGAACCGACAGCCACAAAATGACCGGCTCCCTCAACTGAATGCCACACCGCTCCAGGCATTTGGTCAGCTACCTGCTTGTTGATGGAAGGCGGCACAAGCCGATCATCCGTTCCTTGCCACATGTGGACTCGCCGTTCGATTGTTCTCACGTCGAAAGCCCAACTCCGATAGAGGAGTTCACTGTCGCGAACGAGCCCGTCGCTACCTTGAGCGAAGCATTCGGCGCTTGTTTCGCAGAAGGCGGTTTCGAAACCCGGTCGAAGCAAAATCTGCCGATCGTAGTCGTTGACGGCTTTCCGCAGCTGTTTGATGTAGGTCTCGCGGAAGTGTTCGGCGGTTATGCCAACGGCCGCGTACATGAGGCGGAAGCCAGGTTCAAAATGCAGTGCGAGAAATCCCCCCAGCGCGTCGATTTTAGAAAGGTAATTCTTTGCCCAGTTATCACCAAATGTTCCGTAGCTTCCACCCGCGATGCTGCTGACATGGCGCAGTCGAACGGGATCAACGTAAGCAGCTGCCGCAAGGGCCCAGGGGCCACCCTCCGACCAGCCTGTCACTCCGAATTCGCGGTACCCCAACGCGTCGGCGATCGTTATCAAGTCGTCAGCCCAGCCGGAGTAGGTGCGGATTTCTTGGGGACTGGACTGTCCCATACCGGGTCGGTCCACGCATATTAGTCGTAACCGATTTTTCGATGCTGAATTTGCGAAGAGGCGTGCCTCAAACCGGCTACTGGGTCCACCATGATTATGGATAACGAGTGGCCCGTGCGGATCTCCAACTTCGAGATATGCGAGACTACGGCCGTCTTGGGTAGCTACCGTCTTTGTTGCTCCGATGGGGGTGTTGTCATCCATTGCTCGGCTCCGATCATGCCTGGTGCGCAAGCGTCACAGTTTCGTGCGCTAGAGGGGCTGATGACTTGGCGTCCGTTCACGCCACGCGCCCACCTCGCGACTTCCCGCTCACATTGCCTAGGCATATCGCGCGAGCCGCTTGTCGGCAAAGACATAGACCACGCCCTGCTCGATCGGCTGGTGGGCCGCCTCCTCGGGCGTTGCAATGCCGAGATATCCGACCAGCGCCCGCGCGGTGCCGCCATGGGCGGTCACCACCGTGTCGCGGTCGAGCGTCGCGTACCATTCGCCGACGCGGCGCGCGACCTCTTCATAGGTCTCGCCGCCGGGCGGACGGAAGAGCCACTTGTCGCCTTCCCGTTTCTCGACCACGGACCGGTCGCGCTTGAGCACGTCGAGATAGGTGAGCCCCTCCCATTCGCCAAAGGCGATCTCCTTCAGCCGCGGATCGCGCGCGTAGCCGTCCGGCGCAAGGCCGAGCCCCTTGCGGAGAATGTCCATGGTCTCGGTCGCCCGGATCAGCGGGCTGGAGACGTAATGGAAGTCTGAGGCGATGCAGCTCGCGCACGCGAACAGATCGCGGATGATCTCGCCGCATTGCGCCGCCTGTGCACGACCGCGATCGTTGAGCGGGACGTCGTGACCGCCTTGCAGGCGGCCTTCAATATTCCAGTCGGTCAACCCATGACGAACGTAATAGAGCGTAGGGCGCACCACTAGTGTCCCGATTCCGAAGTTCGTACGATTTCGCGGCGTCCTCCAATACGAACTTCGGAATCGAAGGACACTAGCAGCTCTTTGAATCTAGTGTGGCTTAGGTTCAGAAGTCCGCATGTCGAACTCGCCGCGAGAATGATGCGGACTTCTGAATCGCCACACTAGTCTTTCGCGACGCTGATATCCGGCGCGTCCGGGTGCTTCATGCCAACGACGTGATAGCCGGCGTCGACATGATGAACCTCGCCGGTCACTCCGCGGGCCAGATCGGAAAGGAAATAAAGCGCCGCATCGCCGACCTCTTCGATGGTCACGGTTCGTCGCAACGGCGAATTCAATTCGTTCCACTTGAGGATATAGCGGAAATCGCCGATGCCGGCGGCGGCCAGCGTGCGGATCGGACCAGCCGACAGGGCATTGACGCGAATGTTCTTCTCGCCGAGATCGGCGGCGAGATAGCGCACGGATGCCTCGAGCGCTGCCTTGGCGACGCCCATGACGTTATAGTGCGGCATCCACTTTTCAGCGCCGTAATAAGTGAGCGTGAGCAGCGAGCCGCCGTCCGGCATCAGCTTCTCGGCGCGTTGCGCGATCGCCGTGAACGAGTAGCAACTGATCGAGAGCGTCCGCGAGAAGTTCTCCGCCGTGCAGTCGACATAGCGGCCGGTGAGCTGATCCTTGTCGGAGAAGGCGATGGCATGCACGACAAAGTCGAGGCTGCCCCAGCGCTTCTCGATCTCGGCGAACACCGCGTCAATGGTCGCTGGGTCGGTGACGTCGCAATGGCCGACGACCAAACCGCCGACCTCCTCGGCCAGCGGGTCAACGCGCTTCTTGAGCGAATCGCCCTGATAGGTGAACGCCAGCTCGGCGCCCTGCGCCCGGCAGGACTTGGCGATACCCCAGGCAATGGAGCGATTGTTGGCGACTCCCATCACCAGGCCGCGCTTGCCGCGCATGAGACCGGACGCGTCCATACTTTCCCTTGCTCCGCCCCCGGGGAGCGGCCACTAGTGTGGCGGTTCAGAAATCCGCATCATCCTCACGGCGAGTTCGACATGCGGACTTCTGAACCAAAGCCACACTAGATTCAAAGAGTTGCTAGTGCCCTCCTATGGCATAGGGTCATAGCGCCTTCAAGCAGCCGCACGATCGGCCTCGATTACACCCGAGGGAATAGCCGCGACGTACCAGTGTTTGTTCAGTCATGCTCCGCCGAACGCATCCGACGAGCATAGGCGGGGCAGCGAGGCGCAGACGCCGGGCAGATAGGCTACCATTCTTCGGTTGCGGCGACGGACCGGACGGCATCGAGGCCTCCGGCCAACCGGCGGGAGGGCGACGTGAGCGGATTCCGGCCGAGCGTCGAGGCGGCGATACCGGCATTGCGGCGCTATGCGCGCGCGCTGACCCATGACGCCGAGCTCGCCGACGACCTGGTGCAAGACACCCTCGTGCGAGCCTTACGTTCGGAGCATTTGTTTCATGGTGGAGACGTACGCAGTTGGCTCTATACGATCCTCACCAACCTCAACCGCAACCGCCTGCGCTCGCTAGCGCGCCGGCCGACGCACACCTCGATCGAGGACAACGACGCCCCGGACACCGCAGGACCGGAGGCCGGCGGCCGCGATATCGAACGAGCGCTAGCTTCGCTGGTAGACGACCAGCGCGTTGCATTGCTGCTGGTCGTGCTCGAAGGATTGACTTATCGGGAGGTTGCCGAAATTCAGGGCGTGCCGATCGGCACAGTGATGTCCCGGCTCGCCCGCGCGCGCATTCAGATCAAGACTTATCTCGATGGCGCACGCCCGTCGCTGCGACGCGTGAAGTAGGTGAGTGACGTCGATGCGTCAGCCGGGCCCTTCAACGAAACTGAAACGAGAAAGAGTCGAGGGACGTCACAATGACCGACCGTGATTCACCCGTGACCACCGATGAACTTCACGCCTATGTGGACGGCATGCTTCCGGCCGACCGCACGGGCGCCGTCGAAGCATGGCTTGCCATCCATCCCGAAGATGCCGCTCGCGTCGCTGAATGGCGCGCACTATCGGACGCCCTGCACCAGCGCTACGGATCGATCGCCGATGAGCCGGTCCCAGCGCGTTTCGATCTTGCGAAGCTTGCGCGCTCGCGCCCGCCGTGGCGTGCAATCGCTGCGGCGGCGCTGCTCGCCGCCGTGATCGGCGGCGCTGCCGGCTGGATCGGGCGTGCGGCCTCGACGCCGGCGCCCTCGTCGGGCGAGATCATAACGGCGGATGCGCTCAGCGCCCACAAGCTCTATATCGCCGAGGTCCGCCATCCGATCGAGGTGAAGGCGGCCGAGAAGCACCTTATCCCGTGGCTCTCGAAGCGGGTCGGCACCACCCTGCGGATTCCGGACCTGAACGAATATTCGCTGCAGCTCCTCGGTGGTCGCCTCCTGCCAGGTCCGATCGGGCCGGCGGCCCTGTTCATGTATGAGAGCCCGAGCGGTGAGCGCTTCACCATCTACTGCTCGCGCTCGAAGAAGATGCGTATGGCGCTGCGCTATCAATCCGGCGGCGAGATTGCGGCGATGCACTGGGTCGAGAGCGAAATCGGCTATGTCGTGAGCGGTCCCGACGACCGCGGCCGGCTGGCGAAGATTGCGCAGACCGCCTACGAGCAGATGGAGAATCCGCCGGCGCGCGGCGCACAGTTTCCGCTGATCTCGCGGCGAAAGGGGTCCTAGTGTGGCGGTTCAGAAGTCCGCTACATTGTAGCGGCGAGTCCGAATTGCGGACTTCTGAACCTAAGCCACACTAGAATCAATAAGTTGCTAGTGTCCTTCGATTCCGAAGTTCGTATACAGTGGCCGCTGCGAAACGGTACGAACTTCGGAATCGGGACACTAGGCGCTTAACCCATGCCCTTGCGCGGGTCGTAGGGGTTGAGCTCACGCCACGACGTCATCAATTCGTCGAGCGCCTGGTCGCTCTTATCCGGCAGCACGATGCGCACCGTCGCCATCAGATCGCCGGCGCCGCCCTTGGCGGGAAATCCTTTGCCCTTGAGCCGGAACGTACGGCCCGAGCTGGTGTTGGCCGGGATCGACAGCTCGACCGCACCATCGATCGTCGGCACACGCACCTTCGCACCCAGTACTGCTTCGTAGAGCGTCACCGGAAGCTCAATGAGCAGATCATTTCCTTCGCGCTGGAACAGGTGATGCGGCGCGATCGAGATCGTGATCAGCACGTCGCCAGCCTTGCCGCCCGGCATGGCGAGGCCTTGCCCTTTGAGCCTGATCTGCTGACCATCCGTGAGCCCGGCCGGGACTTTCACCTCAAGCTCCTTGCCGGTCGGGAGCTGGACGCGCCGGACTGTGCCCTTGGCCGCCTCCTCAAGCGTGATCGTCGCGGTCGCGGTGACGTCGCGGCCCGGCGGCGGCGCGTACTCGTCCTCCTCGAACTGAAAGCCGCCGCCAGCGCCGCGCCGCGCGCGCGAAGCGCCGCCGAGACCGCCGAACATGTCGCGCAGGACATCCTCGAAGCCGCCACGCCCACCACCGCCGCGCGCGCCACCGCCGCACCCGCTCGAGCGTCGCATGCCGTCCGGTCCCCAGGTGAAGGTCTCGAACGCGCCTTCCTGGGCGCCGAAGGGACCGCTGGCGCCGCCACGCGCGCCGGCGCCTGCGCCGAAGCCCTCGAAACCCTGGAACCGCGGCTTGCCCTCGGCATCGATCTCGCCGCGGTCGAAGGCCTTGCGCTTGTCATCGTCGCCGACGATCTCGTAGGCAGCATTTAGTTCGGCAAACCGGGAGGCCGCCTTCGGGTCCTGCTTGTTGGCGTCCGGGTGAAGCTTCTTGGCGAGCTTGCGATACGCGCTTTTGATGTCCGCGGCGCTCGCGCTCCGGGACACCCCCAAGACGTCATAGGGGTCGCGCATCGCTAAGCCCTCCGGGCCTCTTCATACCGCTTGTTTGGCCGTATTGGCCCTGGTGTCCCCAATCCGAAACTCGCACCACCGTACTGCCAATCCTTTTGCGAACTTCGGATTCCGAGCACACCAGCGGACCGGCAGGTATGGCGCGCTTCCGAACCGCCACACCAGCCCATTCATGGCACAAATGTGGGGATCGCTGCCACGGTGCGCAACGCATTGGTCGGGCGGAAGGGCGCGGTCAGGTCTTTCGCCAGGGTCGCACGTGGCGCAGCTCCCAGCGGCCCTGGGCCCCGCGGCAGGCCTCGCCCTGCAGCCATGACTCCGACCCGTTGCGAACGTAGCTTGCCAGGAAATCGCGGCAGGTGGCGCCGTCCTGCGTATGGCCATTCGACAGCGGTGTGACGGTGCCGCGCGCACCGGTGATGGGGTCTTCCCACGGAACGCTGGCGTTGCGTCCGCCCTTGCCCAGTGCCTCGCTCATGGCCGCTCGAGCGGGCGCAAGGTCGCCTTCCTGCGGCATGGCGGCGAATGATTGCTGGCGGGGCGTGGCCGACCGGGTTGAGCCGATGGCGCCGGCGTCGCGCTGGCGCGAGAACATCGAGTCCATTTGATACGAGAAGCTGCAGCCGCCCGAGACCAACGCAAGCGACAGCACCGCGCTCCAGAGTGGTATCCACCGCACCGAGCGGCAGCATGGCCGGACGAAAGGCCTTCCTTTATAACCGGACTGCCGCAACCAGGAACAAAGCACCAACGGTACTCCGGGAATGGCCAACACGCCGTCGATACAACACCCGAATGAGTTAACGGCCGGTGATTTCACCGAAGCCGACGAGCCGTTGCGGCTGTTCGCGACGTGGTTCGACGAAGCGAAGCGCTCGGAACCCTCCGACGCCAGCGCGATGACGCTCGCAACGGTAGACGACGATGGCCTGCCGAACGCACGGATGGTGCTGCTCAAGGGCTTCGACGAGCGGGGTTTCGTCTTCTACACCAACATCGACAGCGCCAAGGGCCGGGAGCTTGAGCGGCACCCCAAAGCCGCGCTGGTATTTCACTGGAAGTCGCTCAACCGTCAGGTGCGCCTGCGCGGGACGGTCGAGCCGGTCGATCCCGGCGAGGCCGACGCTTATTTCGCTACCCGGGCCCGGCTGGCGCAGATCGGCGCCTGGGCGAGCAAGCAGTCGGCGCCGCTTGAAAGCCGCATGGCCTTCGAGAAGGCGCTCGCCCTTACGATGGCGAAATATGCCGTCGGCACCGTGCCGCGCCCGCCGAACTGGTCGGGTTACCGTGTGGTGCCTTTGGTCATAGAGTTCTGGCACGATCGGCCGTACCGGTTGCACGATCGGATCGAATTTCGGCGCGCGGCCGCGAATGAGCCGTGGAGCAAGACGCGGCTCTATCCATAAGGTGATAGTGTAGGTTGATGGCCACTCCGCATGACAACCAGCCGCGCCGCGCACTGCTCCTGACCGGAGCCAGCCGCGGCATCGGACATGCCACGGTGAAGCGCTTCTCCGCCGCCGGCTGGCGGGTGATCACCTGCTCGCGCCATGCCTTTCCGGAAAACTGCCCCTGGGAGATGGGGCCGGAGGATCATATCCAGCTCGATCTCGCCGACCCAGCGAGCACGTTGGCGGCGATCGACGAGATCAAAGAGCGGCTCGACAACGGGCACCTGCACGCGCTTGTCAACAATGCCGCAATCTCGCCCAAGGCCGACGCCGGCAAGCGGCTGACCTCGATCGGAACCACGCTCGACGTTTGGCGGCACGTGTTCCAGGTCAACTTCTTTGCGCCGATCATGCTGGCGCGCGGACTGCTCGACGAATTGAAGGCGGCGCAAGGTGCGGTGGTGAACGTCACGTCGATTGCCGGCTCGCGCGTGCATCCCTTTGCCGGGGCGGCCTACGCCACCTCAAAGGCCGCGCTGGCCTCGCTCACCAGGGAGATGGCATCCGACTTCGGCCCGCTCGGCATCCGCGTGAACGCGATCGCGCCGGGCGAGATCGATACCGCAATCCTGTCGCCTGGTACCGAGGACATCGTCGCACACCAGATCCCGTTGCACCGGCTCGGAACACCTGACGAGGTAGCGAAGATCATCTACGTGTTGTGCACCGAGACGTCGTCTTACGTGAACGGCGCCGAGATCCACATCAACGGCGGCCAGCACGTTTAGGCGGTACAAGTTGGGACATTGCCCTCGGCGAATTTTAGCGGCACGACGCGCGTTGGCTATGCCTCAGGGCGATACTGACGATGTCGGCGTTGTTGCACACCACCTTCAATCGGTTGCGCAGACGTTGAGCAAGGACAGCAGGAACCAGTCATGACCGGTTTTTGCTTCGGAGACAGGCCCTGGACCTCCATAGACCTGCTTGATTTGCAGAAACTGATGCGCCGACGAACGAGCCTGGGGGAAGCGGCTCGGTTTCTTTGCCGGAATGAGGCAGAGGTTGACTGCAAGATCAGAGAATTGGGCCTGTGGCGCGACCGCGAAGAAGACTAAGTGCATCAGCACGTAGCTACGTCAAAGCGACCGCGGAGCGGCGATGAGTTTCTTTAGCTTTCGTCGATTTTCGACTCAAGCTGATCAAGCAAGCGTTTAAGCTCGCCTATTTGCGCCTTGATTTCGGACAAGGTACCCTTCGATGCCTCGCTCATCCATGTCTTTTGCGCAATCAGCCGCTTCAACTGTTCCTGCTGCCCCTTGAGAGCATCCGTCACGCTAATATTTGTTTCAGCCATTTCTCACGGCTCAGCATGATTATTCGCTCGAGCGCCAATCTACTACGTTTGGCGAAATAATCATCCCCCATTATCAGTAGAGCGGCCGGTGCCGCTAGCGCAGGCAAAAGGATCGGAAGCAATCCTGCGAACCGCACCCGGACCGTTGAACGGATTTCTCGCCAGCGGCAGCCTGGAAGTGAGGGCCCTCCCTACCCCAGAGCTGCTAGTGGTCCGATTCTAACATTCGCATCCCTTCTCAGCGGGCGACTTTGCGAATGTTAGAATCATAAGGACGACTAGTGCGGTGGATTTGACGTTCGTACCAGTGTTGCTGCGAGTTCGTAGTACGAACGTCAAATCCAAAACCGCACTAGCACCAACGAGTTCTAGTGTCCCTTTGGTTCCGACGCTTGTAAACGCATGTGCGGCAAGGTGATACAAGCGTCGGAACCGGGACACTAGACTAGCAAATATAAGCTGCTAGTGGAGTTTGGATTTGACATTCGCTTTGGGAGCTGCGGTCAACGGCGTAGCGAATGTCAAATCCACTCCACTAGGGCCCCGCGACTTCGCCGCAAAGCCCTTCTTTCTCCGCGAGGCCCTTTTTCTGCTGCGTATCATCAGAGCGCGAGTGCATCCTTCTTGTCCTCATCGGCGGAGGACCGGCAACACGTTCGCGTCATCCAGTTTCGTGCCTTATCAAAGCCACTTCTTCCAGCGGAAATAGGCCAGCGGCAAAATGGCGGCGAGGATCATCATGATGATCGCCATCAGGTACCCGTACTGCCACTTCAGTTCCGGCATGACCTCGAAGTTCATGCCGTAGATCGAGGCGATCAGCGTCGGCGGCATGAAGATCACGGCGACGACCGAGAACAGCTTGATGATGTTGTTCTGCTCGAGATTGACCACGCCCAGCATGGCGTCGAGCAGAAACGTGATCTTGTTGGACAGGTAGGCGGCGTGGTCGGACAGCGACTGGACGTCGCGCTGCATGCCGCGCAGTTCCCCGCGCGAGTCCTTCGCCCATTTCATGATATCGGCTTCATTGGCGAGATAGAGCAACACGCGGCCGATCGATACCAAGCTCTCCCGCACCTTCGATGTCAGGTCGCCTTTGCGGCCGATGGCTTTGAGAATGCTACGGTAGTTTCGCGCGCCCGATGTGCCCGCTTCCTCCGGCTCGAAGATGTCGTGGGAAACCTGGTCCACATCGAGGCCGATCCGCTCCAGGATGTCGGCGGCCCGGTCGATCACCGCGTCAAGGAGTTCCATCAGGACGGTTTCGCCGGTCGCACCGGAAGGCGAGGTACGGCAGAGCTTGTTGCCGACGATCAGGAACGGCTTCGGATCGTCGTAGCGGACAGTAACCAGCCGGCGACCCGACAGGATGAAGGTGACGACCGTTGTCTTCGGCGTCTCCGTGTCGGACTGGCACATCATGGTCGCGGTCATGTAGCGCGCGCCGTTCTCGACATAGAGGCGGCTGGTGACCTCGATCTCGAGCATCTCTTCGCGGGTCGGCACCGCGATCCCGAGATGGCGCTCGAGCAACTTGTCTTCGGCCTGCGTCGGAGTGACCAGGTCGAACCAGATCCCGTTTTCAGGCAGCGCGGTGGCGTCGGGCGCAATGGCGCGGCGTTCAAGACAGACGTCTTGGGGCAGATAAACTGAGAGCATCAACCCTCCCCCGCGCTGCGTCTCGGCGAATGAGAGCCGGCCCCCACGACCGACCGGATCGGGTCAGTGATGGCCTATGTTCTGCGGTACTTGCAAGACGTTTTGATGTCGGCACGCTCACACCGAAACGCGAACCCGCCCGGCTGCTACACCGGACGGGTCCGTACGATTCGATGCTGCGTCGGTTCGATGCTGCGTCAGGCAGCCAGGTCAGGCCGCCGCCATCTCCGAGCGCGATTCGTCGCCGCGATGCACGGCTGGCGCATAGGCTTGGTTCTTGGCGTCGCTCTGATAGCGCCGCGCTGCGGCGACGGCCGGAATGCCGATCTTGCCGTAGCGGCCGCCGAGGTCTTCGCCCTTTCGCTGGTCGCTTGAGGGGGCCGCACTCTTCAAGGGCATTGTCACTCTCCGTGGGGTTTTTCTTCGTGTTTTTGGGTCGTTAGCGGAACTCGCTCACCATGATGGGTCAGTGGGGCGGAAATGGGCAGCAAATCGTGAGCTATCATGACAATCTGCGCTCGCCGCCGCACAACAGATACCCTTAGTAAACCCGCAGTTAAGAATCCCCGTCCACACTGGGATTCGGTCCCCAGATCCTTTGAACAATCTGCTCATCCGTCAAAAGGGGCGCTTTTTCGCAGGTTGGCCCGTGCGAGTGAGGCATTCTTGCAACAGGCCTTCGGGACAATGCTGCAGTGCCGCCCAAAGTTCTGGAAGTGTCGGATGCTTTTGCGTAATTTTGCCAAGGGGACGAGTCGAAATCGTAGTTCGGGCCGCGCCATATGGCGGGATAGGGTTGGTCATGGCAGTGCGTAAGAGCGCGCTTTTTTTAATAGCTGGTTTGATGCTCGGCGGCTGTATGCAGGCCACGCTTGAGCCCGCCACCGACGCCAATTTCACACCGCGTGATCGGCGGCTGCTCGCCAACGCGCCGTATGCCCAAGCATCGATTCCACAAGCCTACCAGCGCCACATCGTCGACTATCACCGCTCGGAAGCGCCGGGCTCGATCGTCGTCGATTCCGATGCGCGCCATCTCTATTACGTACTCCCCAATCGCAAGGCGATCCGCTACGGCGTGACGGTCGGCGAAGACGCATTGTCGTTCTGGGGCGTCGCAAAGGTCGGTCGCAAGGAAGAGTGGCCGTCCTGGGTTCCGACGGCCGATATCAAGCGCCGCATGCCGGACGTGCCTGATCGCGTCGAAGGGGGGCCGCATAATCCGCTCGGCGCGCGCGGCATCTATCTATACCAGGGCAACCGGGACACGTTGTTTCGCATTCATGGAACCAACCAGCCCGAATATATCGGGCAGGCGATCTCCTCGGGCTGCATCCGCATGACCAATGAGGACGTGATCGACCTCTACAATCGCGTGAAGATGGGCGCGATCGTCGTCGTGCTTGCTCCGAACCAAGGCAACGCACCGATCAGCCCGCGACTGGCGATGAGCACGCGCTGATCGCGCGTCTACAGGCAACGATTTGCGACGGCATCGTATATCCTCCGGCGCTATCATCCGTTTGTAAATCAGACGTGGAGCACGCGCTCGCGCTGCGCCCAGTCCAACGTCTGGTCGAGCGCACGCGTCAACCGATCGAACAGCTCATCGACCTCCTCTGAGGTGATGACGAGCGGTGGACAAAGCGTGATCACGTCGCCCGCAAGAAAGCGGAGCAGCAGCCCTTCAGCTTCCGCGTACGCCACCGCCCGCGCGCCGACACCCGCCTTCGGATCGAATAAACGTTTCGAGGCCTTATCTGCGACCAGCTCCACGGCACCGACCAGGCCGTAGCCCCTCGCCTCGCCGACCAGCGGATGCGTGACGAGCGCAGCCAGGCGCGCTTGGAATTGCGGCGCGAGCTTCGCCACCTTCTCCACCAGACGCTCACGCTCGTAGATCTCCAGCGTCTTGAGCGCCACCGCAGCAGCGACCGGATGGCCCGAATAGGTGAAGCCGTGCCCGAAGCTCCCGATCTTGCGGCTCTCGTCGAGCATCGCCTGGTACATGACCTCGGGCACTGTCAGCGCCGCCATCGGGACATAGGCCGAGGTGAGCGCCTTGGCGACCGTGATCGAATGCGGCTCGAACCCGAAAGCCTGGCAACCGAACGGTGTGCCGAGCCGTCCGAAGCCGCAAATCACCTCGTCGCAGACGACGTAGACGTCGTATTTGGCGCAAACCGCCAGCACCTTCTCGAAATAGGTCGCGGGCGGGACCAGCACGCCGCCTGCGCCCATCACAGGCTCGACGAAGAATGCCGCGACCGTATCCGGCCCTTCACTTTGGATCAGCGCGTCGAGCTCGGCGGCGAGCCGCGTCGCAAAGTCCTCCTCGCTCTCGCCCGCGTGCGCGAAGCGATAATGATGCGGGCATGAGGTGTGCAGGATGTTCGCGATCGGAACATCGAAATCGGTCTGGTTGACCGGTAGTCCCGTCAGCGAGGCCGAGGCGATCGTGACACCGTGGTAGCCCTTGCGTCGGCTGACAATCTTCTTCTTACGCGGGCGACCGAGCGCATTGTTCATGTACCAGATGAACTTGATCTGGGTGTCGTTCGCCTCCGAGCCCGAATTGCAGAAGAACACTTTCGAGGTCGGGACTGGCGCGATCTCCTTGAGCTTCTCCGCCAGCTCGATCGCGCCGTCATGGCTCTTGCCGGCGAACAGATGTCCGAAGGCGAGCTTGCGCATCTGCGCCGCAGCGGTATCGGCAAGCTCTGCGTTGCCCCAACCGAGCGCCGTGCACCAAAGCCCGGCCATGCCGTCGATGTAGGCCCGGCCGGCGGTATCGTAGACGTGGATACCCTGCCCACGCTCGATGATCAGCGGGCCCGCATCACGGAACGTCGCCAGGTTGGTGTAGGGATGGACGAGGGATTCGATATCGCGCGTGGCAAGGTTGCTGGGGATGTTGCTGGGCATGTCGCGATCATACCGCTCCCGGCATGATGGCGGAAAGTGCCGCTATTTGCGCCCCCTAGCCGGATCGACCTTGGGCCCGACCTTGGGCCGTGGCGTCGGCAACGGCACGCCGGCAGTGGCGTCGGTGGTCACAGCCGCGACGGCCGACTCTGGTTTCGGCTCCGCGGGCATGCGGACGTCCCACTGGCACATGGCGCGATAGCCATTGCGGCGCACCATCAGGTCCACATGGATGTGGTTCTCGTGGTAACCGTCGGAACCGGGGCCCAGCACCGTCGAGAAGCGGGCGCACACGCTCTTTTTCCAACCCTCACGGAACTCCCGCGCCACGTGCACGTCGGTCGGGTCAATCGTCTGGCCGTTCACGAGCGTGATCGATCGCACGTCGATCGCATTGCCCTTGCCGTGCTCGCTCATCATGGCGCCGATGATGTTGTTGCGGGGGCGGCAGTGATAGGAGGCATAGTTCCGCACCGAGCGCACCCGCGATCCAAGGTTGAAGGCCGCAAGCTCGGCGAGATCATCCCGCACCCAATTGGCGATCGCCTCGGCCATGCTGCATTGGAGCACGGCCGGCGGATTGATCTCGACGCGGCTGTTGTCGGACATCACCACCGCCTCAAGCCGGACGATGTCGGCGCCGCCGCATCCGCCCGGCCCGTCGATGTCGTCCACCGACGGCGCGATGGCGCGCTCTGGCGTCAACCGCAGCCGGCACACCGATGGGGATGGTGTGGCCTTGGGCACCGGCGCGGCCGTATGGGCGGGAGCGGTTTCGCTATTGGAAAACGGACGCGGGCGCGGCAGCGGGACGGTTTGCGCCGCCGCAACCTCAACAAAGGGCATGACAAGCGTCACGAGTGCAATGGTGGCGCAACTGCGTTTCACGTGACCGGCTTCTGCACAAATTGCGGCTTTTTGGAGCCTGATTGTGCCGCCACGCGTGTGCTTGTGCAATCACTTGACAAGACGCGCGAGGCCGTCCGCGGTGCCGACCGATGGCCGCCAGCCAAGCTGCCGGAGCGCCGCCGAATCGGCGACGAGCGAACCCGCAAGCCGCCGGTAGGATTCCTCACGGCCGGCGAGACGGCAGGCGGCGGCGAGCATTGACGACGGCACCGGCACGACGCCCGGCCGGCGTCCCAGGCCGCGTCGCATCGCGGCGACCATCTCGGGCAGTGTTACGGGCTCGGGATCGGAGACGACCAAGGGTCGCCGCAGCGGCGCCGGCGCTGACAGCGCGCAATCAATCGCCTCGACCAGATTGTCGAGGGAGAGCAGCGAGCGACGCGCCGTCAGCCCTCCGAACGGCAACGGCAGCCGGGAGCGGGCAAGACGCAAAAGCTCCGCCATATTGCCTTTGACGCCCGGCCCGTAAACGAGCACCGGCCGCAGCGCCACCCAGTCGAGGTCGAGCGCGGCAAGCCCCTGCTCCGCTGCGAGCTTCGAGCGGCCATAGGCATCGACCGGCTTCGGCTCGACGCTTTCGGTTTGCACCTCGTCTTCGACCGGCCCGCATTGGGCCCGGATCGAGGACAGAAACACGAAGCGCCGCGCGCCGGCGCGTTGCGCCGCCCGCGCAAGACGGATCGTGGCCTCGGTGTTGAGCAGGCGGTAGTCGTCCTCTGGCACGCCGGACATCGTGTGCGCAATTCCGGCGGAGTGGATGACCACGTCGACGCCCGCGAGCGCTTGCGACATGTTCTGCGCGCGGGCGAGGTCGCCGATGACTGCGCTGGCGGACGAGAGCGGCAGCGTGCTCGGACGACGCAGCAGCACCCGCAGGCGATAGCCGCGTTTGGGCAGCTCGCTCAGCAGGTACTGGCCGATGAAGCCGGTCGCGCCGGTCAGCGCGACAACTGGCCGAGCTCCGGCACCGAATGTGTTCGCCACGATGTTGCCGGTTAAGAATGGATCGAGCCGGCAACCTAATCCAGCTTAGGCCGCCCTGCCAACGTGTCCCTGGGAAGACTTGACCATTGCATGTGACGTTCGCTGCCGTGTTTGATCGAGCGCCGTGACCGGCGCCCCGGGCAACCGCTCCGGCCCGCGTACCGCCGATTCGATTTTACTGCGATGGATGCCGATGTCCTTGAGCATCCGGTCGTCGAGGCTTCGCAGCCTGGCAATGGCAGAACGCCGCCTGATCCAGGAAAGAAGCCGGCGGAACACGCTCCGGATCGCCCCCGAGCGGCAGGCTCTGGCGCGTTCGATGGCGAGCCGCATCAGCACGTCGCGCTGCTCCGGAGTGAGCATGCGGTGTGAGCGCAAGAGCTGGTCGAATTCGTCGTCCTGGTCCGTCATCACGAGGTCTCCGTCGGCCCGATCACCTTCTCGCGAATTCGCTTTACCTACCAGGATCATTCACGTAAAATGAATAATCCTGATAACATTGATCTCGTGGAGAGAACGATGGAGCTGTCAGACCTTCACGTCTTTCGCACCGTCGTCGAGGCTGGCGGAATCACCCGCGCGGCCGAGAAACTCAACCGCGTCCAATCCAACGTGACCACCCGAATCCGGCAGCTCGAGCAGGAACTCGGCGTTTCGCTGTTCATTCGCGACGGCAAGCGCCTGCATCTGTCCCCCGCGGGCCAGGTGATGCTCGGCTACGCCGAGCGGCTGCTCGACCTCGCCCGGGAAGCCCGCGAGTCCGTGCACGATACAACGCCGCGTGGGCTGTTTCGCTTCATCGCACCGGAAAGCACCACGTCGGTCAGGCTCCCCACGCCGCTCAGCGAATACTGCCGCCGCTATCCGGACGTGACGCTGGAGCTGCGGACGGGCGTCGGTTACGACGACATCACGAATGCAATCATCACAGGCACGGCTGACGCCGGAATTGCCATCGAGCCGATACCGGATGCTCCTTTCGAAAAGCTGCCGATCTACAATGAAGAGCTGGTGCTCATCGCCACCGCCGGCCATCCGCCGATTCGGTCGGCGCGCGACGCGCTGTCGCGAACGGTGCTGGTGTTCGAGCGCGGCTGCCCCTACCGGAAGCGGCTCGAGGAGTGGTTCGCGCTCACCGGCGACATGCCGGAGCGCATGATCGAGATCACCTCCTATCACGCCATGCTGGGCTGCGCGGTTGTAGGCATGGGCATCTCGTTCGTTCCGCGCATGGTGCTCGACACCTTTCCAGATCGCGATCGCCTCAGCATTCATCAGCTTCCGCCGGAACTGAGATATGCACAATCGGTGATGCTGTGGCGCAAGGGCGCGCGCTCGCCCAAGCTCAGCGCGCTGGCAGACATCCTCGCGAGCCACGCTGCCGGCATCAATGCACGCGAGGCGCCGCGCACCCGCAAGGTCGCGGCGGCGGCAGCGATCCCGCGCGCGACCCGTTCGCGCCGCCTGCAAAGCCGCTAGTGTGGCGGTTCAGAAGTCATTCTCGCGGCGAGTCCGACATGCGGACTTCTGAACCAAAGCCACACTAGATTCAAAGAGTTGCTAGTGTCCTTCGATTCCGAAGTTCGTATAAGAGGTCGCTGCGAAATGGAACGAACTTCGGAATCGGGACACTAGCAAACCCCATGTACGACGTCGTCGTGTGCGGGCTCGGCATCATGGGGAGCGCGGCGCTCCACCATCTCGCGCGCCGCGGTTGCCGCGTGCTCGGCCTCGAGCGCTTCGCGGAAGGCCACGATCGCGGCTCGTCCCATGGCGAAAGCCGCATCATCCGCCTCGCCTATTTCGAGCATCCGTCCTACGTGCCGCTCGTGCGCCGCAGCTATGAGCTGTGGCGCGAGCTCGAACACGAAGCCGGACGCCGCCTGCTCCACGTCACTGGGATCGCCGAGATCGGTCCGCCCGACGGCACGCTGGTCGCCGGCACGCTCGCCGCCGCGCGGCTGCATGATATTCCGCATGATGTGCTCACGGCCTCGGCGCTGATGCAGCGATATCCGGCGTTCTGGCTGCCGCCCCACTTTGTCGGCGTCGTGCAGCCGGACGGCGGCTTCCTCAAAGCCGAGGCGTCGGTGCAAGCGCTGCTCGCGCTCGCCAGAAAACACGGCGCCGAGATTCGTTTCGGCGAGTGCGTGCGCGCGATCGAGGCCACGAACGACAAAGCACGCATCGTCACCGACCGCGCAACCATCGATGCCGGCGCCGCCATCGTCGCAGCCGGCCCGTGGATGTCATCGCTCCTGCCCAAGGCCGCCCTTCCCTTGCGCGTGACTCGGCAGGTCATGGGCTGGTTCGCGCCGAAAGCGCCCGCGTCGTTCGCGCCCGGACACTTCCCCGTGTTCCTGATCGAAAGCGCTCACGGCATCCATTACGGCTTTCCGCTCTCTCGAGAAGGCGTCAAGGTCGCCAAGCATCACCACGCCGACCAGACCGTAGATCCGGAATCGTATGACCGCAGCGTGTCGGCACACGACGAAGCGCTGATCCGCGCGGCGGTCGCCGAGCACCTGCCGGCGGCGAACGGCCCGCTCGTGGAGGCAAAGACCTGCCTCTACACCGTCGCGCCCGACAGCGACTTCATCGTCGACCGGTTGCCCGATGCCGCATCGATCCTCGTCGCATCGGCTTGTTCGGGGCACGGATTCAAATTCGCGCCAGTGATCGGCGAAATTCTCGCCGACCTCGCGACAGCGCGTTCTGCTAAACACGACATCTCGCGGTTTGGGATCCCTCGTTTCCGATGATGCGCCGCGTGCGGGCGAAATAATTTCATTTTGGCCGCGTCGCCGCGGAAGAATTCAGCGGCTTGTTTGTTAGCCTTCCACGCCGGACACGCCCCCGGCCCTGCCTGAATAATATAACACTGACCCAAAGAAGGAGGACCTCAATGAAGCGAACGACGGAAATCGCACTTGCCGCCGCGGTCGGGCTTGCAGCAGTGGCGAGTACCGCAGGCCTGCAGGCGCAGCAAAGTTCGATGACCTTCTTCATCACCAGCGCCGGGCCCGGCAACGGCGGCAATCTCGGCGGACTCGCAGGCGCCGATGCGCTGTGCCAGAAACTGGCCCAAGCCGCCGGTTCCGGCGCCAAGACCTGGCGCGCTTACCTCAGCACCACCGGCGCGAAATCCGTGAACGCGCGCGACCGCATCGGCCGCGGTCCCTGGCAGAATGCCAAGGGCGAAGTCGTGGCCCGCACCCTCGACGATCTCCACGGCGACAAGAACAATCTCAACAAGCAGACCGCGCTTACCGAAACCGGCCAGGCGGTCAACGGCCGCGGCGACAAACCGAACATGCACGACATCCTCACCGGCTCCTCGCCGGAGGGACGCGCGATCACGGGCGAGAAAGACACGACTTGCAACAACTGGACCAGCGCCGACAGCGGCTCGGCCATTGTCGGGCACCACGACCGTCAAGGCTTGCGCGACGACGCGCCGTCACGGTCCTGGAATTCGTCACATCCATCCAAAGGCTGCAGCCAGCAGGCGCTGGTCGGCACCGGCGGCAATGGCCTGCTCTACTGCTTCGCGGCGAATTGATCTGCGTCGACACCGCTCTCGCTCCGCCTCATCCTGAGGAGCGTCGGAGGACGCGTCTCGAAGGATGCGGCTGCCCATCCGATCTCGGGTTTACTCCGAGATCGGCATTTTGAACATGCGCAAGTCGGGCAAATATACCCGACTTGCGGTGCTTCGAGACGCGTTGGTTCACAACGCTCCTCAGCATGAGGGCGGATTGAGACCACCCTGCCCGAAATGAACTGCGATACTCGTATTCTGCTACTGCGGCGCGAACGCTTTGGCGTATCGCTTTGCGATTTCAGGCGGCGTCGCGGCAATCAGCGCCACGACCTTGTCGACCTCCGGGCCGGGCACGAAATTGAACTGGACCTTGCTCTTCGCCGCTTCGGCCAGGAACTCCTTGTCCTGTCCCAGCGCGGCAAAGGCTTTGCGCAGCATCGCGAGCCGCTCCGCCGGTACGTCCGGCGGCACGACGATCGGCCGCGCCGCAGTCTTCTGCGTGAAGTGCAACTCCAGCACCTGGCGATCGGATGGGTTCTTGATGAAGTCGAGCGCGTTCGGCAGGCTCCCGAGCTCGGGATCGCTGTGCAGTGCGCCCTGTAAAAGCATCGTGACCTTCTTGTCACGGATCCAGTCCGGCCGCACCGCCTTGAAGCTCGACCATGACCAGTCGGCAATGCCCTGCACCTCGCCGCGCTCGATTGCAAGGGCCACCTGGGCGGTGCTGTTATAGCCCGTTACGATCTTGAACTTGGTTCCAATCAGCGCATTGTAGAGCCGCGGCGTGGTTTCGGGATCGACGTTGACGATGCCGCCGACGATCAACTCCTTCTCGAACAAATCTTTGGTCGTGCGATGCGGTGAGGTGGCATTCCACGACAGCGTAACCGCCGTCTCGCTGTTGAGGCTGCCGACCCAGCCGAATTTCTCGAGATCGAAGCGCACGCCGCCGGGATTGGTCAGCTTGGCCAGCAGCATGCCGCGCTGGATCAGCGCAATGGTGGTGCCATCCTTCGGCGCGGTGCTGAACATGAAATTGGCGGCCGCGATGCTGCCCGCGGCCGGCATGTTCTGGACCACGACGGTGGGATTGCCGGGAATGTGCTTGCCGACATGTCGTGCGGCCGTGCGCGCCTGCAGGTCGTAGCCGCCGCCTACGCCGGCACCAACGATGAGGGTGATCGACTTCCCGGCATAAAAGTCCTGTTGCGCCGATGACGGCGACACCGCCGCCAAGATCGCCGTCACGAGCGCGGCGATCGCAAACAAGATGGGACGCGTGCTGACGCGCTCAAGCGTGGACTTCGGCATTTCTAGTCTCCCCGGCCTCGACACTCTCTTTGATGCCATGCCAGCCGGGATTAAAAACCGCGCCGCCGGCCGCCGCAACCGGCCTGTCCCGGAAAGCCCGTGATGTTTCGGGCGCTTGCTGCGATGTATTGCCACTACTGCTGGCGGTTCAGGGTCCGCAACGTTGGTGCGGCGAATCCGAGATACGGACTTCTGAACCAAAGCCACACTAGATTCAAAGAGTTGCTAGTGTCCTTCGATTGCGAAGTTCGTATACGAGGCCGCCGCGAAATGGTACGAACTGCGAAATCGGGACACTGGGTCCAATGGCTTTATCGGTCCTGCGATGGCGCGGCGCATTATCTACGACCAGGGAACGTCGCGGCTGGCGCTGTGGGCACGACGCCTTGCGCTGTTCGCGCTGGCAGCCGCCATCCTGTCGGTCATCATCGTGCATTCCGGCCTCTTGGAGATGCGCCCTGCGCTGGTGACGTTCGGCGCGTCGCTGGCGCTCGCGGTCCTGGCGCTGTTCGTGGCTTTCGCGGGCTTCGTGTCGATCTGGAGGGAAGGCCTGCTTGGCATGGGTGCGTCGCTGAGCGCGATCGCCATTGCGGCCCTGGTGCTAGCTTATCCGACCTACATCGCCGTGAAAGCGCGCAACCTGCCGTGGATTTATGACATCACGACCGACCCGATCGATCCGCCGCGCTACGACACGCTGGCGAAGGTGAGGCTGCGCGACGCCAATCCGATCGTCTACCCCGGACTCACCATGGCCGAACTGCAGCACGAAGCCTATCCCGACATCGAGCCGCTCGACACCGACATCGACACCAGATCCGCCTACAACGCCGCACTCGCCGTCATCAACCGGCGCCGTTGGCGCGTGGTCGAGGCGCGCGCTCCGGATCAGGGCCGGCCGGAGGGCCGTATCGAAGCGGTGGCACGCACGCCTATCATGGGCTTCCGTGACGACGTGATCGTGCGGGTGCGTCCGTTCGAGGATGGTGCCCGCGTCGACGTGCGTTCGTCGTCGCGTTACGGCCAGTTCGATTTCGGGACCAATGCCGCGCGCATCCGCGCGCTGTTGGAAGACCTCGAAGCTGAGTTTGTAGAACAGGCGTCAGATGAGCCGCCGCCGATCGCGCGCCCGAAGGCTTCGCCCAAGAACTCGTCCAAGAACTCACCCAAGAACTCGCCCAAGAACCAGCTAAGGTCTCCGCCGAAGGCAGTGCCGAAAACCAATCAACCGACAGCTAATCGATAGCGGCCGCCGACAGCCGGTGCGCCGTCGGTCGCGACCTTGCCGCGCGCCACTAGGTCTTCAAGATGAGCGAGCACGGAGAGGCCCGCGGCCTTGGTGAGCCGCGGATCGAGGCCGACATAGATGTCGCGCACCATCGACGGGATATCGGTTTCGCCCGCCTTCAGTTGGTCAAGGATCGCGGCCTCGCGGGCACGGCGGTGGCGGATGAATTGCTGCACATAGCGCGGCGCGTCACGCACCGCACCGCCGTGACCCGGGTAGTACGTGGTCTCGGCACGGCGCGCGAGCTTGTCGAGCGATGCCATGTAGTCGCTCATCGAGCCGTCCGGCGGCGCAACCACCGGCGTCGACCACGCCATCACGTGATCGCCCGCGAACAGGATGTCGGTCCCCTGAAGCGCGAAGGCCATGTGGTTGGCGCAATGACCAGGCGTGGTGATCGCTTCCAGCGACCAACCTGTGCCGTCGATGACATCGCCGTCGGCCAGCACACGGTCGGGCCGAAACCTCATGTCACCACTCGAATCAAGCGGACGCGCTTCGCCGATATTGAGCGGTCGGGCGGCGCGATGCGGTCCCTCACCGAGCGTCGGCGCACCGGTCACTGCCTTGATCCGTGCCGCCGCCGGCGAGTGGTCGCGATGGGTATGGGTGATGAGGATATGCGTCACCGTCTCGCCGCGCACGGCATCAAGCAGCGCGGCGATATGCGCGTCATCGAGCGGGCCCGGATCGATGATCGCGACGGAGCCGCGGCCGACGATATAGCTCACCGTTCCCTTGAACGTGAACGGCCCCGGATTGTTGCAGAGGATGCGGCGGACGCCAGGCGCCACCTCGTCGACCTTCCCGGGCGGGAGATCGAACGTCTTGTCAAAAGGGATGTCGTCGCTCATGGCGGCTAGTGTCCCGATTCCGAAGTTCGTAGGAACTCGCAGCAGCCTCTTATACGAACTTCGGAATCGAAGGGCACTAGCAACTCGTTGATTCTAGTGTGGCTTAGTTCAGAAGTCCGCATGTCTGACTCGCCGCGAGAATGATGCGGACTTCTGAACCGCCACCTAGCAGATGACCGGTCCAAACCGCGGCGTCAATGCCCAACAGTTGTTACTGGGCCGGCGCTTTTTGCTGCAACGTCTGCTGACGTCGCGTCATCAGCTGCACGGCGATCACGACGGCAGCGGTGACCGCCCCGATGGTGTCGGTGATCAGCCCGGGGTCGATCAGTAGCAGGCCGCCGACGATCAGGAGCACGCGCTGCCAAGCATTCGCCGCCGTGATGAAATAGCCGTGCAGCCCCGCCGCGAACAGCAATATCCCGAAACTGGCGGTAAAAAATGCTGTAATGATCGCCGGCCACGTCCCGATCATCAGCAAGGCAGGCTCGTAGATCAGCATGAACGGCACGATGAAGCCGGCGGCACCGATTTTCAGAGCCGCCCATCCGCTCGCCCACAGGTCGGCTTTTGCCAGTCCCGCGGCGGCATAGACCGCAAGCGCGACCGGCGGCGTGATGGCGGATAACACCGCGAAGTAGAACGCGAACATGTGTGCAGCGGGGGCGATGACGCCGAGCTTGATGATGGCCGGCACCAGGAGCGCAGTCATAATGATGTAGGCCGGCGTCGTCGGCATGCCCATGCCGAGCACGATGCCGGCACACATCGTCAAGATCAGCGCAATCAGCAGCGTGTCCTTGGCGAGCCCGACCACAAATTGGCTGAACACGATCCCGAGGCCAGACAACGTCACGACACCGATGACGATGCCGGCACAGGCGCAGGCGGTCGCAACGCCGAGCGCGTTCTTCGCGCCCTCCACAAAGGCGTCGACGATGTTCGCAAGCGTGACGTGGCCGCGAGTCGATTTCCGCAGCAGCGCAACCGGGAAACACGCCAGCGTCCCGACCAGTGCCGCCATCGGTGCGCTGTAGCCCGAATACATGATGGCAAGGATGCAGAGAACCGGAATGAACAAGTGGCCGCGCTCGCGGATGACCACGCCGAGACGCGGCAGTTCGCTGCGCGGCAGCCCCACCAGTCCGCGCCGCTTGGCCTCGAAATGCACCGCCGCGAAGCAGGACACGTAGAAGAGGATCGCGGGAAGCAGGGCCCAAATCACGACCTGTGCGTAGGATACCGACAGGAACTCGGCCATCACGAAGGCGGCAGCGCCCATGATCGGTGGCATGATCTGCCCGCCGGTCGAGGCAGTCGACTCGACGCCCGCCGCGAAGTGGGCCGGAAAGCCGGAGCGCTTCATCAGCGGAATCGAGATTGGCCCGTCAACCATGACGTTGGCAACCGCGCTGCCGGAAATCGTGCCAAACAGGCTGGAGCTGACCACCGCGACCTTACCGGGCCCGCCTGCGCTATGCCCGGTGAGGCTCATGGCGAAGTCCATGAACAATTGGCCGGTGCCGGTGCGTTCCATGAAGCTGCCGAACAGCACGAAGATCATCACATAGGCTGCCGACACCGACAGCGGGATGCCAAAGATGCCCTCCGTCGTCATGAACAACTGATCGATCAACCGCTCCGGCTCAAGTCGAGCGATGAACAGCCCGTAGATCAAGAACACGATCGCGGTGATCGGCAGCGCCCAGCCGATGACGCGGCGTGTGGCTTCCAGCACCATCACGATCATCAGCACGCCCATGACCTTGTCCATGAACGTGAGCTCGTCGATATAATAGATGCGCGTGACGACGTATTCGTAGTTGACGAGGAGATAGATGATCGGCGCTGCCGCCAAAACCAGCAAGACGTAGTCCGAAACCGTCGGCAGCCTAGAGTCGGCGGTGCGCTGCGCGTCGTCGATCGGCCCGTCAACGTCGGCGGCTTTCCAGCGATACAGCAGGAACACGAGAACGACGGCAAAGAGCAGGTGCGTGCCGCGGAAGACGATCGCCTCCGGCGAACCGAAAGCGATGACCCACATGTGGTAAAGGCCCATCGCGATGGCGATGGCGACGATTGCGGCCCGGACAAATTGACGGTAGCGCGAGACTGCTGTCATGGTCGCGGCTTCCCCTCAGGGACGGCCGACACGCCGTCCGCAGCCGAATGAAACCTGGGCGAATGTTCCGATTCCGAAGTTCGTACGATTTTCGCGGCGGCCTCGTTTACGAACTTCGGAATCGAAGGACACTAGCAACTCTTTGAATCGAGTGTGGCTTTAGTTCAGAAGTCCGCATGTCGGACTCGCCGCGAGAATGATGCGGATTCGTCCATCAGCGCGCCTTTACCGTAATGCCGGCTTCCTTGTAGAACCGGGCGGCGCCGGCGTGGAACGGTACGCCGATGTCCTCAGCCATGGCCTTCGGCGTCAGCTTGGCGATATCCTTCACGATCGTCGAGAGCTGCTTGGTGTTCTGCGAGATCGCGCGCGCCATGCTGTACACGGTATCGGACGCAAGCTTGCAGGATACGACGAGGTGCGTGGCATAGCCGATCACCTGCACATCGGTGTTCTGTCTCGGATAGCTGCCTTTCGCGATGGTGTTGAGCGTATAGCCGGGATTGAGCTTCCGCATCGCCGGGAGATCGCCGGCGAGATCGAGGATCTTGATCTCGCGCGCCGATGCCAGGTCCATCACCGCCCCAGACGGAACCGTGGTACCGAGAGTCATGCCGACAGCGTGTCCATCCTGCACCTGCGTCACAGCGTCGGAGTAGGAAACGAAGCTTGGCCGGACGTCCTTGTAGCTCAGTCCGTTCACCTGAAGAATCTGCCGGGTGATTTCCTCGGCGGTATTGCCGCGCGGCTGCACGGCAAGGGCCTTGCCTTTGAGGTCTTTGAGGGAGCTGACGCCGGCGTCGGCGCGCACAACCGCCTGGAAATATTGCGGATAGAGCGTCGCCAGGTTGCAGACATTGGCGTGCGGCTTCTTGAACGGCGCGCGGCCCGCAACAGCGTCGACGGTCGAAATCGAATTGCCGAAGCCGACATCGGTCTTGCCTTCCTCGACTCCGCGTACGTTGGCGATGCCGGCGCCGGGAAGCGCCTGCACCGAGAGGCCGGCCGCCGCCTGCTCCCACATGTCCTTGAGCTGCCCGCCGAGCGGCACCCAGGCGCCACCCTGCGGTCCGGTCATCAGCCGCAGATTGGCGGCACGCGCGGCCGTCGCGGTTGTCACCGCAACGACGCAGGCAAGGCCTATTGCTGCTGTTGCATGTTTCATGGCGTTTTATCCTCCCTGGAACCCGCTCAACGGCGGGAGCCATCCGTGTTCTTCGATCGCAACCGTATGCATGACGGTCGGGTCGGCACAAGGGGCGTTGCTATTGGCCATTAGCCGCATCAGGCCGGCTGCCTTAGTCCATGCCTGCCGAACTTTCGGCCAGATAACCGGTCACTATGACCAAGTATGGCGTTCATGAATTGAGTCGGCTTGGGAACATCGGATGGCGGCGGCACTGACCTATGCGATTGGCGACATCCACGGCAGCTACACCAAGCTCGCCAATCTCGTGCGCCACTGCGTCGATCATAGCGGCGAGAACGACGCCCGCTTCGTTTTCGTCGGAGACTATATCGATCGCGGCAAGCGCAGCTACGATGTGGTGAAGTTCCTGATCGATGCACAGGCGGCGTGGCCCGACAAGATGATCTGCCTCAAGGGCAATCACGAGGACATGCTGCTCGACGCCGTCCATTACCGCGACGAGATGATGTGGCTCGACAATGGCGGCGATGCCACGCTTCGCAGCTACGGCGTACGCCGAGCCACGGATATCCCCGCCGAGCATCTCGCTTGGTTCGAGACCTTGCCGCTCTCTCACGGCGATGAGCGGCGATTCTTCGTCCATGCCGGCATCATGCCGGGCATTCCGCTGGAGCAGCAGCGCAAGGACGTGATCCTGTGGATCCGCGAGCCGTTCCTCTCGGACGCGAGCGACCACGGACGCTACATCGTGCACGGCCACACGCCGACCGGCACCGGAGCGCCCGAGCTGTGCCATAACCGGCTCAATCTCGATACGCTCGCCTGGTACGGCAATCCGTTGATCGCCGCCGTTTTCGACGAGCGCCGCGTCGGCCCGCTATGCTTCATCGCCGACGATGGGGCGATCAGGGCCGCCCCCGCGATCAACGCGCGGGAGCAGGAGCTGTTCGCGTCGGGGATGCGGGCGCGCGCGCGTTGAGCACCGCCAACGTCGGTACCGTTCGCCGGGCGAGCAAATTTAGATATTATCGCCGGATCGACCCACCGAGCCAAAGTCGAGAACCGCGCTATCAAAAATGTCGTTTAGCAAATGCTCTACCGGAGCCTGATTTCAGATATCGTTCGAAAGCGTAGGCTTTCTTTGGATCGGAAAAGGCAAAATAGTTTTTGATCGTCCAAGGCTTGAATTTCGCCGTATGGAAGACTTCCCCTGCGTTATGCTTATTAACGCGTATTCTCAGGTCTTCTGTGATTCCGATATAGAAACGATCGGGATCTGAAATACTTTGGAGAATGTAGACGTAGAGCATGGTTCGCTGAGTCCGCCTCCGCTCAAGCGCTTCGGCGTGACAGCCTTCGTTCTTCGCTTCGGCGGCTCGCCTATGGCTCGCCGAGCCGAAGCTCGAAGAGCGAAGGCTGGTCGGAGTGGCAGGATTTGAACCTGCGACCCCCTCGTCCCGAACGAGGTGCTCTACCAGGCTGAGCCACACTCCGACACTGCGCGGGGTTATAACGGCGGCCCCCCGGGGCTGCAAGCAAAGAGGTAGGTCGTGACAATCGGACCGTCAACGCGGGTCATCAAGGCGGATTCCGAGGCGGTCGCAGCCGCCGCGCGCTGCCTCGCGGCCGGCGGCCTTGTCGCCTTTCCGACCGAGACCGTTTACGGCCTCGGCGCCGACGCGCAGGATGGCATCGCGGTCGCGCGCCTCTACGACGCGAAGGGGCGGCCCGCCTTCAACCCGCTGATCGCGCATGTGCCTGACATGGCGGCCGCGCGGGGCCTCGCGCGCTTCGACGCGGCAGCGGAAAGGCTCGCGACCATGTTGTGGCCGGGGCCGCTCACGCTGGTGCTGCCGAAGGCGGAAGGCCGCACCGTTGCCGATCTCGCCACCGCCGGCCTCGACAGCATCGCCGTGCGCGTGCCGGACCATCCGGTCGCGCGCGAGATCCTCACCGCATTCGGCCGCCCGGTCGTCGCGCCTTCCGCCAACCGCTCGGGCCATGTCTCGCCCACAACCGCGCAGCATGTGCTGGCCGATCTGCGCGGGCGCATCGACCTGATCGTGGACGGTGGCGCGACGCCGGTCGGCGTCGAGTCGACCATCGTTAGCTGCCTCGCGGAGCCGGTGTTGCTGCGGCCGGGCGGCGTGCCGCGCGCCGCGATCGAGCGCGTGCTCGGGCAATCACTCGATGACGCGCCGTTGCAACCTGACGGCGATGAGGGCGAGGCGCCGCTCGCGCCGGGTCAGCTCGCTTCGCACTACGCGCCGCGCAGCGCCCTACGGCTCGATGCGACGACCGTGTCGGCCAGTGAAGCCTTGCTCGCGTTCGGGCCGCAGACGCCTGCCGGATCCGAGCCTGTCCGCACGCTCAATCTCTCCACGCGCGGCGACCTCATCGAGGCTGCCGCCAATCTGTTCTCGTACCTGCGCGCGCTCGATAGCGCCGGCGCGGCATCGATCGCCGTGATGCCGGTTCCGCACCACGGGCTTGGTGAGGCGATCAACGACCGGCTCCGCCGCGCCGCCGCACCCCGGTCCGTGACCTGAGACCCCCTCGAACAAGGTGCTCTACCCGATGAAAATCGCAATGATGCGCGCTATAATCCGCGCACCAAAGATCGCGAGTGCCGCATGAATATCGTTGAACGTCCCGTCAAGGTCCTGCCGCCCGAACTGCTCGCCCGCTTCGCGGCCATTGTCGGTGCCCGCAACGCCCTCACCGACGCCAACGATATCGAGCCTTATATGACGGAGGAACGCGGGCTCTATCGCGGTCGCTCGCCGATGGTGTTGCGGCCAGGCTCAACGGCGGAAGTCTCCGCGATCCTGAAGCTGGCGAACGAGACCGGCACGCCAATTGTTCCTCAGGGTGGAAATACCGGCCTGGTCGGCGGCCAGACTCCGCACCACGGCGAGATCCTGCTCTCGCTCAAGCGCATGGACCGCATCCGCGAGGTCGACGCCACCTCGAACACCATGACCTGCGAAGCCGGCGTCGTATTGATCAAAGCGCAGGAAGCGGCCGAGGCGGAGAACCGGCTGTTCCCGCTCTCGCTCGGCGCCGAGGGAAGCTGCACGATCGGCGGCAACCTCTCGACCAATGCGGGCGGCACTGGCGCATTGGCCTATGGCGTTGCGCGCGAGCTTGTCATGGGGCTCGAGGTCGTGCTCGCCGACGGGCGCGTGCTCAACAATCTGCGCAAGCTCAAGAAGGACAACACCGGCTACGATCTGCGCCACATCTTCATCGGCGCCGAAGGCACGCTCGGCATCATCACCGCGGCGGTGCTGCGGCTGTTCCCGCGTCCGCGCGCGGTCGAGACCGCGTTCATCGGCCTGCCCTCGCCGCATGAAGCACTCGCGCTGCTCAACCTTGCCTATGAGCGCGCCGGCGGCGGCGTGACCAGCTTCGAGCTGATCCCGCGCATCGCGCTCGAATTCGCGGTCAAGCACGCGCCGATGTGCCGCGACCCGCTCGCGAGCCAGCATCGCTGGTACGTGCTGATGGAAGTGTCGACGCAGGCGCGCGACGGCTTGCGCGCGATTGTGGAAGACATCCTGTCGACCGGCGCCGAGCGCGGACTGATCGAGGATGCCACCATCGCCGAGAGCCTCGATCAGACCAACGGCCTGTGGCTGCTGCGCCATCACATCGCCGACACCCAGAAATACGAAGGCGGCTCGATCAAGCAGGACGTGTCGGTGCCGGTGAACGCGGTGCCTGATTTTATCGCCGAGGCGACCGCGAAGGTCGAAGCCATGATCCCGGGCTGCCGGCCGGTGCCGTTCGGTCATCTCGGCGACGGCAACATCCATTACAACGTCTCGCAGCCGGTCGGCGCCGACAAAGCGGAATTCCTCAAGCACTGGGACGAGATCAACGACGCGGTGTTCGGCGTGGTCGCGAAATACGCCGGCTCGATTTCCGCCGAGCATGGCATCGGCGTGATGAAGCGCGCGCTGTTGCCGTCGGTGAAGGACCCGGTCGCCTATGACCTGATGCGCAGCCTCAAGCGCATGCTCGACCCGCAGGGCATCCTGAACCCCGGCAAGGTGCTGTAACGCCGGCGCGAGCCCTCAGAACAACGAAGATTGCCGATCGTCGGTCTTGCGTTTCTTGGGAGGCTTCGCGGTCTCCGCCGATCCCGCGCCATCCGGATTGGCCGCTGGTCCCGCCGTCTTCGCCGCCTTGAGCAGATCGGGGTAGTCGTTGGCGACGCGATTGACCGCGGGCAAAATCTCATAGGCCTCGAACAGGTCCTCCGGTGCCGGCACCAGCAGTCCCGCCGCCATGTGCTCGTCTACATTCCGGCAATCCAGCCAGAAGTCGAACGCCTCCGGCGGGATCACGACCGGCATCCGGTAGTGGATCGGATAGAGCGTCTTATTGGCCTCGGTGGTAATGACGGCTGCCGTCTCCATCTCCTCGCCGTTCGGGCCCATCCAGCTTTCCCACAGGCCCGCGAACGCGACCGGACCGCCGTGCTTCGGCAGCACCGCATAGGGCCGTCGCGGCGTCGTGTCCTCGTTCCACTCGTAGAAGCCATCGGCCGGGATCAGGCAGCGGCGGCGCTTCATGGCGTATTTGAACGAGGGTTTGTCGAGCACGGAATCGCTGCGCGCCTGCAGCACCAGCGAGAACGTCTTTGGATCCTTCACCCAGGCTGGGATCAGGCCCCAGCGCACGAGCGCGAACTGCCGCTGGCCCTCATGGAGCCGCACGATCGGAATCGGCTGCGTCGGCGCCACATTGTAGCGCGGCGGGAAGTTTGGCTGCTCCAGATAGGCGAAGAGCTGCCGCATCGCTTCCGGCGTCGAGGTGATGAGATAGCGTCCGCACATGCTATGGTTCTGATCCTGCCGTCCTATACGGAGCCGATTCCAGGTGGCCGACGCAAGAACGTACCCGACCCGACCCTACCTGGCCGTAAGCGCGGCTATCCTGCGCGACGGCAAGGTCCTGGTCGTGCGCCGCGCCCGCAATCCGGCGGGCGGGCTCTATAGCCTGCCGGGCGGCGTGGTCGAGGCCGGTGAGACCCTCACCGAGGCGGTGAAGCGCGAGGTCGACGAGGAGACCTCGCTCACCATCGAGCCGGTCGCGCTCGCCGGCTACCGCGAGGTGGTGGCGCGCGACGACGAGGACAAGGTCGAGCGTCACTTCGTGATCCTCCCTTTCGCTGCCCGCTGGATCGCGGGCGAGCCGAAGCTCAACGAAGAGCTGAGCGAATGGATGTGGGTCGACCCCGCGGCGGTCGCCTCGATGCCGACCACGCCAGGGCTTGCCGAGATCGTCGCCACCGCGATCGCGCAGCTCAAGGCGGCGGGTTGACGTTTCTTTGTGTCCCGGGTCAGCAGCGCATCCTTTCATGCTGCGCTGCGCCCGGGACACGCACCAATCGCCATCATTCCGGCGGCTTGAACCCTGACGCTACGGTGCCTTGCACGGATCCGCCGGCGGGCCTATGCCGGATCCCCAATGCATCGTTTGACGGCTGCACTTCTCAGTTTGTTCCTCGCGCTCGCGAGCGTCCCGGCGCGCGCGCAGCCACCGGCTCCCTATGACGGCAACCTGCAGCGGCTCGCTGAGATCATGGGCGCGTTGCACTATCTGCGCGGCCTCTGCGGCGCCAATGACGGCCAGAAATGGCGCACCGAGATTCAGGCCCTGATCGACGCCGAAGCGCCGACTGGCGAGCGCCGCAGCCGCATGATCGCGAGCTTCAACCGCGGCTATCGTGGATTCCAGCAGAGCTACCGCACCTGCACACCGGCCGCCGACATCGTCATCCGGCGCTATCTTGAAGAGGGCTCGCGGATCGCACGCGAAGTGACAGCGCGCTACGGTAACTGATTGCTCCTGTTAACCTTTCCTAAAATTCCGACTAGTCGGTGACATTGTGCGTGATAACGTCCGCCCGCGTTCGAGGGGAGCGCGCGCCGAAACTCCGGCAAAGGGGCGATAATCGCATGACTGTGCAGGCTTTTCGGGCTCCGGCCAACGGTCCGGACCATGACCAGAAGCGCGCTGCGCTCGGCTATCTGCACGAAGCCTGGGCGGAAGCGCGCCTCGATGGCATCGACGGCGATTGCCTCGCGCAAGCCTGCTTGTTCACAGCCTTCGCAGAATTCGTGTCCACTTACGGTGAGGAGGCCGCCGCTCGCTTTGCGGAAGGCCTCGCCAAGCGCATCCGCAACGGCGAATTCTCTCTGCCGCTGGCGCGACAATAGGCACGAATCGCGACAAGTGCGGCGGTTCAGAAGTCCGCAACAGAGGCCGCCGCGAAGCGATACGAACTTCGGAATCGGGACACTAGGGTTCCGCAAGCTCGCCACGTCGCTGACAGGTCTAATCTCGCTTCTCGCCACAATAGTCAGTAGACTCGCCGTGGGTTGAACGCGGCGGGCCATGATCACGCGCATCTTTCTCTCGATTCTGCTCACGACAATTCTGGCAGGTGGTGCTGCGCTCGCGCAGAATCGGCGCCTTGCGCAAAACAAGGTGCGCACCGAGACGATCCGGCCGCCGGCTCCAGACGAGCAGAAGTTCCGCAATGAAGGACGCACCGCTGCGCCCGGCGAAAGTGCCGGCAAGGTGCCCGAAATCATCACCAACCCCGCGCGCCTGCCGCCTGCCGTTGCGAAGACGCGCGAACGAATCCTCGCAGCGGCCCGTTCCGGCGAGCTTTTGAAGCTGTTCGCGGTCATGAAGGAAGCACCGGCCGTACCAGTCTTCTCGTTCTCAGAGGTCAGCGATCCGATTGCATTCTGGAAGGCGAATTATCCGGATTCCGAAGGCGTCGAAGCGCTCTCGATCCTTGTCAACGTCCTCGAAACGGGCTTCGTCCACGTCGACGTCGGCACAGCGCAGGAGATTTACCTGTGGCCGTATTTCGCTCGCACTCCGCTCAATGCGCTCACGCCGCAGCAGCGGGTGGAGCTGTTCCGGATCATCACCGGCGCCGACTACAAGGACATGGTGGAGTTCGGCGCCTATTCGTTTTACCGGCTCGGCATCGCACCCGACGGCACCTGGCAGTTCTTCGTCTCGGGGGATTAGGCCGTGTGCTCCACGATCGGGCCTGATATTCGCGGCTTGCTGAAAGCGTGCGCGCATCGCGCGTGCAGTCTCGCTGGTGGGTGACTCCGTCAAGCAAAGCCAGCGGACAGCCGGCCTTATGAGTTATTATCCGAACCATCACCGTGCCGACGCCGCCACAGCGTTCCCGCTTCATCTGCGTAAGCGGGATAACTCGCCAAATGTTGTTGCGCATGCTCGATCAAGAACGTTAGCTCGTTCAAGATGAATCGCAGTGTCGTGGTAGCCCTGACAGAGGAGCTGCAATGCGACTCGTTCTTGTTCGATCCGTCACATCATCCATTGTCGCAGGCCTGCTTATCGCAATGAGCGGTACGAGCGCGCTGAGCCACGATAACAACTGTCGGCGGCTGGAAGACCTTGCCCGGCAATATGCCGGGGTCCAGCTGACCAGCCAGCAACGGCAGATCAAGCGCAGGCTGGTCGGCTGGTACAACGACAACTGTAAGCGCGCGCGAAGCGTACAAGCACGACGCTGACGTTACGCGGCCGGCATCGTCTCAAGAAACCGCACCGACTGGCCCTTTGACGGCGCCGTCAATTCGCCCTCCCACATCACCTGCGATCCACGCACGAAGGTGCCGACCGGCCATCCGGTCACGGTCACGCCGTCGTACGGCGTCCAGCCGGCGCGCGAGGCGACCCAGCGGTTCTTGATGGCCTCGCGCCGCTTCAGATCGACTACCGTGAGATCGGCATCGAAACCGACCGCGATCCGCCCCTTGCCCGCGATGCCGAACAGGCGAGCCGGCCCGGCGCTAGTCAGATCGACCAGCCGGATAAGCGACAGGCGGCCGGCATTGACGTGATCGAGCATGATCGGGACCAGCGTCTGCACGCCCGTCATGCCGGACGGCGTCGCCGGATAGACCTTCGCCTTCTCCTCCGCCGAGTGCGGCGCGTGGTCGGAGCCGAGCACATCCACGATACCCTGATGGATGCCCCACCAGATGCGCTCCTTATGGGCGCGGTCGCGCACCGGCGGGTTCATTTGCGCGATCGCACCGAGCCGCTCATAGCAGCCAGGGGATTCCAGCGTCAGGTGATGCGGCGTGGCCTCGACCGAGGCGACATCCTTGTGATCCTTGAGAAAGTCCATTTCCTGCGCAGTCGAGATATGCAGCACGTGCACGCGCTTGCCGGTCTCGCGCGCGAGCCGCACCAGACGCTGCGTGCATTGCAGTGCCGCGATCTCGTCGCGCCACACCGGATGCGAGCGCGGGTCGCCGTCGATGCGCAGGTTCTTGCGCTCGTTGAGACGATATTCGTCCTCGGAATGGAACGACGCCCGGCGGCGGATCACCTTGAGGATGTCGCGCACGCCCTCGTCACTCTCGACCAGAAGCGAGCCGGTCGAGGAGCCCATGAACACCTTGACGCCGGCGCAGCCCGGCAGCCGTTCAAGCTCAGGCAAGTCCTTCGTGTTCTCACGGGTGCCGCCGATGAAGAAGGCGAAGTCGCAATGCATCCGGTGATGCGCGCGCTTGACCTTGTCGGCCATCGCCTCGGCGCTGGTGGTCGTGGGATTGGTGTTCGGCATCTCGAATACCGCCGTGACGCCGCCCATGACGGCGCTGCACGACCCCGATTCGAGGTCCTCCTTGTGGGTAAGACCCGGCTCGCGGAAATGCACCTGGGTGTCGATCACGCCGGGAAGGATGTGCAAACCGCGGCAATCGACGGTGCGACCGGCGGAGGTCTGCGACAGGTCGCCGAACGCCGCGATCCGCGTACCGGTGATGCCGATGTCGCGCATGCCCTCGCCGTCCTGATTGATGACGATACCGCCCTTGAGGATTACGTCGAAGCTTTGGGGCATTTCCAATGTCACGCTCTTGTGAGGTTCTGCTGTGGGCCTTACGTTCAGTCGCAGCATCTGGCAAGTACCGCTCATGAAGGCAGCGATTCTCCCCGACCGCGGCGTGGTGAAAGTCGCCGGCGCCGACGCGTTGAAGTTCCTCGACGGCCTGATCACCGCCGACGTCGACGAGGTGACGGTGAGGCAGGCCCGTTATGCGGCACTGCTGATGC
Organism: Hyphomicrobiales bacterium; assembly: GCA_009377695.1. GTDB lineage: Bacteria > Pseudomonadota > Alphaproteobacteria > Rhizobiales > Xanthobacteraceae > VAZQ01. The sequence goes on along the minus strand of WHTP01000018.1, from coordinate 26,926 downwards.
CGCAGGGCAAGATCATCGCCGACTTCATCGTCGTGAAGGCGGAGGAAGACGATCACTTCTTCCTCGACTGCCCGCGCGCGCTCGTCCCGACGCTGGTGCAGCGCCTCAACTTCTACAAGCTGCGCGCGAAGGTGATCGTCGAGGACTTGTCCGAAACGCTCGGCGTGCTCGCAATGTGGGACGGCGCCAGTACCAGCGGACCCGGTCTGAGCTATGCGGACCCTCGCCTCTCCGCACTTGGCCTGCGTTGCATGATATCGACCCACATCGCGGCGAAGGCTGCATCGGAGCTTGGGGCAACCCTTGTCGACGCCGCCGGCTACGAGGCGCATCGCATCGCGCTCGGCGTGCCGCGCGGCGGTCTGGACTTCATCTACAATGACGCGTTCCCGCACGAAGCGGACATGGACCAGCTCGGCGGCGTCGATTTCGAAAAGGGCTGCTTCGTCGGCCAGGAGGTCGTGTCCCGCATGGAGCATCGCGGCACCGCACGCACCCGCGTGGTACCGGTCGCCTTTGACGGGCCGCCGCCGGAAGCGGGCGTCGCGGTGACCGCGGGTAACTCAACCCTCGGCATGATGGGCTCGGGCTCGAGCGCCGTCGGACGCGGGCTCGCGACGCTGCGTCTCGACCGCGTCGCCGACGCCATGGCGAGCGAGACCCCGATGATCGCCGGCGGCATTACGATCCGTCCGGTGAAGCCCGACTGGGCGCGGTTCCAATGGCCCGGGGAAGCGAAAGCTGCCGAATGACGACGACGTCTCCCCAGCATGCCGACGGCCTCGTGCGCTGCCCGTGGCCGAAGGACGATCCGCTCTACATCGCCTATCACGATGGCGAATGGGGCGTGCCCGAATTCGATGATCGCGCGCTCTTCGAGAAGCTGATCCTGGACGGCTTCCAGGCGGGACTGTCCTGGATCACGATCCTGCGCAAGCGCGAGAACTTCCGAAAGGCGTTCGACAACTTCGCGCCGGAGAAGATTGCGCGCTACACGCCAAAGAAAGTCGAGCGCCTGATGCAGGACGCCGGCATCGTGCGCAACCGCATGAAGATCGAAGGTACCATCCGCTCCGCGCGGGCGTGGCTCGACATTATGGAAAAGGGCCCCGGCTTCTCGCAACTGCTCTGGGACTTCTGCGACGGTAAGCCGAAGGTCAATACGTTCCGCACCGTCAAGCAGGTGCCGGCCGAGACGCCGGTGTCGCGTGCGATCTCGAAGGACCTCGCGGCGCGCGGCTTCAAGTTCTGCGGACCGACCATCGTCTACGCCTTCATGCAGGCGGTCGGCATGGTCAACGACCATCTTGTCACCTGCCACCGCCACGCGGCGTGCCAGAAGCTCGGCAAGTGAAAGCGTCGCTGCAAATAACAAAACGTCAAAGCGCCAAGCCGGGCGCCAGGCTAAGCGCCAAGCCGCGCGCGTGGCAGCGCATGCTGTCGGGGCGCAGGCTCGACCTGCTCGATCCGTCGCCGCTCGACGTCGAGATGGAGGACATCGCACACGGGTTGGCGCGGGTTGCCCGTTGGAACGGCCAGACCATCGGCGCGCACATCTTCTCGGTGGGGCAGCATTGCCTGCTGGTCGAGACGATCGCGCGCCAGAACCCGCGGCTCGATCGCCAGGGCCGCCTCGCGGTGCTGCTGCACGACGCCCCGGAATACGTGATCGGCGACATGATCTCGCCGTTCAAGGCGGTGATCGGCGACAACTATAAGAGCGTCGAGGCGCGGCTCCTTGCCGCCATCCACATCCGCTTCGGCCTGACGGCAGCGCCGTCCGCCGAGCTGACCGCTCTGATCAAGGCCTGCGATCAGGCCGCCGCCTATCTCGAAGCAACGAAGCTCGCGGGTTTCACCGCGGCGGAAGCGGGGCGATTTTTCGGCAAACCGCCGGCGCTGTCGGCCGCAACGCTGCGCGACTACCTGACGCCGTGGCCCGCCGAAACCGCCGAGGCGCGCTATCTGGAACGCTTTACACGACTGTTTCGCGCTTGACGCTTTCGCGACACAGTTCCTGCCTATATTAAGGCTGCCATGATTCATGTCTGTTCACTTTCACGCCTGCACCGTACCGTCGAGGACGCCGGCGCTCGTCACGTCGTGACGTTGCTGCGCGACGTCCACCTGGTGACGCGTCCCGAATGCGTTGCAGCCGACAAGCACCTGGTGCTTGGCATGGACGACATCCCCGGGCCCGTCGACGGCTACGTCGCGCCGTGCGAGGAGCATGTCGCGAAGCTGATCAAGTTCGCGCATGGCTGGGACCGGGCGACGCCGCTGGTCGTGCACTGCTATGCCGGCATCAGCCGTTCGACCGCCGCTGCATTCGTGACCGCCTGCGCGCTCAATCCCGCACGCGCCGAGTTGCGGATCGCGCAGGCGCTGCGGCAGCGCTCCCACACCGCCTCGCCCAACCGCCGCATCGTGTCGATCGCCGACGACCTGCTCGGCCGCCACGGCCGCATGGTCGATGCGATCGAAGCCATCGGGCTCGGGGCCTCGGCCTACGAGGCCGCGCCGTTTCAGCTCGAACTCGAATAAGTCGCCTTGATCGGGCGGTCACCCCGCGCGCCCCCCGCGCCAATGCGCCCCCTTGTTCCCCCGGATGGAGCCCTCTAGTTTTCCCATGCGACGGACGGCTATTGGCTCTTAGGCGCGCCGTCCGCAAATAAACACGCCGCCATCGGCGGCCTACAGGGAGCCGCCATCAGCGGCCGAGAGGGAGACGTCGCCTTGGCTCATGTTCGCTTCTGCCTGTCCGCCGCATGCGCGCTTGCCGTGTCGGCCGCTCCCGTTTCGCCGGCGCATGCGCAGGCGGATTTCTACAAGGGCAAGACCGTGACCATCGTCGTGGGCTTCTCACCTGGCGGCGGTTACGACATCAACGCACGCGCGGTCGCGCGCCACATCGGCCGGCATATCCCCGGCAATCCGAATGTGGTCGTGCAGAACGCGCCCGGCGCCGGCTCACTCTCGGCAGTGCGCAATCTCGAGGCCACACTGCCGCGCGACGGCACCACCATCGTCACGTTCAATCCCGGCCTGGTGACGCAATCAATCGTGCAGCCGGAAACGGTCAAGGTCGACTTCCGCAAGGTTGCCTGGGTCGGCGTCGTCACCGCCGATTACCGGGTCTGCTACGGCTTCGGGCCGAAGGGCGTGAAAACCTGGGACGAGATGATGAAGCGCAAGGAGTTCATCCTCGGCTCGACCGCCAAGGGCTCCGGCAACTACATCAACGGCGCGACGCTTCGCATCGTATTCAACGCACCGGTGCGGCAGATCCTCGGCTTCCCGGGAAGCGCCGAGCAGCGCCTCGCGGTCGAACGCGGCGAACTTGATGGCGACTGCGGCTCCTATTCATCCATCCCGATCGCATGGGTGAAGCAGAAGAAGATCCATCCGTTCGTGCGGTTCTCCGAAACCAGGGATGATGAAATTCCAGAGAGTGCCGTCTACATCGGCACCTTCGCGAAAAGCGACGAGCAGCGAGCGCTCCTTGACGTGCTCAGCGGCGGCGATGAGATCGGCCGGCCATTTATCATGTCGAAGCAAGTCCCCGCCGATCGGGTCGCGATGGTGCGCAAGGCGTTCATGGCCACCATGAAGGATCCCGCCTTCCTCGCCGAGATGGAGAAGCTCGGCCATCCGGTCCGGCCGCTCCCCGGCGAAAAGGTGGAAGCTATCGTCACCAAGATGTCGGGCGCCGCGCCCGAGGTATTGAAGAAGGCGCGGGCGATCTACGAGTAGGCTGTTGGGACGATCACGGGGAGCGATCATGTTTGCTATGATCGCTCCGTGCCTGATCGTCCCATGTCGTGTCTGATCGTTCCATGCCTGATCGCCCGCTTTCCGAGTCTCCCCTGACCCCCATCGAGATCGGCCTTACCGCCGCAATCGTGACCGTCGAGGCGGAGGAGCCTGCGATCCTGGCTGCTGGCGAAGCCGGTGGCACGCCGGACGCGGAGCGTACGGGCCTACCATTCGGTCCGTTCGACCCGCTTTCACATCGTACCTTCGAAATCGGGCTGCGCGCCTGGGTCGAAGCGCAGACCGGACTGACCGTCGGCTATGTGGAGCAGCTCTACACCTTCGGCGACCGCGGCCGCCACGCCCGCCCTGGCGACACCGGCGCACACATGGTCTCGGTCGGCTATCTCGCGCTCACTCGCACGTCCGATAATGCGTTGCGCGTTCCCGGCGCGGGCTTCCAGCCGTGGTATCGCTTCTTCCCGTGGGAGGACTGGCGCGAGGCACGCCCGGCAATCCTCGATAGGAGCATCTTGCCGCTGCTCAACGAGTGGGCCAACCGCGGCGGCCCGGAGGCGACGCATGCGCTCGGACGGCGCGAGCGACTGCGCTTCACCTTCGGCACCAGCGGCAGTCCGTGGGACGAAGAGCGCGTGCTCGACCGCTATGAACTGCTTTACGAGGCCGGGCTGATCGAAGAAGCGCGGCGCGATGGGCGCGAAGCCGCGCTGGCGCGAAAGACGCTGCCGGCGTTAGGCGAGCCAATGCGTTTCGACCATCGCCGCATCCTCGCGACCGCGATCGCACGGCTGCGGGCCAAGCTCAAATACCGGCCGGTGGTGTTCGAGTTGATGTCGCGGGAATTCACGCTGACGGAGCTGCAGCGCACGGTCGAAGCGATTTCCGGGCGGCGCCTGCACAAGCAGAACTTCCGCCGGCTGGTGGAGACGGCGGCGCTGGTCGAGGCGACCGGCGAGATGTCGACGGCGACCGGCGGACGGCCGGCGGCACTGTTCCGGTTCCGCCGCGACGTCTTGGCGGAACGTCCGGCCGCAGGATTGCGCCTCGGCGGCCGCGGTTAAGAGGGACTGTCCGAGAAGATCAGGCTTGCCCCGCGGTCTCGAACATCGCGGCTTCCATCGCCTCGCGCGCGCCCTCGCCCGCCCAGACCACAAACTGGAATGCCGGGTAGTAGCGCTCGCAGGCGTCAAGCGCGCTGGAAAGAAGCACCTCACACTGGCTCTTCGATGCTTCCACGCCGCCCGACAGCACAAGCGAATGGCGATGCAGCACCATGCCGTCGTCCGGCCAGAGATCAAAGTGCCCAACCCAGAGCCGCGCATTGATCAGCGCGATCAGCTTCTGCACCTCAGCCTGGGACCGGTCCGGCACCTTGACGTCGAATGCACACGCGATGTGCAGCGCCTCCAAGCCGGTCATCCAGGAGAATGACACCTGGTAGTCGGTCCATTTGCCGCGCACCAGCAGCGTAATCTCACTCTCGTTGGTGCGCTCGAATGGCCACTCGTTCGAACGCGCCATGTGCTCTGCAATATCGAGCGGATTCTTGCGATCTATTGTAGCTTCGTCACCGTGGGACATACTCATGGTCAAACTCTCCGGAACTCACTTGGCACTGTGGTCATTAGTTTGCGTCACGGATGTACGGACGATCGCCGACGGGCAGGCAGGACGATCGTGGTGCGCGTGAAAGCACGCCGGCAACGCCCTTGTTGCCGCGATCGAAAGCCGTCAGCGAATGGAAAGCCTGCACTTAGCGACCGAAAGTCGCCCAGATCGATCTGCGCTCCCTATCCTGGTGCGCGGAATTCGGTGATACAAAAACAACAACGGCGCGAAATGTCGAAGTCCATATTCGGATCACGTTGACCGGCCCGTTCGGCCGTCGCAACATCGCCCACATGCTACACCCCCGTGCAGTGGGTCTACCCTACGCAACACCACTCTACGCGCAGCAGACCCTCACTTAGTTACCCACCCCGTCTCCCAATCCGCACCGCAATATCGCCTGCAAAAACATGAAGGCATCGCGGTTCCTGCGGACACTTGATGCTTCTCAATAAGTTTGTCCCGGATGTGGTCCGATTTTGATTATTGTGCGACCTCTTCTCACGGGCGCGGCGACCCGACGGTTGTCCCGCATAATACCCAGTATCGACTTGTTGAATCCCTGTGTGGACGGGTCCAAGGAGGCCGACCACGTCCGTTGCAATTCGCTCTGAAATTATGAAGCTGTCGTCACATCAAAAAGAATACATCCAACCTCTTCGAACCGCTCCACAATCCACTGCAACCAACGTCTGCTGGAAGCGACCAACGAGCATCCGCCCGAGCAGGCGGCTGGGGAGCCCATCATGGAAATCGCCTTGGCAGTGCTTTTGGTACTGTCGTTCCCCATCATCGCCATCGTCGGGCTCGTGATCGCAATGGGGGCGCGTGACCGGGCGCGCGTCCTCGAACAACGTTTTGCCGACTTTCAGAAGGCCCAACCGGCTGCGCCGGCGTCTGCCGAAGCGCCGCAGCCGCCACGGCGGCACCCTGCCCCTCCTTCCCCGGCCGACGTCCCTGTCGAGCCCGCCCCGCCAAGTCTTCATCAGCGTCGGGCCGCCGCTGCCGCATCGGTCCCGCCCTCGCCACCTCCGCCAACGCCCCCGTCCACACCGCCTGAACCGGCCGAGCCAGTCATGGGTTTCGAGGAACGCCTCGGCACCCAATGGACGGTGTGGGTTGGCGGCGTCGCGCTTGCGCTCGGCGGCTTCTTCCTGGTGCGCTACTCCATCGAGCAGGGCCTTTTCGGCCCTGGCATGCGCGTCGCGCTCGGTGGGCTGCTCGCGCTCGCGCTGATCGCGGCCGGCGAATGGGCGCGTCGCAAGGAGAACCTCTCGGGCGTGGGCGGACTGCCGGCCGCGCACATCCCGAGCATCCTCACCGCCGCTGGCACCGCGGTCGCCTATGCGGACATCTGGGCGGCGTTCGCGCTCTACGAGTTCATCGGTCCGGGCACCGCCTTCGCCCTGCTCGGGATCGTGGCCATGGCGACTCTGGCGGCCGCGCTGCTGCACGGCCCGGCGCTTGCCGGCCTCGGGCTCATCGGCGCCTATGTGACGCCGCTGATCGTGACTACGGACAAGCCGAACTTCTGGGCGCTCTACCTCTACATCGCGGTGGTGACCGCGGCTGCTTTCATGCTCGCACGGGCGCGCATGTGGCGATGGCTCGCCGTCACGGCCGTCGCATTTGGTCTGTTCTGGACTTTGCCCGGGCTCGCCTTGTTGAACCAGATCGGCGTTGGGGCGCATGCCTTCCACGTCGTTGCGGGATTTGCCCTGGTCGCAACGTTCATCGTGTCGGACCTGCTGTTCGGCCCCGACGCCGCCCCGGGCAAGGTCGATCCGATTTCGTCGGGCGCGCTCGCTGCCTACATGTTCGGTGCGCTGCTGATCGTGCTGATGAGCCGGCATGAAACACTGGCGCTCATCGTCTTCATCGCGCTCACGGCAGCAGTCGTGGCGATTGCATGGCGCACCGAAGCCGCGGCCGCCGCCGTGCCGCTCGCGGGCGTGATGGTCGCGCTCATGTTCCTGCAATACTCGGTGAACGCTAATCTCGAGCACCTGGTGTTGCCATCCGGTCCGACCGCGGGCGCGATCCCGGAACCGCAGCACGTGTTCTACGGAACGCACCTCGCGTTGGGCGCCGGACTTGCCGCGCTGTTCGGCGGCGCCGGCTTCCTCGCGCAAGGCCGCTCGACGCGTTCGCTTGTGCCTGTCCTGTGGGCGGCGTCGGCTGTATTCGTGCCGCTCGCGATCCTGATCGCACTCTACTATCGCATCACCCGGTTCGAGCAGTCACTCCCCTTCGCCGGCATTGCATTGCTGCTCGCCGCGCTGCTTGCCATCGCGACCGAGACGCTGAGCCGCCGCGAACCGCGCCCCGGCAGTGCCGCCGCGGCTGCGATCTTCGCGACCGGCGCCGTCGCCGCATTGGCGCTGGCGTTCGCCATGGCGCTCGAGAAAGGCTGGCTCACGGTCGCGCTGGCGCTGATGGTGCCGGGCGTCGCCTGGATCGCCGACAAGCGTCCGTTGCCGGCGCTGCGCATCCTCGTCGGCGTGCTGGTCGCGGGCGTGCTGGCGCGTATCGCCTACGACCCCGCCATTGTCGGACTGAGCAATCTCGGCACCACGCCGGTGTTCAACTGGCTGCTGTGGGGCTACGGGATCCCAGCCGCCGCCTTCTGGCTCGGCGGCCATCTCCTGCGGCGGCGAGCCGACGATGTACCGGCGCGGATGGCGGATTCGGCCGCGTTGCTGTTCGGTGTACTGCTCGCCTTCCTTGAGGTCCGCCACTACATGAGCGGTGGCGATATCTTCCGGCCGTCGAGCGGCCTCAATGAGATCGCACTGCACGTGAATGTCGGACTTGCGATCGCCGTCGGCCTCGAATGGCTGCGCCAGCGCACCGGTAGCATCATCCACAATGCCGGCGCGCTCATCATCGCGGCACTAGCGTTCGCCGCCATCGTGTTCGGATTAGCCTTCGTCGCCAACCCGATGATCTGGCCGTACGATGTCGGCGGCGGCTTCTTCAATCTCATTCTGCTCGGCTACGGCTTGCCCGCGGTGCTGGCGGCGACACTGGCGCTCGTCACCCGCGGGCATCGGCCACCCGCCTACAGCCAGTTTGCTGCGCTGGTCGCGGTGGCGCTGGCGCTCGCCTATCTGTCGCTGCAGGTTCGCCGCACCTTCCATGGCCCGGTGCTGGCGGTTGGCCCGACCACCGACGCCGAACAATACGCCTATTCGGCGGTCTGGCTCATCTTCGGCGTGCTGCTACTCGCGATCGGTGTCGCGCTGAAGTCACAGGCGGTGCGGCTCGCATCCGCCGCGGTCGTGATCCTCACCGTGCTCAAGGTGTTCTTCGTCGACATGCGCGACCTGACCGGCTTTTACCAGGCGATCTCGTTTATCGGACTCGGCGCGGTGCTGATGGGGATCGGGCTGTTCTACCAGCGACTGCTCTTCCCGCGCCGCGCGCCTAGTGTGGCGCTGCCGAGTCCCAATCCAACGGCGTGAGACGGGCGCTGCTTGCCCCACTGCTGCGCAGGGTGCCAAACGGCGAGTTCAACCGATCAGTTGCCGGACGGCGTGGTCGCGGCGGTGTGGATCGACAGCGCTCCCGATTGCCGCGGACGAAGACTGGTGCGCACCGAGCGCGTGGCACGCGACCCGCGGCGGACGAAGTCGCAATAAGCGAACGACATCCCGTAGATCGAGCCGCGGAAGCTCCGGGCGTCGGTGCGCTCGACGTTGAAGCACGGCTCGAATGGAACGCCGCGCACGGAGGCGCAAACCGACTGGCCTTTGACCTTCAACGTGCCGGGCGGAAGTTGCACGTACCGGATCGGCCCGCTGCCGCGGATCTGGATGGTACCGGCGACCGAGAGGTCGCTCCGGATGCGTCCGGCACCACGGGTACCGTCGAAGCAGTTGTACGCAAACGTCTTGCCGACGACGAACCGGCGCGCGGCGTCAACGCCAAGCGGCTCCGCCAGCGCCGGCCACGCCACAAGCAAGGTCGTTGCGACCGTCACAACACGCACGAACATTGGGAAGTCCCCCTGAACCCGAATCCATACTACCGCGTTTACTCGCGGCTAACCATGCGATTGTTGAATCCTGCCTGACGTTCGTCGCCAAATGGTGAACGTATTTACCCAATCTTGACCACGATTCTACCGCGGGCCCGACCCCCGACGATCAGCCGCCCTGCTTCCATCACGTCCGACAGCCCGATTTCCGCGGTCATTTCCTCCAGTTTCGCACGATCGAGGTCGGTTTCAAGACGTCTCCACGCCGCTTCGCGGTCGGGACGCGGCCGATAAACCGAGTCGATGCCCAAAAGCGACACACCGCGTAAAATGAAAGGGGCGACCGATGTCGGCAAATCCATGCCGCCGGCAAGCCCACACGCCGCTACCGCTCCACGGTAACGGATCCTCGACAGCACATTGGCGAGGGTTGTCGAGCCGACCGAATCAACGCCGCCGGCCCAGCGCTCTGTCGCCAGCGGTCGCGGCGTGCCCGAAAGCTCCTTGCGCTCGATGATCTCTTTGGCGCCGAGCCGCTTGAGGTAGTCGGCCTCTTCCGGCCGCCCGGTTGACGCCGTGACCTCGTAACCGAGCCGCGCTAGCAGCGCGACCGCAACTGAGCCGACGCCGCCGACGGCGCCAGTCACGATCTGCGGCCCGCGATCGGGCGTGATGCCATGCTTTTCGAGCGCCATCACCGCAAGCATCGCGGTGTATCCGGCGGTGCCGACCGCCATCGCGTCGCGCGCGCTCATCGTGGCCGGCAACGGCACCAGCCACTCGCCTTTCACGCGCGCTTTCTGCGCGTACGCGCCGAGATGGGTCTCACCGAGCCCCCAGCCGTTCAGGATCACCTTGTCGCCCGCCTTCCAGTCCGGATGCGACGATTTTTCGACCGTGCCCGCCAGATCGATGCCCGCGATCATTGGCCAGCGCCGCACCACCGGCGCCTTGCCGGTGACGGCAAGCCCGTCCTTGTAGTTGACGGTCGACCATTCGACGCGAATGTCGACGTCGCCTTCCATCAGGTCGGCTTCGTCGAAATCCTTGAGCACGACGGTCTGGCCGCTGTCGGCCTTTTCGATCACGATCGCTTTGAAAGTCGCCACTCCATCACCTCATGCGAGTCTCGCCGCAAGGCACGGCGCTATTTCCAGGAATCCGGCCGTCCCGCAAGCGGCCGCGAGCACTTCCGGCTTCAACATTCTTCGCCGGTAGCGGCGAACCTCGCGATGGTCGCGCCACATCCGCAGGATATTGCCATCGATCAGGCCGGCTGTCTTGACAGCCGCGCATGCCACGGGCAGAGCGCACCAGGCAATCCATTGCGGATGTCGCCCACGATCACTTGCGTCGCACAATCGGGACGTCTACGCGCCGGCCGGCACGGTCGCCGGTCTTGGCACTGGCTTCTCGATGATCGGCAAATTGATCAGTGCGGACGCGAATCCAAACGCGACGCCGAGCCACCAGATCACATTGTACGAGCCGGTCGCTTCATAGAGCGCGCCACCGAGATAGACGCCGAGCGAACCGCCGATCTGATGGCTCAGGAAAGTGATGCCGATCAGCATCGCCAGCCAGCGCGTGCCGAACATCACGGCGACCAGGCCGGAGGTCGGCGGCACCGACGACAGCCACAGCAGGCCGGTGACCGCGCCGTAGATGAGCGCGACGGCGGGCGACGCCGGCATGGTGATGAGGAAGATCACGGCCAGCGCGCGCGTCGAATAGATGAAGGCGAGGATGTAGCGCTTTGGCATGCGGCTCGCGAGGTAACCCGACAACAGCGCGCCAAAGATATTGAACAGGCCGATGATACCGAGCGTCCAGCCGCCGACTTCGGCCGACAGCCCGCGATCGATCAGATACGACGGAAGGTGCAGCGTAACGAACTGGAGCTGGAAGCCGCAGGTGAAATAGCCCAGCACCAGCAGAACGAAGGAGCGATGCCCGAAGGCTTCCTTGAGTGCCTGCCTCCAGGTCTGGGCGGGCACGATGCTGGCGGGCGTGGCAGCGCCCGATTTCGTCGGTACGTCCTGCCGCGAGGTCGCGATCGCAAGCGACAGCGGAATGATCAGCAGCAAGATGCCGGCGAAGATTTCGAGCGTCGCTTTCCAGCCGATCTTGTCGATCAGACTCACGCCAAGCGGCGAGAACAGGAACTGCCCGAACGATCCCGCCGCAGTGCCAGCGCCGAATGACATCGATCGCCAGCTCTCGGGCAGGAGCTTGCCGAACGACGAGATGATGAGATTGAACGAGCAGCCGGTAAGCCCGAAGCCGATCAACACGCCTGACGTCAGGTAGAGCTCGCCGGGCGTCGTGGCCTGCGCCATCATATAGACGCCGCCGGCGTAGAGGATCGCGCCGGCGATGACGACCCGGATGGTCCCGAACTTGTCGGCGATCGCGCCGGAAAACGGCTGCACCATGCCGTAGATCAGCGTCTGCAGGGCGACCGACAACGCGAACACGTCGCGGCCCCAGCCGTGCTCCGCAGTCATCGGCCACATGAAGAAGCCGAATGACGAGCGCGGGCCATAGCTGATCGCTGCGATCAGGCAGCCGCAAACGACAATGACCGCCGGCGTGCGCCAAGCGGCTGATGGTTTGGCAGCCGACTGCGTCGGGTTCGGGCCGAGTTGCATCGGCCAAGTATGACAATCAGGCGGCGGCTGGAATAGGCCGCTCCACCGCCTTTTCCACGATCGGCAGGTTGATCAGCGCCGAGAGCACGCCGAACAGCACCGAGAGCCACCACACCGTGTCGTAGGAACCAGTGCGCTCGAACACGAGACCGCCGAGCCAGACGCCGAGGAATCCGCCGACCTGATGACTGAAGAACGCGAAGCCGAACAGCATGGTGAGCCAGCGCGTGCCGAACATCACAGCCACCAGGCCGGAGGTCGGCGGCACGGTGGAGAGCCACAGCAATCCGGTGACCGCGCCGAAGATCAGCGTCGTGGCCGCCGTCGCCGGCACCGAGATGAACGCGATGATCGACAGCGCGCGCGTGAAATAGATGAACGACAGGATGTAGCGCTTCGGCAGGAAGGTCGCGAGCCAGCCGGCGCCAAGCGAGCCGATAATGTTGAACAGGCCGATGATCGCGAGCGTCCAGCCGCCGACCTCCGCCGACAGGCCGCGATCAGCCAGATAGGCCGGCAGATGCGCCGTGACGAAGGCGAGCTGGAAGCCGCAGGTGAAAAAGCCGAGCACCAGCAGCACATAGGAGCGGTGGTTGAACGCCTCGGACAAGGCCTTCGCCAACGATTGCGGCGGTGGCGCTGCCGCCGACAGCGCGTCAGTTTGCTTACGTGGTGCAATGAGCACCATCGCCAACGGCATGGCCAGCAGCAGGACGGTCGAGAAGATCACCAGTGTCTCCTGCCAGCCGTAGGCACCCATCAAGTGCACGGCGATCGGCGAGAACAGGAACTGGCCGAACGAACCGGCCGCCGTCACCGCGCCGAAGGACACGTAGCGCCAGCTCTCCGGCAAGATCTTGCCGAGCGCGCCGATGACCATCGGCACTGCCGATCCGGAGAGGCCCAATCCGATCAGCACGCCGGCGGAGAGATGCGACATCATCGGCGTGGTCGCGACCGACGTGAGATAGAGCCCGAGCGCATAGAGGATGATGCCGGTGCTCAGCACCCGCGGCGCGCCGTATTTGTCGGCAATCGCACCGGCGAACGGCTGACCGAGCCCCCAGATCAGGTTCTGCAATGCCAGCGACATTGCGAATACATCGCGCCCCCACCCGTTCGCCTGCGACAACGGCGTGAGAAAGAAGCCGAGCGACGAGCGCGGTCCGAAGGTGAGGACCGAGATCAGGCATCCGCATAAGGTAATGACGATCGGAAGGCGCCACGAAAACGATTTGGTGGCGCTGGGAGCAGCATCTGTCATGAGAATCTCCGGCGCGGCCGCAACATAGGGCGCGCTCGCGAGTGCCCCAACTCAAACTTTGGTCACAGCACCACGCCATCGCGCATAGCAGCCCTCAAGCGACCGCGCGCCGCGGGGGACTGGCAGAATGATGTGGAACGTGCTATATCTGTTTTGCTCGAAATGAGGATAATGGCTTCGGGCTGGGCCGGCACACGCCGGATGTTTTTGCGCCCAAATATGCTCAAATTGAGTATATTTGATGGAGGAGTGCCATGCCGGTCCTGCAAGCCTTTGGCCCAACTGCTGTTTCTCCGCCCGTCCCACCGCCGACAGCGGGCTTGTCCCCGGCCGCGCGCCGCTATGGCGTGCTGCCGATGCCGTCGCTTGAATGGACCGAGCAGGTCGGTCGCGAGACCGCACATCTCTATGAGCGCGTGAAGTCCGTGATCCCGCCGGTCGAGTGGCCGTTCTTCGCGCCGTACGTGAAGGCGATCAACGCGCTCAAGAAGGAGCGCAACGCCGTCATCCTGGCGCACAATTACCAGACGCCGGAAATCTACAACTGCGTCGCCGACTTCGTGGGCGATTCGCTTCAGCTTGCGCGCGAGGCGACCAAGGTCGACGCCGACATCATCGTGCAGGGCGGCGTGCACTTCATGGCCGAGACCTCGAAGATCCTCAATCCAGACAAGACCGTGCTGATCCCGGATCTGCGCGCCGGCTGCTCGCTCGCCTCCTCGATCACCGGCGAGGATGTACGGCTGCTGCGCAAGCAATTCCCGGGCGTGCCGGTCGTCGCCTATGTCAACACCTCGGCCGAGGTCAAGGCGGAGGTCGACATCTGCTGCACCTCGTCGAACGCGGTGCAGGTGGTCGAAAGCCTTGACAGCGACACCGTGATCTTCCTGCCCGACCAGTATCTCGCGAAATACGTCGCGTCGCAGTCGAAGAAGAAGATCATCGCCTGGAAGGGCGCGTGCGAAGTGCACGAGCGCTTCACCGGCGAGGAGTTGCGCCGCGTGCGCGGCGATGAGCCGGGCATCCAAATCATCGCGCACCCGGAATGCCCGCCGGACGTGCTGGCCGAGGCCGACTACACCGGCTCGACCGCCGGCATGATCGACTGGGTGCGGAAGCACAATCCGAAGCGCGTCGTGATGGTCACGGAATGCTCGATGGCCGACAACGTGAAGGCCGAGCTGCCGGACATCGAGTTCGTGCGGCCATGCAACTTCTGCCCGCACATGAAGCGGATCACACTGCCGAACATCCTCGACAGCCTCGTCTATCTCAAGGAGGAGGTCGTCATCGATCCGGTGATCGCCGCCAAGGCGCGGCGCGCGGTCGAGCGGATGGTGAATCTGAAAAGCTAGGCCAAATCAAAGAGCAGACAGGGAGAGCGCCATGCTGCAAAGCACGCCGGTTCCGACGACCACATCCCTGCTCTACCCGGAAGGCTTCCTGTCGCCGCTCGAGATCGATGCCGCGGTCGAGCGCGCGCTCGCCGAGGATCTCGGCCGCGCCGGCGACATCACCTCGATCGCGACCATTCCCGCCGGCACGCAAGCGCGCGCCGTCGTGGTCGCACGCGAGGCCGGCACGATCGCGGGCCTGCCGCTGGTCGCGGCGATGTTCCGCAGGCTCGCACCCGACATCGACATCAAGGCCAGCGCCCGCGACGGCGACAGCGTTGTAACGAAGACGGAGTTGATGACGATCGTCGGTGACGCGCGCGCGGTGCTCTCGGCCGAGCGCGCTGCGCTCAACATGCTCGGCCACTTGTCCGGCATTGCGACCGCAACCGCCGAATTCGTGCGCCTGATCAAGAGTACGAAGACGCGCTTCTGCTGCACCCGCAAAACCACGCCCGGACTGCGCGCGCTTGAAAAATATGCCGTGCGCTGTGGCGGCGGCTTCAATCACCGCATCGGCCTCGATGACGCAATGCTGATCAAGGACAACCATATCGCGGTTGCCGGCGGCGTGCGCGCCGTGCTCGAACGCGCGCGCGCCAACGCCGGACACCTGGTGAAGATCGAGATCGAGGTCGACACGCTCGATCAGCTTCGCGACGTGCTTGACACCGGCCTTGCCGACGTCGTGCTGCTCGACAATATGAGCCCCGCCGATATGCGCAAGGCTGTGGCGATGAGCGACCGGCGCGTCGTGCTCGAAGCGTCCGGCGGCATCACGATCGAGACGATCGCAGACGTCGCCGCGTCGGGCGTCGACTATGCCTCGTCAGGCTGGATCACGCATTCCGCGCCGGCGCTCGACGTGGCCCTCGACATCGAGATTTAAGCCCTCGGGTGTCTCCACCGCCTCATTCCAGCGTAAGCGGGAAACCAGCATCTACTGTCGCTTCTGGGTCCCCGCCTTCGCGGGGACGAGCGGATAGCGAAGTGATTCTATCCGAGGGGAATGTGGGTCAGAGCGCTTTCGCCGCCGCGGCGGTCGCAGAAGCATCGCCCCATTCCGGTGCATCGGCGCCGTCGCCCCATTTGCGTGGGCGATAGAATGTGTGCACGCCGATGCGATGCAGTTTGTGCATCGTCCGCACCCAGCGCGGCCGCACCCAATAGGCGTGATAATGCGTGGCCTTGCCGACTTGCGGCAGCCACAACTTGCCGTCGAGCGTGCCCTTCGCCACGGCCGTCGCGCGCGTCCACGCAGCCTGGTCGCGGACCACGTCCTTACGGCGATCGCAGGCGAAGGTGAACTGACAGGCGAGATAGCGGTGCGCGTTCTGGTAGACGACGCCGCACACTCTCGACGGATAGTAACCGGAGAACGCGCGGTTCACGATCACCTGCGCGACCGCGATCTGGCCGCGCACCGGCTCGCCGCGCGCTTCGAAATAGATGCCTTCGGCGAGGCAGCGTTCCTGCTTCGGGCGCGTCGCAGCGGTGAGGCCGAGCTGCTCAGCCGGCGTCATTGGACGGCGGCCTTCGCCGGTCACCTCGCCCTTGTCGGCGATGGTCTCGCCGGAAGCGCCTGCCGCAGCGGCCGGACGCCGATCGGCCGGCGGTGGATCGGGCGAGATCGACGAGGTCTGCGCCTCGCTATCGACCGAGACCGTGAGCGTCTCGAGCTTGGGCGCCTCGCCGTCCTGCCAGGGCTGAACGGATTCGAGCGTTTCACCCATCGGCGCGCCGCCGAAATAGAGGCGCGCCATCAGAAAAGCCGGATCGGCTTCTTCGCGCGTGAAGGCGATGCCGATCGTCAGGCTCTCGACAAATTCGGCAGATGCTGCGCGTTCGTGCTCCGGTGCTATCTCCTCCGGCGCGACGGTTTCCGGCACAGACGGCACCGGCGCCACACGATCGATGCTGGCAAGCTCAAAGGTTTGCGGCGCCTCAGTTGCAGGCTTTTCTTCCGGCGTGATCGCGTCAGCCTGCTTTTTCGGCACGACCGCTTCAGCCTGCTGCCCGTCGCGCTGCGGCGTTGGACTGCGGTCGCCCTTCAGCCGCCGTTCCGGAACCGGCACGTCGTCATCGTCCGGCACCAGCAGCGGCTCGCCGAGCAGGCGCTCGCGGATTGAGTCGGTGATGTCGGCGTTAGAGGTGTCGAGACCGGCGAGTGTGTAGCTCAGCGACACCGGCATCGCCGCGCTCATCGGGCGCGGCATGGTGAAAGTCGCGCCGTGCGCGGTTCCGATCAGCGAGAAACGCGATGCGACGGGCCGCTCGGCGATGATAGGCTGACGCGCGACCAGCGCGGCCAAGTCCTGCGACCCGATCGCGTTCGGTGCAACGACGAATGTCAGCAAGCCAAGGCCGAAGGGCGTGATTACGCCGCCCCCCGGCCCGCAACGCGACGCAACCATCCCACCCCAACTCTACGCAACGCTACAGGACGCAACCGGATTACTGCCGCCGCGACACGGCGCCGTGATGGCGCAAATGCGACGGACGTTCTTATTGCCGGATTAACCTTGCGAACGCGTTAATCTGCCGCAGCCGCACGCTGTCGTGCGAGCCGATTCGCGTCAGGCAGCAGAGCTTGGTAAACGCGCGGTGAACGCGTTACATCTTCACGCCGCGCTCGACAAAGTAGCGCTCGGCGCCCGGATGCCACGGGATTGGCGTATTCTTGCGAAGCTGATTATCGAGCGCGATGCTCTTCGCCTCGCCGTGCACCGCGACCAATTCCTTCTGCCGCTCGATGAAGGTCTTGACGATCTCGTAGGCGATCTTGTCCGGCATCGAGGCATTGGCGACCAGGATGTTCTGCACCACCGCGATCGCGTTGTCCTTTGTCTGGCCGGGATAGGTCTTCGCCGGGATCACGCCGCGCGAGTAGATCCCGCCGTGTTGCGCGTTCATCTTCTCGACCACGTCAGCGTGATCGATCAACGCGATTTTCACATTCGGCGTCGCGCCGAGATCGGTGACGCCCGCGGTCGGCAAGCCGCCGACCCAGAAGAACGCGTCGATCCTGCGGTCCTTGAGCGCGTTGACCGATTCGGCGACGCCGAGCCGCTCGCGCCGCATGTCCTTGTCGCGATGCAGGCCGGCACCCTCGATCACGCGAAATGCCATCACCTCGGTAGCGCTGCCAGGCGAGCCGGTGGACACGCGCTTGCCCTTGAGGCTCGCCATGCTGGTGACGCCAGTGCCTTCGATCGACACGACATGCATGCGGTTGGGATAGAGCACCATCAGCGTGCGTACCGCGACCGGCGAGCCCTTGAATTTGTCCTTGCCCTTGAGCGCATCGAGCGCGGCGTCGACCATGACGAGGCCGACCTCGCTCTGGCCGCTGTGGATGAGCCTGAGATTGTCGACCGAGCCGCCGGTCACGCGCGCGGTCGCCTGCACGCCGGGCACGTATTTCGACAATACGTTCGCCATGCCGCCGCCAAGCGGGTAGTAGACACCACCGGTGCCGCCGGTCGCGATGGCGATGTTCGTGTTCTGCGCGATGGCCGCGCCGGCGAACGCAATGGCTGCGAGCGCCAGCGCAGCGAGCGAAATCCTGTTCCAGTTCATGACCTGATCCTCCCTAACGTCGACTGGACGCTTGTGCGTCCAGCGGTGCCGGCTGCACCCATTGTTTGATCAACACGACCGCTGCGGCCAGCATACCTAATGTCGCGGTGTAGCTGATGTCACGGCCGATGATGGCTTCCATGAGCGCCTCGAGCAACCCCGGGAATACCATCAAGAGACCCGCGAGCAGCAGCAAGAGGCGCTCCGCGGTCGTGGTCTTGCGGATGGCGAAGCCTTGCGCCGCCGACGCGAGCGCGGCGAGACCGAGGCCGGTTTTCAGTGTGATCAGCACCACGTCGATCGCCGATCCGTTCTTCGGGATCTGCAGCAGCAGCCCGATGCCTTGCGGATCGAGCACGAACACGAACGGGACGAGGAATGCCGGCAGCGTGTACTTCCACGCCTGCAACGTTGTCGCATAGGGATCGCCGCCGGTGATGGCGGCCGCGGCAAACGGCGACAGCGCGGTCGGCGGCGAGACTTCAGACAGCACCGAGTAGTAAAAGATGAACATGTGCGCCGCCACCGGTGGCACGTCGAGCTTCATCAGCGCGGGCGCCGCGATCACGGCGCAGATGATGTACGACGCGGTGACCGGTACCGCGAGCCCGATGATCCAGACCACGAGCGCGGTGAACAGGGCGGTCAACAACAGGCTGCCGCCGGCATAGCTGATAACGATGTCGGCGAATTTCTGGCCCAGCCCCGTGAGTGTGACGACGCCGACAATGATGCCGGCCGTCGCGCAAGTGATGGCTGCGGTCAATACGCTGGTCGAACCGTCCGACAGCGCGCGGACAAGACG
This sequence comes from Hyphomicrobiales bacterium, assembly GCA_009377695.1. Lineage (GTDB taxonomy): Bacteria > Pseudomonadota > Alphaproteobacteria > Rhizobiales > Xanthobacteraceae > VAZQ01. Next base: position 7,872 of record WHTP01000018.1, on the reverse strand, counting down.
CCTCGGCTTCAGCGCGGTCTCGCGGGTCAGGAAGCTTAGGCCGAAGGCGAGCATGGTCGCGTAGAACACCGACAGCGCCGGCGAACGGCCAAGCAGCATGAACACGATGATCGCGATCAGCGAGATGAAGTGGAACGACTGCCACCACGAGAATCCTTCGATCGTCGTGGCGGCGGCGCCGCCGAAACGGCGGCCATCGAGCTCGACCATGAACAGGAGCGACATGTAGTAGAGGCAGGTCGGGATCAGCGCCATCCAGATCACGTCGAGATAGCTGATCTTGAGAAACTCGGCGATCAGGAACGCGGCGGCGCCGAGCACCGGTGGCGAAATGATCGCGCCGAGACCGCCGGCCGCGAGCAAGCCGCCGGCAGCGTTCTTCTCGAAGCCCGCCTTCTGCATCATCGGATAGGCGACGGCGCCGACCGTCACCGTCGTGGCGACGCCGGAGCCCGACGGACCGCCGAGCAGGAATGACGACAGCACCACCGTGCGGCCGGCGGCATTGGCCTTGTTGCCCATCAGCTTGAGCGAGAAATCGATGAAGAACTTACCGGCGCCGGAATGCTGCAGGAACGCGCCGTAGATCGTGAACAGGATGATCAGCGACGACGATACATCGACCGGAATGCCGAAGATGCCTTCGAGCGTGATGAAGAGATGGCCGACGAGCTGGTCGATGCCGTAACCGCGGTGATTCCACGGCGCCGGCAGATAAGGCCCCGCCATCGCATAGGCCATGAACAGGATCGCCACGACCGGCACGATCCAGCCGATGGTGCGGCGCGTCGCTTCAAGAAGAATGGCGATGAACACGATGCCGAGGATGACGTCGGTCTGCGTCGGGATGGTCGCGCGATCGGTGAAGTTCTCGCCGCCTTCGATTGCGTAGATGAGGATCGCAACCGCGGCCGCCGCTGCGACGACGTCGAACCATTGGATGCGATTGCGGAAGCGCTTCGACAGCGGGAACAGCAGGAAGCACAGCACCAGCACGAACGCGACGTGGGTATAGCGCAGCGGCTGCGTCGCGACGATCGGGAATTCGGAGAACAGCGGCGGCACGCCGGCAATCGCGGTGTAGAGATGGAACAGCGACATCGCGACCGCGATGGCAGTGACGGCGGCCGCGGCAAATCCCACGAGCCGATTGGTCGCGCCCTCCTCGGCCTCGACATAGGTCTCGGCCTTGCGCAGCGCCTCGTCCGAAATACCGGTCGATGCAGCGAGGCCAGAGTCGAGGATCACCGCATGATCCGACTGCGCGAGCTGCTGTTTCGGCGGCTTGTCGCTCCCGTCCATCGTCCCCTCCGCATCAGGCGCTCTTGCCGGCGCCGTCCTGCGGGCACGCTAGCATGGCGGTGCATGAAAGGGAGACGGAACACCTGCGACGAGTTGCATCTTGCTCGGGTGCAATTTGCGAGCAAGATGCTAAGGACAAGAGAATTCGTGAGTTCCATCAGACATTTTGACGGCGGGTCTTGCTGTCTCACGAGAGGCGCCGTATCCACCGCAATCGTCGCGCGGTTGATAACAATTTAAGACTTGAACGCGGTGTGCTGGTTTCATTCTCGTGTCCCGGGCGACGTGCCCTACCTTCCCACCCCCGCTTGCGGGGAGGGTTAGGGAGCGGGCGCAACGAGACCCGGAGTCTAGACTTTCTTGCTAACGCGGGGTGAGTTTGGATGGAATTGAGGCGGCGCAGCGAGTCACGTCCCCTTGAAAAGGGGAGGTCGGCAAGCGAAGCGAGCCGGGTGGGGATCAATCGTGCGGCCATACGATCCCCTCCCCAACCCTCCCCTTTTTAAGGGGAGGGAGCGCACCGCCGCCACGGCAACCGCCTCGACTTAAACTCATCAGGCTTTTGGATTTCGGCTCTGCACTCATGCATCGAACGATGAGCGCAGATGCCGTCGAGCGCTCGCTTGGCCGGAACACGAGAGAGCGCGTGGTAGCTCACCACACCCAGCGCATGCCGACATTGCTGCGGATGATCTCGCGGCCGGCCGACATCATCCGCCGCAATCGAACATCGCGACGATTCCCTCTCGCATGTGACCTGTATGCATCACCACACCTCACGTCATCGCCAACCTTGAGGCGTTGAGGTATGAGATACAGTCCGCATCCACAGCGACCGCATAGTGGTGGACGGCGCCTGTCGCTATTGCACTGCCTCGGCCCGTATCAATTTATGCAGGATTTGCTTGTAGCGAACGGGTCCCACATCGATTGCCAGGATGACCAGGTCGAGCGATGTCGATGAAGCGTCGATGATCTCCTGTTGCGCCTCGATGACTGGTGCATCCTGCTCTTCGAAGGCGAACCGGCGCGTGGTCGCGATCTTGTCCTGGATCTGCGCGTTCACCTGGTCGTCCGGCGTCAGCACATTGAAACGCACCGCGGTGAAGAAATAGTGCGTCGTCTTGTCGGTCTCCGGCGTCAGCATGTGGATGGCATGGTAACCGGTCCCGCTTTCGGGCACGGCGCCGGGCATGCAGATCCCGGTGACAAGTCGCAAATTGCTGGGCGGCATCCAGCGCATGCGGGTGAACTTGTCGACGCGCTCAGGCCCCGACGGCATGAAAATGGCGAACAGCCCGGGCGCAGTCACACTGCTGGCATGACGGCCGACGATCACGTCGTCGCCCTCGCGTTCGACGGTGATGTCGGATTCGACCGTATCCGAATTCCCCAGAATGCCGTCGTGCAGATAGCAGGTGTGGCTCAAGTCGAGCAGATTGTCGATGATGAGCTCGTAGTTGGCGCGAATGGTGATGCGGTCGCGTTTGGTCGCGTGCATCTCGGGAACATTATCGAGCACGCTGAAGTCTGGTACCTTCGAATAGTCGGCCGGCCGGTCGCCCATCCAGATCCAGATTGCCTTGTGCTTCTCCGTGACCGGGTAGCCGCGGATGTGAGCGCGGGGCGGAATGTTCTTGGTGCCATGCGGGTTCAGCACGCAGGCGCCCGAGGAATCGAATTCCAGCCCGTGATAGGGACACTGGACGCGATCGCCGTTGATGACCTTCCCCATGTGCAGCGGCGCGAACCTGTGCGAGCAGCGGTCTTGCAAAGCGGCAGCACTGCCATCCGCCTTACGGTATAGAACAACCGGCTCTTTCAAGATCGTACGGCCGAGCAACTGGCCTTCGGCAACATCATCGGACCAGGCAGCGACATACCACGCGTTACGGAGGTAGGTACCGCTCACCATTTTCTTCTTGCTCTCGAGCAACTCCGTATCGAGGCCGTTTGCACGTGTCATCGAGTGCTCTCCATTGCGATTGCAGCCGCGCTCAGTTCAGAGCAGTGCCCTTCGTCGCGATCCCGAAATCGACGCCCGCGCATTCGCGACGATACATTAGATCAATTATCGTTCCGGATATCTTCGCCGGTCAAGCCGACAACGTGGTGGCAGGTCGCGACGCTTGACTGCCATGCGCCCTGTGAGACGATGCCATGCCGGTAGTGGGGAACATCACATGTACACACGCTCGCTTCCGTTGTCCGCCGCCTTGTGTGATTTTGCTCTGCCCGAGACGTGGTGGCACGACAGGCCAAAAAAGCGCCACGGGCGATACGCGGCTGTGCAATTCGCTGCCTGCTTTGCGCTCTTATCCATGGCAAGCAGCGCATCGGCCCAGACATCGTCCGAATCCTACCCGACGCGACCGGTGCGGTGGGTGGTCGGATTTCCCGCTGGCGGATCATCCGACATCGTGGCCCGCATCTTGAGCGACTGGCTGCAGGCACGTCTCGGCCGCCCATTCCTGGTCGAAAACAAACCGGGGGCCGGCAGCAACATCGCGACGGAGGCCGTGGTGAATGCGCCGCCCGACGGCTACACGCTTGGCTCCGTCACATCCGCCAACGCGATCAACGCGACGCTGAACAAGAGCACGCTATCGTTCGATTTGCGAAAGCAAATCGCGCCGATTGCCGGATCGGCACGCGGGCCGAGCATCATGGTGGTCAACCCGTCGGTCCCAGTGAGGACAGTTGCCGAGTTCATCGCTTACGCGAAAGCCAATCCAGGCAAGATCAACATGGGGACGCCCGGCGTCGGCACCACCGGCCACATGGCGGGAGAACTGTTCAAAGCGATGACAGGCGTCGACCTCGTTCACGTCCCCTATCGAGGCTCCGCACCGGCACTGACCGACCTGGTCGGCGGCCAGGTGCAGGTGATGTTCGACGCCATGATCACGACGCTGCCGCATATTCGTTCGGGAAAACTGCGCGCCCTCGGCGTAACGACGGCGACTCGGTCTGAGGTGTTATCCGACCTGCCGGCCATCGCCGAAACCGTGCCAGGATACGAGGCAGTCATTTGGTACGGCGTCGGCGCGCCACGTGGGACACCGGCGGACATCGTCAGCAAGCTCAACCGGGAGATCAATGCCGGGCTGGCGTCCCAGAAAATAAAATCGCAACTCGCGCAGCTCGGCTCCAAACCGATCGCGCTCAGTCCGGCCGAGTTCGGTGCGTTCGTGCAGTCCGAAACGGAAAAATGGGAAAAGGTCATCAGCCTCTCCGGCACGAAGATAGACTGACGCCGTGGCACCAGGCATGGTCCGCATCAGGACGAACTCGCGACGTCGCAACAACGGCCGATACACCAGCATCATCGTCAGTGGGACGCTTAGTGTCCCGATTCCGAAGTTCGTACGATTTCGCAGCGGCCACTTATACGAACTTCGGAATCGAAGGACACTAGCAACTTATTGAATCTAGTGTGGCTTTGGTTCAGAAGTCCGCATGACGGACTCGCCGCGAGAATGATGCGGACTTCTGAACTGCCACACTAATGATCAAAATTTCGGCTCACACTGGCGCGCTGCTGAACAAAGTGCTGCGGAATGCGGCGCGAGCAGTGCGCTGATTGCAAAAGGCAGATCAATGAACTCTTCCCGGCCAGCGGGGAGACCTGTACACTTCTCGCAGAAATGAAGACGTGAGGGATGGGGGGATGAAGCATGAAACGTCGTGAATTTCTCTCGTTGGTCGGCGCTGCGGCGGCATGGCCTGTCGCGACGCGCGCGCAGGGCGACTATCCCAGCCGCACCGTCAAGATCGTCATCGGATTTGGCGCCGGCGGCGGCACCGACACCGTGGCCCGCGTCGTGGCGCAAAAGTTGGCGGAACTGCTCGGCGGCACGTTCCTGGTCGAGAACAAGACTGGCGCCAGCGGACGGCTCGCGCCCGACCTCGTCGCGAAATCTCCGCCCGACGGCTATACGCTGCTCGGCGCCGCACCTGGCGCGTTCACGGTTGGCACGGCCATCTGGCCGAAGATCCCCTACGATATCTTCAAGGACTTCGTCCCGATCTCGCTGCTGGCCGACTACCCGCTCGTCGTGGTCGTGAACAAAGCCCATCCGGCTCGGACAATCGCCGAGCTGGTCGCGTGGCTTAAGGCCAATCCGGACAAGGCCAACTATCCTTCACCTTCCCCGATCTTCACGTTGCCCATCGAGCATTTCAAGCTCAAGACCGGCGCGCCGGCGACCACAATCTCATATCGCAGCAGCAATGAGTCGATCACCAGCTTGCTGAGCGGACAGACCGCCTTTGCCTTCGTCGAGACGCCGACTGCCAAATCACACGTTGGTCCTGACAGCAAGCTGCGGCCGCTCGCGGTCACGATCCCGTCGCGCAGTCCCGAGCTTCCCGACGTGCCGACGCTCGCCGAAGCCGGCGTGCCGGACGTGGTCGGCGGGAGCTGGTTCGGCCTGCTCGCACCAGCCCGCACCCCGATGCCGATCATCAAGAAGCTCGAGGCGGCATGCTTGCAGATCGCCGCGACCGACGAGTTCAAGGCGCGCATGAAGAAGCTGGCGAGCACCCCCATCGGCAACACCGCGGACGAGTTTGCGGCGCAGATGAAATCCGAGGTGCAACGCTGGTCCGCGGTCGTGAAGCAGGCAAACATCAAGTTCGAATAATTGATCATCCGGCCGCGAAGGGCATATGCTGGCCAATCTGTTGCTTGGATGATCTGTGGCCGCCCGCAGCACGGTCGGTTCCTTGTTGGAAGCGCTGATGGAGCGACGGAATGCCGAAACCATACCTCGTTTGCCGTGACGACGAACTCAACGACGGCGACCGCAGGGTGATGTCGTGCGACGGCACCGAAGTGGGCGTCTTCAAGGTCGATGGCGAACTCGTCGCCTGGCACAACGAATGCCCGCACCGCTCGGGGCCAGTTTGCCAGGGCCGCATCTACAAGCGCGTGATTGAGCCGGTCGCAGACGACGGCACGGTCCGCGCCCTGGCCTACGACGAGACCGTCACCAATATCGTGTGCTCGTGGCACGGCTACGAGTTCGACCTGAAAACGGGCGTCAATCAGGGTTACGACAGGATCAGGCTGCGCAAGGCAAAACTCGAGCTGAAGGACGGCAATATCTATGTCGTCGTCTGAAGAACAATGTCCGGCCGCACGCGCCAACGACGAATACGGCTGGATCGACCGCTACGCGGCGGATCTTCACCGCACCGCCAAGGAACTGGTGGAGAAAGGCGAGGCTGCGCGCGTCTCCGACGAGGCGCTGGCGCAGATCATCACCGCTGCCGTGCGCCTCTATTACGCCAAGTCCGAGCTTGAGGAGCGGCCGGTGCCCGCCATCGTTCAGGAGGGGGCCGAGACGCTGACCGCGACCGAAATGCTCGTCGCCGTTTCCGAGATGCTGCGCGATGTCGGGCTCGGACCCATGGAGCTCGGGCTCTGGTTCCGGCGCAGGCCGGGCGAGAACGATCCTGACAAGAGCATTCAATCCGCAATTGCTGCGAGGAGCGAGCCATGAACCAACCCGTGGTCGGCGTGCCGCAGATGCTGCCGGCGCAAGTCATCGATACCTCGACCGACAGCCGCGAAATCCTCAGGCACGCCAGAATCGCCGCACGACGGCGCAAATTGGAGGACTGGTTCGTCGTCGACATCGACGCCCATCACGTCGAAACCGTCTCGTGGAACGAGGTTGTGCAATACATCGACGATCCGGTGATCCGCGATCAGGCGATGTTCTTCCACCGCGACCGCATCGGCGCCCCGCCCTACGGGCTCAACGGCGACCTCGGCCTGCGCTACCAGAGCGTCGGTGGCCGCATCCCGCACCAAGATGGCCTGCGCGAGAAAGTCGACGACATGAGCGTCCACCGCGACGTGACGCTGACCCGGCGCGCTATGGACTCTCTCGGCATCGACAACATGGTGGTGTTCCCCACCCCAATGCTGTTCCTCGGTCTGCATCCGCAGCCGGAAATGGAGATTTGGCTGTCGCGCGCCTACAACAAGTGGATGCAGGAAAAGCTCCTGTCGGCCGATGACCGCATCAAGTTCCTGGCGGTGCTGCCGTTCCACACGCCGGAGGAATGCGAGCAAATCGTCAAGGAGTGCGCCGGCCGCAAAGGCATCATCGGTTTCTCGATTCCCTCGACGCGGCATTCGCCGGTGCATCACAACAAGTACATGCGGCTCTACCGCATGATCGAGGAGACCGGCATGCCGCTCTCCTTCCACGCCGGCTATCACTGGGACGATCCATCACTCAAGACGGTCAACCGCTTCCTCGGCATGCATGCGCTCGGCTTCGCCTGGCCCAACATGGTGCACTGCACGAACTGGATCCTGAACGGAATCCCGGTGCGTTTTCCGAAGCTCAAGGTGATCTGGATCGAGTCCGGCATCGCCTGGGCGCCGTTCCTGATGCAGCGGCTTGACGACCAGTTCCTCATGCGACCTTCGGAGGCGCCGCACCTCAAGCAGCTGCCGTCCGAATATATGCGCGACCACTGCTGGTACACGACGCAGCCCATGGAGTCGACCAACCTCAAAGCGCTCGAGTGCACGCTCGACATGATCAAGGC
>WHTP01000102.1 GCA_009377695.1 Hyphomicrobiales bacterium | reverse complement strand
GGGTGCACTGCCGCCGGACGATTGGTCGCTTTGGCTGCTCTGCTCCCCACGAAAAGCGCTGCCAAATGTGCCCGCAACGTCGCTTGCGGCTTCTTTCAGGCCTTCGGCGTTGAGGCCGCGCTCCTCGGCGACATCCATGAGTCTTTCGCCGGCCTTTGACGTGGCTTCACGAAGCTGTTCGCCCGTGTTAGTCGCGGCCTCGGAAAGGCGTTCACCGGCGGGTCCGAGCGTCTGGCGTTCGATCGAGGTCGCGGGTAGCGCGGCCGCGACCGCTGCTCCCGCAGCCAGCCCGAGCACGGCCACCGCAAGCGGCTGCTCCTGCAACACGCGGCGGAGCGTGCCTTGTGCTTGTTGCATGATGCGCTCCGACTGATCGGCCACGGTCCGCCTTGCATCGTCGGCGTAGTCGCCAACTGCAGAGGCGTAGGCACTGGCTTTTTCGCTCACCGTCTTGCCCATGTCGGAGGCATATTCACGCGCGCTGTCGGCAGTGCGCGACATGCTTTCCGTCATGGCGGACCGGCTGCCGCTCTGGCGGCGACCATCGCTTTCGTATTGCCGATCGCGGGCGCCGTAGCTCGTCGATTGTGAACGCCGGGCCGACTGCTCGCCGCGCCCGATTGAGCCGCCGCTTCGAAGCAGCAGTGCACAACCCGCCGCCAGCAATAGCAAGCCTTCGGGATTGTTCTTGACCGCGCCCACGAGCCAATCGCTCGTCGCCTGGCCGCTCGTATGGGATTGGCGCCTCATGTCAGTTGCTCCTTCGCGGTTAAGATGTCCCGTTTGATCTGATTGATGGTCCGCCGCGGTGCTAACTCCTCCTGGGCATCGGCACGGCCTTTGAGGTAGGAGGCAGCGGCGAAGGCGGCAACGATCGCAGCAACGATCAGGCACGACCAATGCAGGGCGATGCCGTAGCTCGCGATGGCGAAAACCGCCGCCTGCAGGACCAACAGGCCGGCGATCAAACCAAGGACGCCGGCGGCCGACATCCATAAGCTAGCCTGAAGCTTGGTAGCGAGCTTGTCAGTTAGCTCAGCACGGGCCAGCTGCATTTCTTTTTGGAACAGGTCCGCCAGATCGGCGACCACATCCGACACTGCGTGCGGCAGCGCAGCATCCTTGAGTTGTTCATGAGCCATGGAACTCACCCGCGCGGCCGTATGGCGAAGGCTGGATCGGCGGCGACGCGACCGTCGTCGGCGTGCTCTTCAGCGTGCGCATCGCGAAGAAGCCGGCCAAGGCTGCCAATCCGAACATCATCGCGGGCTGACGACGTGTAAAGTTGGACGCAGCGCGCGTCAGCTGCTCGACCGATTGGTCGCGCAAATCATGCGCATAGCCATCCATCCGGTCGGCCGCAGTCCGAACTATTCCGGCCAGCTGAGGAGCCTCACTATCGAGTTCCTGCGCGGCGCGCTTCGCGGCACCTGCGAAGTGGCCGACCACGTCGGCGCCACTGCCAACTTGGCGGTCGAGAAGCTGCTTGATCTGTTCGGTCATCGTCGCCACCGTATCCGATGCAGCCTGCTTCGCCTTGCCGGCAGCGTCCCCAGCCATGTCCGATGCGGTCGAGAATGTATCGTTCGCCGCTCTCGCGGTGCGCTGGCCAAGTCCATCGCGCTCGCGATGACTCGCCGGCTCGCGCCCAAAATCCTGATTGCTCATACCTGGTCCTCCGATTTGCATGCAAACCGCAGGGACATACCTTTTGTTCCAATTAACTCGCGTTCTATTTGACGTTTCGAGGATCGGTTCGGTCACCGACACTCACCGGAAGCGAATGTGGATATGCGCACAGCGAGGCGAGCCAGCGGCTCGATGAGATTCCTGGCGTCCGTCCTGCCTTGGCCACCGCCCTGGTCGCCAGCGTCGCTGACCCCAAAGGCTTTTAGATCAGGACGCGGCTTCTCAGCTTGGATCGGGCTCGTCCCGAGGCAAAACTCAAGTGGAGGCAAGGGCAGGCTCGGCAGCATCGGCAAGCAGGGAGATCGCTATCTGCGCAGCCTGTTCACGAACGGCGCACTTGCCGTCATCCGCTACGCCAAAATCCACGGCACCAAACAGCGGCCATGGCTCACGGCGTTGTTGGCGGCGGCGCCCACAAAGGTCGCAGCCATCGCGCTCGCAAACAAGATCGCCAGAATGGCTTCGGCAATAATAGCCTTTGAACCCCACCCATCCGATCCCACAGACCTAGGCAGGGTCATTCTTCTGAGGTGAGCTTGCTCTCCGTGGAGCCCTTGCCATTCTGCCCGTCTGCCGCAACCGCTAGCTCACCGTATTCGCGTCCTGCTTGCGCCAGTTCTCGGCCTCAACTCTGTTCTTGGCGTTTAGAGCCTGGTCAAAGCACTGCTTGGCTAGTAGTCGATAATAACTTGCGTCCTTCATTGCCGCCGTCCTCAGCTCTTCCGTCACGGTAAGCATTACGGCGTCTCTACAGGGAAAGGCATCTAGTCGAGTGCTGCATCAACAAGCTCAAGCAATTTCGACGGGTTGCCACCCGTTATGAAAAGACGGCGAGGAACTTCCTCGCCGTCATCACCGTCGCAGCCATCGCCTTGTGGCTACGATGACTGTCAACAGGACCTAGTGCACGGATCAAGAGAGCCTCGACGTTCTTGAAAATCTCAACGGTGCTTCCCAATCACTCCTTGAGAGCCACGGACATAACGGCAGCACTTAGCGGCATGATCACTAGTAACTTTACTCTTTATGGTTAGAGCGGTGTCGGGCAGCGGAATTCGTTTTCAGAATGAGGAAGATTGGCAGCTAGGCGCACGTGAATAATGCGTGCAGATACAGTTGCTTAGCACTGGCTGGGGCGCCTGGATTCGAACCAGGGGATGGCGGAATCAAAATCCGCTGCCTTACCACTTGGCTACGCCCCATCGCGACGCGTGTCGGTGCGATCCGACGCACGGGGCGTCGGGCGGCGGGACCATAGCGGCAGGTCCTCGCCCGATCAACGCGCCGCTTGCGGGCAATGGTCGATTTTTGCGGGCGTTTTCGCCTAATCTCGCCTCTGGCGACTCGGAAAGCGAGCCGCCGCCGCACGGAGGCGCGAGATGAGCTACCGGGCTCCGGTTTTCGACATCGCGTTCGCGCTCAAGCATGCCGCCGGCTTCAAGCAGGCACTGGATGACGGCCTCTATGGCGATCTCAGCGAAGACGTCATCGACGCGGTGCTCACGGAAGCCGGCAAATTCGCAACCGAGGTGGTCGCTCCCCTTAACGTCGTCGGAGACCGCGCGGGCGCCGTCTTCAAGGATGGCGCGGTGGCGACTGCGCCGGGTTGGAAGGAGGCCTATCACGCCTGGACCCAGGCCGGCTGGAACGCTCTCGCCGCGCCCGGGGTCTGGGGCGGCCAGGGTCTGCCGCAGGCGGTCAACGTCGCCTGCCTCGAAATGTGGAATTCGGCCGCCATGGCTTTCGGGATCGCTCCGGTCTTGACCATGGCGGCGATCGACGCCCTCACCGCTCACGGCAGCGACGAGCTCCAGCGCGCCTATCTGCCGAAGCTCGTCTCCGGCGAATGGACCGGCACGATGCAACTCACCGAACCGCAGGCCGGCTCCGACGTCGGCGCGTTACGCACCCGAGCCGAGCGCGCCGGCGGCGGCACTTATCGCCTCACCGGACAGAAGATCTTCATCACCTACGGCGAGCACGACATGACCGGCAACATCGTGCATCTCGTGCTCGCGCGGCTTCCCGACGCGCCGGCCGGATCGCGCGGCGTATCGCTGTTTCTGGTGCCGAAATTTCTGCTCAATCCCGACGGCTCGCTCGGGCCGCGCAACGACGTGCGCGCCCATTCGATCGAGCACAAGCTCGGCATCCACGGCTCCCCCACTTGCACGATGGTGTTCGGCGATCGCGGCGGTGCGACGGGCTTCCTGATTGGCGAAGAGAACCGCGGCCTCGCCTGCATGTTCACGATGATGAACCAGGCGCGGCTTGCAGTCGCGCTGCAAGGCGTCGGCATCGCCGAGCGCGCGACCCAGCAGGCGCTCGCCTATGCGCGCGAGCGCAAGCAAGGGCGCGCCGCCGGTACGAGGGAGGGCATGAGCCCGATCATTGATCATCCTGACGTCAAGCGCATGCTGCTCACCATGCGCGCGCTCACTGGCGCGGCGCGCGCAATCTCCTATGCAACGGCCGTCGCCGTCGATCGCGCCCATCGCAGCACTGACGAAGCCGCACGCATGGCCGCGAATGAGCGCGCGTCGCTGCTGACGCCGGTTGCCAAGGCGTTTGCGACCGACGTCGGCAGCGAGGTCTCCTCGCTCGGCGTGCAGGTGCATGGCGGCATGGGTTACATTGAGGAAACCGGAGCGGCGCAGCATTTTCGCGACGCCCGCATCGCGCCGATCTACGAAGGCACCAACGGCATCCAGGCGATTGACCTGGTCACGCGCAAATTGCCGATGTCGGGCGGAAACGCCGTGCGGACGTATATCGCCGAGCTCCGGCGCACCGCCGACGCGGTGAAGGCCGCCAACGATCCCGCGTTCGGCGCAACCGGCGCGCGGCTTGCGGAGGCGATCGACAGCCTCGAGCGGGCGACCGAATGGTTGCTCAAGCAACCGCAGAGTGACGCTGCCTTGGCCGGCGCGACGCCATACCTGCGTCTGTTCGCGCATGCCGCCGGCGGCGCGCTGCTCGCCGAGCAAGCTCTCGCCGCTGCCCGCTTGGCGGGCGAGAGTTCCGCGCCCGCACGTATCGCGCTGGCGCGATTCTTCGCGGAGAATATCGCGGTTGCAGCGACCGGCCTGGAGCGCATCGTGACCGAAGGCGCCACCAGTGTGAATGCGAGCGAGGCTGCGCTCGCATGAAATGGGCTTCCGCCCCCCCTCGGAAGCCATTAAGTCTGGCGGATGGCCACGCTTTATATCACCCACGCCGCCTGCCTCGATCACTTGACCCCGTCCGGCCACCCGGAACGGCCGGACCGGTTGCGCGCAATCGAGCGCGCGCTTGCCGCGGATGTGTTCAAGCCGCTTGTTCGCGTCGAAGCGCCGGCCGCGAGTCTCGATACCATCGCGCTCTGCCATCCGATGGATTACGTGACCGCGGTCCAGGATGCCTCACCGCAACAAGGGCTGGTACAGATCGACGCCGACACATCGATGTCGTCCGGCACTTTCGAAGCCGCATTGCGCGGCGCCGGTGGCGCAGTCCACGCGGTCGATGAGGTGATGACCGGCAAGGCGACGAACGCCTTCGTCGCCATCCGCCCGCCCGGCCATCACGCCGAGACGGCGCGCCCCATGGGCTTCTGCCTGTTCAACAATGCCGCGATTGCGGCGCGCCACGCCCAGCGCAAGCACGGCGCCGAGCGCACGGCCATCGTCGATTTCGACGTCCACCATGGCAACGGCTCGCAGGACATCTTCTGGTCGGATCCGAGCGTGATGTACTCCTCGACCCATCAGATGCCGCTCTATCCCGGGACCGGCGCGGTTTCCGAAAGCGGCGAGCATGACACCATCGTCAACGCGCCGCTGCAACCGGGCGACGGCGGCAGCCAGTTCAAGGCGGCGTTCGAGACGCGGATCCTGCCGCGGCTACGAGAGTTCAAGCCTGATCTCATCGTGATCTCGGCCGGTTTCGATGCCCACACCCGCGATCCGCTCGCCAATCTCAATCTCGTGGACGCCGACTTCGCCTGGGCCACGCAGCAGCTCATGGAGATCGCCGACAAGAGCGCGCAAGGCCGCGTAGTATCGGTGCTGGAGGGTGGCTACGACCTGGAGGGCCTCGCCGGTTCGGCTGCAGCCCATGTGACGGCCCTCATGCGGGGTTAATCCACCTTCACAAAGCGGGTAGAGTAAATAGAGAGCCCGACTCGCGGGCGTATCCGGAAAGATCATGGCCGACACGACCAACAACGACGTCACGACATTGACCTTCGAGCGGGCGATCGAGGAGCTTGAATCGATCGTCAAGCGACTCGAGGAAGGCAAGGTCCCGCTCGAAGAGTCGGTCGCGATCTACGAGCGCGGCGAAGCGCTCAAGCGCCGCTGCGAGGAGTTGCTGCGGCAGGCCGAAGCGCGGGTCGAGAAGATCACGCTTGATGCCGCCGGCAAGCCGACCGGCACCGGGCCGCTCGACATCACCTGACCACACCGCAGTCACGTCACGACCGAACCGCTGAGATTGACCGCGTCGGCGCGCTCCGGTTGCCCGCCAAGCCGACGCAGGTATGATTGTGCATCAACAAAGAGCGAGCAATGCACGGGAAGCGCATACGCCTGTCACCGCCCCGGCGCCTGATCACCGATATCATGCGGCTGGCAGCAAGCGTTCCGAGCGTGCCCGTGGAGCGCCTGATGGACCTTGGCGCCGTCATCGCCGCCCGTCGCGACTTATCAAACCGTCCGCCGTGGGTCGGCATCTTCGCCAAGGCCATGGCTCTGACGGCGCAAGAGCTGCCGGAGCTCAGACGAACGTTTCTGAAATGGCCGTGGCCACATCTCTACGAATACGAGGACAGTGTCGCTGCGATCACCATCGATCGCGAGTATCAGGGCGAGCCCTGCGTCGCGATCCGGATCATCAAGGACATCGCCTCCCTGCCGCTGACGGTCATCGCTGGGATGATCCATGAGTCGAAAGAGCTGCCGATCGAACAGCTCAGCGATTTCAAGCGCACCATGACGATCTGCCGGCTGCCCGGCATCATCCGCCGGCCGGCGATATGGCTGGCCTATAATCTGCCGCGCCAGCGCGCAAACTATTTTGGGACGTTCAGTGTGACGGCCGTCTCATTCCTGGGCGCGGACGCGCTTCATCTCCCCAATCCGACCACCAGCCTGCTGACCTTTGGCGTCTTCAGAGCGGATGGCCGCGTTCCGGTTCGCATTACCATGGATCACCGCGTGTTCGACGGCATGGGAATCGCGAAGATCATGGCGCGTCTCGAAGCCGTCCTGAACGGACCCATCCTCCAGGAGCTGCGGTCGCGGGCAACGGCCGCCGGCCACGCGGGTCGATCCGACTCGCGCGACGAAAGCGACGCGTGCGTTACTTCGTCTTCCGGAACACCAGGAGCGTCTTGAACTCCCCGACACGCTTGACCGGTGCCCGCCTTTCCCATTTTTGGATGACCGCCAGCGCTTTGTTCCAGGCGATCGAGCCCGGGTAGAACAAGATGTGACCGCCCTTCTTGGTCTTGGCGGTGAACATGTCCAGGAGCTTCTCGTCGGTCATGCCACCATAGGATTTGCTGGCGGTATTCGGAAAGAAGAACTCGCACAGATGGAACATGGTGACGACGTCGAAGTCCGGCAGAAACTTCGGATTGGTGAGGTAGATGTCGCCGAAATACGCGAGGTAGGATTTCGACACCTTTGCCTGCTCGGTTGAGAGTGCAATGTAGGATTCGTATTCCTCCTTCGACGCGGTGATTGCGAGTACCGCGTTGCCGGACTTGTTGGTTGCCTGCTTGACCCCGATCAGGTGATGCGTGCCGGTGCCGAAATGATAAATCAGCTTGTTCTTGATCTTGTTCTTGGCGACCCAGTCGTTGAAATGGGAATCGCACGGACAAACGGCGACATCGAAATCCCATTTGTCCGTCCAGTAGTTCATTTTGAGCATGAGGTCCCTCCACAGGTATCGCTCGAGTATAGCGGCTAGTTTTCCGAATCCGAAGTTCGCTTCCCGCTGGCCGCAAGGTTTGGCGAACTCCTGAACCGCCACACTAAGCGGGCACGGCTGCCAAGGCGGCCCCACGCGGCGAACGGCTCGCCGCCGAGCCGCCGGTCATGTCGACAATTCGCTGGTGCAGCGCCACCAGAGCGTGCCCGCGCCCAATCGAGATCACCATCGTGCGCGGCAGCCTATCGCTCACAAGGGCATACAGGTCGCGCATCTCCGCGTCCTCGAGCGTCGAGACTGCCTCATCCAGCAAGAGCACGTCTGGCCGGTGGATGAGCGCGCGTGCGAAGCCGACACGCTGCTGCTCGCCGCCCGACAGGAGGGTATTCCATTCGGCCTCCTCGTCGAGACGGCCGGCGAGATGGCCAAGGCCGGCGGCCGCGAGCGCCCTGCGCACGTCGGCGGCGTCCACGTCGCTGGCCGGTGTGGGATAGGTGAGCGCCTGCCGCAACGTTCCGAGCGGGAAATACGGCCGCTGCGGCAAGGCCAGTAGCCGTGCATTCTGCGGCAGGCGGATCTGCCCCTCCCCAACCGGCCAGATGCCCGCCAGCGCGCGGCAGAGGCTCGATTTGCCGGAGCCCGACGACCCGCGCACCAGAAGGCGCTCGCCCGGCGCAAGCGCGAGGCTTCCGACCGATGCGATCGGCTCGCCGCCCGCGGCCCTCACGATCAGGTTGGCGACCGATAAGCCAGGCCCCGCTTCGCTTGCGATGCGGATGTCGGCGCCCTGGGGGCCCGGCGCATCGACGGTGTCCATCGCGGTTTCGAATTGCGCCACGCGATCCATCAGAGCCTTCCATTCTGCGATCTTGGCATAGGAGGTGACACAGAAGGCAAATGCCGCCTCGACCCGCTGGAATGCGAGCGATGCCTGCATCAGCGCGCCGAGCTGGATGGCGCCGATGAGATAAGCGGGCGTCACCACCAGAATCGGAAACACCGTCGAGACATGGAAGTAGCCGAAGATGAATCCGTTCAGCCCATTCTGCCGGCGCACCAACGCGACCCAATTGCGCACCAGCGCGGCGTAGCGATGCTTCAACTCGTGGCGCTCGACCTTCTCGCCGGCCATGAGCGCCACCGATTCCGCATGGTCGGTCACCCGCGCGATCGCAAAGCGGAAATCGGATTCGTAGCGTTGCTGGCGGAATTGCAGCGGGATCAGCGGCTTCCCGATCGTATGCGCGATCAGCGTTCCGAGCGCGGCGTAAGCGATCGCGAGCACAATGAGATAACCCGGAAACGAAAAGTCGACGCCGAACAGCGGCAGTGGTGCGAGTGCCGACAGGCCCCACAGCACGAATGCAAACGACAACAGCGACACGATGCTGTTGAGGAATCCGGTACCGAGCTCGTGCGTGAGCCGGATGAACATCAACACGTCATTGGCGATGCGAAGATGAATATTGTCGACGCTCTGATCGACGAAACGGATGCGGTAATGGCGGCCCTCCGCCATCCACATATCGACGTAGCGGTTCGTCATCCACTCGCGCCAGCGGATGATCAGAGTCTGGCCGAACCAATACTGGCCCATCCCGGAGAGAATGGCGCCGAGCGTGATCAACAGGAACACCATGAGCTGGAACTGAACCGCATCCCAATTGCGGGCTTCAAGACCGTTGAAGAAGGCGGCGTTCCATTCCGTCACCTTGACGGCGACAAACACCACGAACAACTCAGAGGCGATCACACCCACGAGCAGACCGCGCGCCCGCCAGCGGTCCTCCGAGCGAAAATAGGGCAACGCCAGCCTCAGGAACGTGCGCAGCGCAAAGAAGACGTTGCTCATGTGACGTCACCCCTCGGCGTCCTTGGCAGGTAGATTGGCCCCATTCGGCTCATGGTGGCTTGCCATTGAACGGCATGTCTAGAGGGGGCGGTCAAAGGCTGATACAAATTGCGGGCCAATGTGATCGACAGGCGCGTCGACCCGCCGGTAAGATTCCGCAGCCGCCGCCGAACGCGGCGCTATGTCCCAAGGACTGCGTTGAGATTAAGCCATGAGCTTCGCTCCCAACCAAGACCCGAAGGCTGGCGACGCCGCGGCCTGCGACGCCATCGAACTGATGATCGTTCCGCGCAGTGTCGATCTCGGCGGCTTTGCGGTGCGCCGCGCGCTGCCGCACGCCAAGCGGCGCATGGTCGGCCCCTTCATCTTCTTCGATCACTTCGGACCGGCGGAGTTCCGCAGCGGCCAAGGTATCGACGTGCGGCCACATCCCCATATCGGGCTCGCCACCGTCACCTTCCTGTTTGACGGTGAGATCGTGCACCGAGACAGCCTCGGTACCGCGGTGCCGATCCGTCCCGGCGAGGTCAATTGGATGACCGCGGGACGTGGCATCGTGCATTCCGAGCGCACCGCGCCGGAGCGCCGGATGGGCGGCGAACCACTGCATGGATTGCAGTGCTGGGTTGCGCTGCCGGCGAGCGACGAGGAGACCGCACCCGGCTTCGCGCATGTCGGCAGCACCGAACTGCCGGTCATCAGCGACCATGGCAGGACTGTGCGGGTGGTCGCGGGCAGCTTTCTCGGTGCGCGCTCGCCAGTGCCGACCTTATGGGACACGCTGTTTGCCGAGGTGACGCTCGCCGCCGGCGCAAGCTTCCCGTTCGACACCGCTACCGAAGAACGCGCGCTTTACGTCGTTGACGGCGAGATCAACATTGCCGGTGACAAATTCTTGCCTGGGCGGCTTTTGATCTTCCGTCCTGGCGACGCCATCACGGTGACGGCGGTGAGCGGCGCCCGCATCGCGCTCGTGGGTGGCGCGGCAATGGACGGCCCGCGGCACATCTGGTGGAATTTCGTCTCGTCGCGCAAGGATCGAATCGAACAGGCCAAGGCGGATTGGAAGAGCCGCCGTTTCGACACGGTGCCGGGCGACGACAAGGAGTTCATCCCGCTGCCGGAGTGAACGACGAACCGTTCACCCTCGTTTCCGCAACGATCGCAAGTCCGGCAACCTCTGCTTCACGCGGCCGATGTCGGCCCATGGATCGCGTTTGAGCGAACCGAGGCGCTTGCCGAGATTGCGCAGCGTGTACTGGCTCGCCGATTTGACGCGGCCGAGTTCGTCCCAGGTCACCGGTGCCGAGACCGGCGCGCCGTCGCGCGCGCGGGTCGAATAGGCGGCAACGGCAGTCTGTTCGAGCGAGTTGCGCAGATAGTCGACGAAGATTTTGCCTTTGCGGATCGACTTCGTCATCTTCGCCACGTAGCGATCGGGATCGTCGGCCGCCATCGCCTGCGCGAACGCCTGAACGAAGGTCTTGACCGTCGCCCACTCGACCGGCGCGACCGGCAGCACCACGTGCACACCCTTGCCGCCAGAGAGCTTCACGAAGCATTCGAGATCGATTGCGGCGAGCCGCTCACGCACCTCGCGCGCTGCCCGCACGATGTCGGCCCAGCCGATGCCGGGCCCCGGGTCGATGTCGAAGATGATGCGGTGGCAGAGATCGAGCTGGTCAATCGTCGAGCCACGCACATGCACTTCGAGCACGCCAGCCTGCACCAGCGACAACAGCCCGTTGAGGTCCTGCACCGCGATCACCTGGCGGCGCTTGCTGTCGATGATGCTCTTAAGCATCTTATCGTTGAGTCCGGCCGACGCGTGCTTCTGGAAGAAGCATTCGCCCTTGGCGCCGTCGGGACATCGCAGCAGGCTGAGCGGATAGTTGACGACCTGCGGGGCCATCCAGTCCCACACCGCGGTGTAGTAGTCGGCGAGCTCCTGCTTGGTGACGCCGATGTCGGGCCAGTAGACGCGATCCGGATGCGTGAAGCGGACGGCCCTCTCCTGCTGGCTATCGTCCTGCTGCGGCGCGCGACCCGTTGCGCGCTTGGTTTGACCGAACGTGCGGCGGCTTTTATTCGCCGTGACACGCTTAGATTTCTTGGCCGGGCTGGGCGAGGATTTCGCTGCAGCCCGGCGTGGCTCCTCCTGCGTGCCGTCTTCCTCGGCGGGGAGCTCGCGAAACACCTCTTTCGCCGGCTTGTCATCGCGCACGCCTTTGAAAGCGGCCTGCCGCACGATGCCGTCGCTGGTCCAGCCCCGGAAATGCGATTCGATCACAGTCGTCGGCTCAACCCAGCGCACGTCGCGGCGGCGGGCTTCGACTGGCGGAATTTCATCGAAGGGCGTCTTTGTTCGTTCCAGTGGATGCAGGCGCTTCCACAGCTCCTTCGCGACCGTACGGGTATACCCTGTGCCGACGCGGCCGGCATAGATGAGCCTTCCGTCGCGATAGTAGCCAACCACGAGCGCGCCGACCGCGTCGGGCATGGCGTTGGACGGCCCGTAACCCCCGATGACGAATTCCTGCTCGGTCGCGCATTTGATCTTCATAAAGCTGTCGGTACGGCCGGGACGATACGGTGCGTCCGCGCGCTTCGAGACGATGCCTTCGAGGCCCATCTGGCTGGCCTGCTTCCAGACGACCTTGCCGTTCTCCGTAAAATGCTCGCTGTAGCGGATCGAGCTGGTGCCGCCTGTTTCCTCCAGCAGTTCTTTCAGCGTGGCCTTGCGCTCCACCAGTGGCAGACCGGACAGGTCCACACCATCGAGATGCAGCAGATCGAAGACATAATAGACGAAGCTGTCCTGCTCGCCCTTGCTGAGCGCCGCCTGCAGCATCGAGAAGTCTGACAACCCGCGGCTGTTCTCGACCGCGATCTCACCGTCGATCAGCGCCGTATCGGCCGCAAGCCGCGCGACATCCGCCGCGACATTGGGAAACCGCGCAACCCAGTCCAAGCCCTTGCGGGTCAAGAGCTTGACCTTACCGTGATCGAGCCTCGCCTGGATGCGATAGCCATCGAACTTGATCTCGTGTACCCAGCCGGAGCCTTGCGGCACCTTATCGTGCAAGGTCGCCAGCGATGGCGGGACGAAGTCCGGAAGCGCAGCGTTGTGTGATCCGCGCTTGCTTTTGGCCGCCCTGCTTTTGGCGGTTTTGCTCTTGCGGCCGCCGCGCGCCGTGCGCTTCTCGGGCCGTGGTGCTGCGCGTGCCGCACCAGCTTTCACATTGTCGGCAACGCTTCGATTCGAATGCCAGACGCGCTTCTTTCCTTTTCCCTCAGCGATCTCTTCGATTGAGCGGCCGGACACCACAGACTCCGGCATCTCTTCCAGAATGTCCGCGTCCTTCGACGTCCGTGCGTTCTCGTCATTGGCCTTGATCAGCAGCCAGTTATTGCGCTTCTCGCCGGGCCGGCGGTGCATTCGCACAAGATGCCAGTGGCCGGCGAGCTTCTCACCTTGCAGCGAGAAATCGAGATGGCCTTTCTTGAGGCCACGATGCGGATCTTCCTCCGGAATCCAGGTGCCACGATCCCAGATCAGCACCGTGCCGCCGCCATATTCGCCCTTCGGGATTGTGCCTTCGAAGGTGTTGTATTCGACGGGATGATCCTCGACCTCGACTGCAAGCCGCTTCTCGCCGGGCACGAGACTCGGACCGCGGGTCACCGCCCAGCTCTTCATCACGCCGTCGAGTTCGAGCCGCAGATCGTAATGCAGCCGCGTCGCCGCATGCTTCTGGATGACGAAATGGCTGCCCTTGGCGCGCGCCTTGCGGCCGCGTGGCTCCGGCGTGACGCCGAATTTCCTTTTCTTGCGGTAGACGTCGAGGGCCATCGCCTTGGACTTTATTCGATCTCACCCGACCACATTGATTGCCGTAGCACGTTTTGCATTGCGGCGCATGGCCGTGTGGCAGTCATATTGCGACGCTCACTTCCTGGTGCCCCCTCGGAAGACAACGCCATGTCCGGTTGTCGGGTTCCGCCTCCGAAGGGGCCAGCGCTACGACACTTCGCCGTGCTGCTTGCGGTGTTCGGTGCGAAGCTCGTTGACGATGCGCCTGAGGGTGGCGACCTCCGCTTCGAGCCTCTGAATACGCGCCGGCAGATCGCCCTGCGCCGCGTCGGGTGCAATCGAAGGGGCGCGAATCTCGTCGGCGAACGAGACGCCCATCTCGTTCCCGCTGCGCCATTCGACGCGGGCGCGATGCATCTCTTCCCGGTTCGGGATGTGGAGCTCCATCGTTTCCGGGACGGTGATAGCCTCCGAGAATTTCAAGCGCGCGCCGCGCTCGGAATAGTCGCGGACCAGGCAATCGACGCTCGATCGCCGATTGTTGAAATAGATGCGCCCTTGCAGAAAGCTCTTCTGCCGCAAAGCCGAACGGCGCTCTTTCACCCGCTGTTCTCCTGTCGAAATTCTGCCGAGGTCAACGCCCGGGCGCGGATTCGGTCGGCAAACATAGCGTGCGCGCGTTACTTCATCGTTCACGCGTTTGGATTAGTTTGACGTTAACCATCGGCCTCGCCGTCACCCTCATGAGTTGCTATTGCAGTCCGATGACAAGACGCGTGCGCATTGACCGGCTGCTGGTCGAGCGCGGCCTGTTCGAGAGCCGCGCCAAGGCGCAGCAGGCCATTGCGGCCGGCACCGTACTCGCCAACGGCATATTCATAGCCAAGCCTGCCGAGGAGGTGTCCGTCGACGCCGAGCTGGAGGCGGCGCCGGCGCATCCGTGGGTCTCGCGCGGCGGCGTCAAGCTCGCCGCCGCGCTCGATCATTTCGGCATCGATCCCGCCGGCCGCGTCTGCCTCGACGTCGGCGCCTCCACGGGCGGCTTCACGCAGATTCTGCTGGCGCGCGGAGCGCGACGCGTCTACGCGGTCGATGTCGGGCGCAACCAACTGCACCCGAGCCTGCGCAAACGCCCCGAGGTGGTCGCGATCGAAGCAACCGACGTCCGCAAGCTCGATGCGGCGCTGGTCGAGAAACCACTTGAGCTCGTCACCGTGGACGTGAGTTTCATCCCGCTCAAGCTCGTGCTGCCGGCAGCGCTGGCGTTGGCTCGGCCGGCGGCCGAGACCGTTGTGCTGATCAAGCCGCAATACGAGGCCGGCCCCGAGCAGGTCAAAAAGGGCATCGTGCGCGACCCGGTGGTCCACGAACGGGTCTGTGCAGACGTTCGGGCGCTGATCGCGTCGCTTGGCTGGACCACAATCGGCGTCATCCCATCCCCGATCGCAGGCGGCGACGGCAATCACGAATTCCTGATTGCGGCCCGCCGCGGCTAGTGTCGCGGACACGAGGGACGCCTTTCTCCTGCCATGGCATTCGCTATGGTGCCCCGCATGCACCATCCTGGAACTATCACGGCGGCCACGTCCGCGCCGCAGGGAGAGCGTTTTGTCTGGCGAAATGAAGTCGCCGACACGGTGAAGCTCGCCTGGCCGATGGCGCTGACCCAGCTCGGCCAGATCACCATGATGACGACCGATCTCGCGCTGATCGGGCGACTCAGCGAAGCTGCGGTCGCCTCGGTCGGGCTCGCGCACCTGGTCCTGTTCCTCGGCTTCGTCTTCGGCATGGGCCTCGTCTCAGCGGTGGCGACGCTCGCCGCGCAAGCCTATGGCGCGCGCGAGCCACGCATGGTGCGCCGCTCGCTGCGCATGGGGCTCTGGGCGGCGGTGATCCTCGGCATCCCGATCAATGTCGTTCAGATGTGGGGCGAAGACATTCTCATCGCCGCGGGCCAGACCCAGGAAGCGGCCGCGCTCGCGGGCCGCTATCTGCTCGGCCTTGCCTGGTCGATGATTCCGGCGTGGTGCTTCATCGCGCTCCGCAATTTCATGGGTGCGGTCAATCGCCCGGAACCCGCGTTGTGGATCACGCTCATCGCCATTCCGGTGAATGCGTTGCTCGCCTATGCGCTTATTCACGGCTATTACGGGCTGCCACGCCTCGACCTGCTTGGCGCAGGGCTTGCAACCACGATCGTAAACCTCGGCATGTGCGCGGCCGCGGTATGGGTCTGCTGCGCCCTCCACCCATTCAAGAAGTACCGGGTGCTCGGCCGCTTCTGGCGAATGGACTGGGAGCTGATGCGGCAATTGATCGTGATCGGCGTGCCGATCTCCGGCACCATGCTGCTCGAATGGGGCCTGTTCTCATCGGCCGCGATCCTGGTCGGCTGGATCGGTACCATGGCGCTGGCCGCGCATCAGATCGCGCTGCAGATCGCGGCTATCTTGTTCATGGTTCCGTTCGGTATCTCGATGGCCGCGACCGTGCGCGTCGGTCATGCAGTCGGCCGCGGCGATCCGGTTGGGACCCGCCGGGCGGGCTTCACCGCCATGGCGCTTGGCGGCGCCATCATGGTCATCCTGACCCTGCTCGTTGTCCTGTTCCGGAATGTCATTCCGCAGCTTTTCCTCGGCGACAGCGTCACGCCAGGCGGCGAGACCGCGCGCGTCGCCGCCGCACTGCTCTTGCTCGGTACGACCTGGTTCATCATGGACGGGGTCCAGGCCGTCGCAGCGGGCGCGCTGCGAGGATTGAACGATACTCAGGTGCCGATGCTCTACGCAGCCCTGAGCTTCTGGGCGGTCGGTTTCAGCAGCGCCTATGCACTCGCGTTCTGGTTCGGCTTCGGTGTGTTCGGCGTGTGGATCGGTTTCTCGCTGGCGCTCTGGTTGTTCGCGCTGCTGCTGACCGTGCGTTTCCGGAATTTGACGGCGAGTGGACACCTTCCCAAGGCGCCGTAGTCTGGACGCGGCGGCTTCCCCCCGCTATCGCAAGGCATGGTCGAACAAGCCATGGTCGAACGTCTGACGATTGCCCGACTCGGCCGGCGGGGCGACGGTGTTGCCGACACGCCCGACGGACCGGTGTTCGTGCCTTTCGCGCTTCCTGGCGAGGTCGTTGAAGCCGAAGCATGGCCCGGCCATCCCGATCGCCGGCTGCCGATCACGATCGAACGCGCGAGCCCGGAGCGGATTGCACCGGTTTGTCCGCATTTCGGAACCTGCGGCGGCTGCGCGCTGCAGCATTGGACGGCGGCGCGCTATCGCGACTGGAAGCGCGGCCTCGTCGTGGAAGCGCTGTCGCAATCCGGGCTCGATGCAGAGGTCGATGACCTGATTGACGCCCATGGCGAAGGCCGCCGCCGGATGGTCCTGCATGCGCGCCGGAGCCAAAGCGACGTGCTCAAGGTCGGATTCGCCGCACCGCGCGCGCATCGGATCGTCGCCATCGATCGCTGCCCCATCCTCGCGCCGGCACTCGATGGCGCGATTGCCGCCGCCTGGGCGATCGCCGAGACGATCAAGACGATGCGCAAGCCGCTCGACATCCAGGTGACGGCGACCGAAAGCGGGCTCGACGTCGACCTGCGCGGATCGGGACCGCTCACCGCGGCGGCGGCGACAGCGCTGGCGCGCGTCGCCGCTCAGCACAAGCTGGCGCGGCTCACCCGTCACGGTGAGCTTGTCGTTCAGCGCATCGCACCGACCATTACCATGGGCCACGCACATGTCACGCTCCCGCCGGGCGCCTTCCTGCAAGCGACGGCCGCGGGCGAGGCGGCGCTGGCAACGCTCGTGCTGAAGCATTGCGGCTCAGCAAGCAGGATTGCGGATCTGTTCGCGGGTGTGGGACCGTTTGCATTGCGGCTCGCCGAATGCGCCCGCGTCGCGGCGGTCGACACCGACAAGGATGCGATCGCCGCGCTCAAGCGCGCCGCCGAGACGACGTCGGGCCTGAAGCCAGTTACCGTAGAGGCGCGCGACTTGTTCCGCCGACCGCTGGCGGCGAACGAGTTGAAACCGTTCGATTGCGTGTTGTTCGATCCGCCGCGCCAGGGCGCCGAAGCACAGGCGCGCGCTCTCGCCGCGTCAGCGGTGCCGGTCATCGCCGCCGTGTCGTGCAATGCCACGACTTTCGCCCGCGATGCCCGCATCCTCGTCGACGGCGGCTATCGGCTTACGCGCGTCACGCCAATCGACCAATTCCTTTATTCGCCGCATGTCGAGATCGTTGCGATATTGGAGAGGGAGAAATAACGTCAATTCCCCCAGCGGTCGCGCCACATCTGCTCACCGACCGTACACGAGATGCGTGGCTGCCGCGCCTGCACCCGTTGAACACGCGCGGCAGGCGCCGGCTCCGCCACCTCCATGATCAGCTTGGTGCGGATCGCCTCCTTGAACTGTTCGCGGTTGCGCACCGGAATGACGAACGCGCCCGGCCCTCCGATCACGCAGTCCTCGTAATAGACGTCGAGATTGGCGATATCCATGCTAAAGCTGTTCGGCCGGTTCAGCGTCAGCGGCAAGCCGTTGATGGTAATCCCCGCCGTCACGAGGTCATCGCGCTGCGGCAAAACCAGCGGGCCCGAATTGTTCGGCCCATCGCCCGAGACATCGACGACGCGGCGGAGCCCGCGGAAACCCGAGGCCGCGAACAGCGGCTTCGCGAACATCAATGCACCGCCGATCGAGGTGCGCGATGCACGCCGGTACGGCGCACGCGTGATCTCGGCGCCGAACGCATCGGCGGTTTCCGGCCCCTCGATCAGCCGCCAGGGGACGATGATCGTCTGGTCATCCGCGCCCGCCCATTCGAAATAAGTCAGGGCAATCTTGCCGTGGCTGCCGGCGCGGATCGCGGCCATGAATTCGCGGGAGGTGATCGCTTCGACATAGCCTTCACGCTGGATCTGTTGCTCCTCCGGATCCATGGAATAGGACACGTCCACCGCAAGCACGAGCTCGGTGTCGACAGGAATAGCGGAACTTTGTGCCTGAAGCAGACGCGGCGGAGCAGCGAGCCCGAGGCTTGCAAGCAATCCAGCCGCAAGCACCGCGGCGATTGCGATGGTCAAGAACCGAAAGCGCATGCGTGCCTCCAATTCCCCCGATTCGCAAATGCTGACATGGCCAGCATTTCCGGGAAAGGAAGATAATCAAGTTTTGTGCCGAAATTATGCGGTTCCGGTGGATGCGCGTCACAACCGCAGCGCCTGCTCTGCAGGCGTATATTTGAGGCCGAGCGCGTCGGCGACGGCGCGGTGAGTGACCAGCCCGTCGTAGATGTTGAGTCCGTTGCGCAGGTCGTGATCCTCGCCGAGCGCGCGGCGGGCGCCTTCGTCGGCAAGCTCGAGCACGAACGGCAGCGTGCAGTTATTGAGCGCGAAGGTCGAGGTGCGCGCCACTGCGCCCGGCATGTTGGTCACGCAATAGTGCACGACCTCGTCGACCACATAGGTCGGGTTCGAATGCGTGGTCGGGCGCGAGGTCTCCGCGCATCCGCCCTGGTCGATCGCCACATCGACGATGACCGCGCCTGGCTTCATCGCTTTGACGGTATCGGCCGTAATCAGCTTCGGCGCGGCGGCACCGGGAATGAGCACCGTGCCGATCACCAGGTCGGCGCGGCGGCAAACCGTTTCCACCGCATCGCGGGTCGAGAACACCGTGCGCACGCGGGCGCCAAGCTGGTTCGAAATACGCCGCAGCGCCTCCAGATTGCGGTCGACGACCGTGACCGTCGCGCCCATGCCGACGCTGATGATCGCCGCGTGAGTGCCGGCGACGCCGCCGCCCAGGATCACGACATCGGCAGGCGTCACGCCCGGGACGCCGCCCAGCAACACGCCGCGCCCGCCGTTCTCCTTCTCGAGACAGCGCGCACCGACATGCGGCGCCATCCGCCCGGCGACCTCCGACATTGGCGTCAGCAGCGGCAGCGTGCCTTGCGGGCTCGTCACCGTTTCGTAGGCGATGGCGGTGACGCCCGAGGCAAGCAAGTCCTCGGTCTGTGCACGATCCGGCGCGAGATGCAGATAGGTGAACAGGATCTGCCCGCGCCGGAGCCTCTTGCGCTCCTGCGGCAGCGGTTCTTTCACCTTCACGATCATGTCGGCGCGGGCAAAGACCTCGTCGACATCGGCCGCGATGGCTGCCCCCGCCGTTTTGTAGTCGTCGTCCGTGAGGCCGGCGCCGATGCCCGCATTCGTTTCCATCACAACCTGATGACCGTTGAGCGTCAGCTCGCGCACGGTCGAGGGCACGAGCCCAACGCGGAATTCGTTGTCCTTGATCTCCTTGGGCACACCGACGAGCATCGTCCACTCCGCAATTCGCAGTCTGAATGTAGGGCGCGCCCTTTATCGGGACCACGTCATTCTCTAGAGTGACGGCAGACGTTATTCCAATCGTGGTTTATGGACGATGCAGTTCGAGTCGGAAAAGCCTGTGGACTGCCCCCGCCCCGAAGGGCCTCCGACGATCGAACGCCATGCCATGCTGCAGGCGATGCTCGACCATGTGGTTCAGGGTATTGCTATGTTCGACGCCGACCACAGGCTGGTTGCCTGGAATGCCCGATTGCAGGAGTTGCTCAATCTTCCAGAAGTCTCCCTGTCGGACGGTCCGTCCTTCGAGCGGTTCATCAACGCCATGGCCGAGCGCGGCGACTTCGGCCCTCCCTCGGCAAGCACCGAGGCGGCCATTCGCACGCTGATCACCGGGTTGGAGAGACCGTGTGTGGACGAACGGATGCTCGCTGACGGGCGCGTGCTCGAATGCCGGCGCGATCCCCTCCCCGACGGCGGACTGATCCTGACCTATACTGATGTCAGCGAGCAGCGGCATTCAGATTTCCTCGTCAAGGACAGCGAGCGCCAGGTCAGAACGATCCTGGACAAGGCGCCGGTCGCGCTCGCCGTCATCTCGCAGGAAGACGGCCAGCTCAAACACATCAATGCGCGCTTTCGCAGGCTCTTTGGCATTCCCGATCAGATCCATCCGGAGGCGATTGATCTCGCCGAACACATGGCCACGAGCGATCGCGATCGGATCCTCGATACGCAATCCGGTACGCGCATGGTCGATTTCGAGAGTGAAGTGCGCCGGGTCGACGGCACCGAATTCTGGGCGCTGGTCGCGCCCGTCCGCTTCGTGTTCGAATGGGCGCCGGCGATCTTGACTGGTTTCTACGACATCAACGACCGCAAGCGCGCAGAAGCGAGCCTGCGCGAAGAGCTCGAACGTAGACAGATCGAGCTCACCGAGGCCCGGACGCTGCAGCTCGAGCTGACCCCGGACAGCGTCCGCAGCACCATCGGTAACCACAGCTATTCCATCGACGTCGTGCTCGAACCCGCACGCGAGGTTGGCGGCGATCTTGTCGATCATTTTCAAATCG
The DNA here is from genome assembly GCA_009377695.1 of Hyphomicrobiales bacterium. Lineage (GTDB taxonomy): Bacteria > Pseudomonadota > Alphaproteobacteria > Rhizobiales > Xanthobacteraceae > VAZQ01. The sequence goes on along the minus strand of WHTP01000102.1, from coordinate 1,031 downwards.
ACGAGAGTCTCCTGGTCCTCGCACTCGGCGACGTCTCTCACAAAGGAGCGGGCGCCGCGCTGTTCATGGCGCGCACCCATTCGCTCATCCGCAGCATTGCCGCACGTCCGGACGCTGCCGACTTGTTTCGCGAGCCGGCGGGCGCCGTCTGCCTCATCAATACGGCGCTGTCGAAAAACAACGCGACCAGCATGTTCGTGACGCTGCTGCTGGCGACATTCGACGCGGAAACAGGTCGCCTTGCCTATGTCCGCGCGGGCCACGTGCCGCCATTCCTGCGACGCAGGAACGGGACGATTGAGCGGTTGTCCATTCTCGGCGGACCGCCGCTCGGCGTCGTCGAAGACGTCCCTTACAAATCCGGCTTCGTCGATCTCCAGCGTGGAGACCAGCTATTGACGGTCACCGACGGGATCACGGAGGCGATGGACCTCGCAGGAAACCAGTTTGGAGAGACCCCGGTTGAGGAATTCCTCTCAGGGGTCCGGCCCGGCGACGAAGCTCCCCTCGCGCGCCTGATCGCGGCGGTCAGAAGCCATGAAGCCGGCCAGCCAGCCTCCGACGACATCGCCGGCATCTTGTTCGCGATTACGGGACGCCATTCGACCTAGTATCTGGAATCTTAGGACGCGGATACACGCCGACCTTCGGCTGGAAACGATTGATGCCAAGGAGAGGCGTGCTGTCCACCTGCCGGAGGGAGCTGTGCGTTGTTGCAATGTCACCAGTTGCGGAGGCCAACGTCGCCCAACTCTCCGAAGCGGATTGCCGAGTTCAGGTGACGGGGTTGCTCATCCTGACAGTGGTGGCCTAAACGACGTACGACCTTGAAGCACCGGCGTGCACGGCACTAGACGGTCGATTCCATGAAACCGCTCATATCCAACGGCCGTCATTCCGGGGCCGGAGCGTAGCGAGGGAGCCCGGAATCCATAACCACGGACTGGGGTTATGGATTCCGGGCTCTCGGCCTTCGGCCTCGCCCCGGAATGACGCCCATAGGATTCGAATTTTGGAATTGCAGGACTAGT
>WHTP01000027.1 GCA_009377695.1 Hyphomicrobiales bacterium | reverse complement strand
CTGCTCGAACGCGACGACGTCATCATCGTCGCGTCGGTGTCGTGCATTTATGGTATCGGCTCGGTCGAAACTTATTCGGCGATGACGTTCGCGCTCAAGCGCGGCGAACGCATCAACCAGCGCCAGTTGCTCGCCGACCTGGTCGCGCTGCAATACAAGCGTACCGCCGGCGATTTCTTCCGTGGCTCATTCCGGGTGCGCGGCGACACCGTCGACGTGTTCCCGGCGCACTACGAGGACCGCGCCTGGCGGGTGAACCTGTTCGGCGATGAGGTGGAATCGATCGACGAGTTTGATCCGCTCACCGGCCAGAAGTCGGATGAGCTCGAGTTCGTGAAGATCTACGCCAATTCGCACTACGTGACGCCGCGCCCGACCTTGATCCAGGCGATCGCCGGCATCAAGCAGGAGCTGAAATGGCGGCTCGACCAGCTCAACGCCGCCGGCCGCCTGCTCGAGGCGCAGCGGCTCGAGCAGCGCACGATCTACGACATCGAGATGATGGAGGCGACCGGAAGCTGTGCCGGCATCGAGAACTATTCGCGCTATCTCACCGGCCGCAGGCCGGGCGAGCCGCCGCCGACGCTGTTCGAATACGTGCCCGACAACGCGCTGGTGTTCTGCGACGAGAGCCACGTCTCGATCCCGCAGCTCGGCGGCATGTATCGCGGCGACTTCCGGCGCAAGGCGACGCTCGCCGAATACGGCTTCCGCCTGCCCTCCTGCATGGACAACCGGCCGCTGCGCTTCGAGGAATGGGACGCCATGCGCCCGCAGACCGTCGCGGTGTCGGCAACGCCGGGCGGCTGGGAGATCGACCAGGCCGGCGGCGTGTTCGTCGAGCAGGTGATCCGCCCGACCGGGCTGATCGACCCGCCCGTCGAGGTCAGGCCGGCGCGCACGCAGGTCGATGACCTGGTCGGCGAAGTGCGCGCGGTGGCGCGGCAGGGCTATCGCGCGCTGGTCACGGTGCTGACCAAGCGCATGGCCGAGGACCTCACCGAATACCTGCACGAGCAGGGCATCCGCGTGCGCTACATGCATTCCGACATCGACACGCTCGAGCGCATCGAGATCATCCGCGATCTGCGGCTCGGCGCCTTCGACGCGCTGGTCGGCATCAACCTGTTGCGTGAGGGCCTCGACATTCCGGAGTGCGCGCTGGTCGCGATCCTCGACGCCGACAAGGAAGGTTTCCTGCGCAGCGAGACCTCGCTGATCCAGACCATCGGGCGCGCCGCGCGCAACATCGACGGCAAGGTGATCCTTTATGCCGATGCCGAGACCGGCTCGATGCAGCGCGCGATGGCGGAGACCGCCCGCCGGCGCGAGAAGCAGACGGCCTACAACACTGCGAACGGCATCACGCCCGAGAGCATCAAGAAAGGCATCGGCGATATTCTCAATTCGGTCTACGAGCGCGACCACGTGCTGGTCGCGACCACAGGCGGCATCACCGGCGTCGGCGAGGAAGAGACCGCGACCATCGGGCACAATTTCCAGGCGGTGATCGCCGATCTCGAGACACGCATGCGCGAAGCTGCCGCCGATCTCGACTTCGAGGAAGCCGCGCGGCTGCGCGACGAGCTCAAGCGCCTGCGCGCGACCGAGATGGCGGTGGTCGACGATCCGACCGCGAAGCGCCCGTCTTCTCCCTCTCCCCGCTCGCGGGGAGAGGGTCGGGGTGAGGGGCAACGCAAAGTGGGCACGCAGACCAGCCGCATCCACAAACCCTCCCTCGACGAGATGGGCATCGCGCTCTCGCACGAGGTCGCGCCGCATCGGCCGGACGATAAAGGCCCGCGCAAACCCGGTCTCGACGAAATGGGCCCCGGCCGGGAAGCAAAGCCCTATCGTCCCGGCGCCGGCCCGCGCTCGACGAGCGGCAAGCCCGGACAACGGGGCGGCTGGCGGCCACGAGGGCGGTAGAGCGCGTTCCCATGAAGCGGAATCGGGAAGCGCCCTGGATTTCTTGAGGGGCGCATGTCCTGTTCGGAAAACCGATTCCCGCTTTTCCGGGACATGCGCTAGCTAGACATCCGCCCCACAAGGAGAATGAATGGCAAATTACTTCCTGTTCGGCGCGATCGGGCAGTGCCCGCATTGCGCCGATCATCGCTTTTCGGGTCCGCCAATGCTGGCGCCCGACAAGATCGTGACCTGTCACAAGTGCGGGCACGTGTGCACCGTGGCGGAAGCGGTCGACGCCGGCCTCAAGTCGGGGGTGGTGAAAAAGCTCAGCGACCATCGCGTGGTGCAGGGCGGTCGAGATTGAGATAGAGTATGCTTCACAACCATCAACATCAGGAGGACGCCATGGCGAAGGGTCAGATGAGATCGAACAAGGAAAAGAAGAAGCCCAAGCAGGACAAGGCCAAGAAGGGCGTCGCCGCAACGCCGTCGCCGTTCGCGCCCGGGCAGAACAAGCCGGGACATAATCCGTACGGGAAGAAATAGTAACGGGCAGACTTCGGCTGGCTGTGGGTATTGGCGATCGGCGGCGCGCGGGCACCCCGATGGAACAGGCCCCGTTTTGCCCAGGGAGGCGGAATTTATTGCTCGCACACATTGCCGGGACCAGGTTCGCGCGCGACGGGCTGGAAGCCCGGCCAGCGCGGCGGCCGGTAGTCTTATTGACCCAACCAATTCAAACCTATGAAGCTCGGCCTCGAAGAACCAGTGACACGCTACGATAGCGGTTCACAAAGTACCCTCACGTTTGAATGCAGGTCGCCGCAGGCCTCTATCCCAAGTCGCGGCAAGCACGGTATATGATTTGATGGAGTCGCTGTCGCCCGTTGTGTGCTGAAATTCTTAAAGTTACAACGCTCAAGCTGCCGGATTTCACGATTCTAGCTAATGGCGCGCGCAACTTAACCCGCAGATGGCAAAGCACCCCCCCTCGAAAAATCTATGATTGTTCAAGGCCAGTTTGGCCTGCGCCCGGTTTGGACGTCAACCGCCTTCACTAGCAAGAGTAGGTCGGCTGGATTTAGCTGCGCATGTACCGTTAGATGGAGGTGCTGGCTTATGGGAGTCCGTCGAGATTCCATTTGCAGTCTTCGAACCTGCGTTTATCGAAATCGCCCATTTGAGATAAGATATTGAAGTCGCTACAAACTCCGCCGGGACAGCCCGCGCCTCTTTTCAATACTTGCGAGAGGATAAAATGGCCTGGTTCTGCAACTACTACAAATGTGCACGCTGTAGCGGCAAGTGGACCGACGAATGGTCCTGCATGTGCGATGACGACTGCCCTCACTGCGGGGCGCGCCATATGTCGCCATATGACAGCGAGGACCTCACTGAAATTATTGAAGTACGTGACAATGAGTTTGTTGCCCTTCGATCATCCGAGACGGCAGAGCACTGCCCGACTTATCAAGAACTGGGACGTTTCACGACACGTGCCGAAGCCCGAGCCGCCTTCGATCACGTCTAAACTCCCCTACTCCTCATACGCCATATACCGAATGATCCGCCAGCGGCCGTCGCTTTCCTTGCGGAAGACGTCGAGGCCGGGCTCGATCGCGGTGATCTCGGCGCCGTCTTTCGGCCGGATGGTCAACGTCCAAGTCAGCCGCACGACGGCGACATCGCCCCACACGAGAATCTCCTTGATCGCGAGCGCGTAGGAGTAGCTGCGCGTAGCGTCACCGAGCGACTGCTTCAGCAGATCGCATTGCCCATCGTAGCCACGCTCCGGCTGGCCGCGAAAGTCCGCGCGCAGGTCGCGCGAGAACAGATCGCAGAGCTTGTCGACACGGCCGGCGTTGAAATCGGCGGTCCATTGCGTGAGTGTGTCGGTGATCTCGGCACGCGACGTCTTGTCATCGGCGTGAATGGTCGACGTCACGCTCATGAGCAACGCACCGATCAGGCATGCAAAAAACATGCTTGCAACGACGCGTCGCGAACTCCTGTCGGGTGACAATTCGCAGCAGAACACGGTCATGCGATTACCGGAGTATGGATTTTGGGCGTCATCCACAGCTTCCGACACATCCTCGTAACGAATTTGTTCCGACTGCGCCCTGTATGACACAGATTGGCCGGGATTGCTTGAGATGGTTAACGCGTCGCTTGCAAAGCGAATCGGGGGGCATCTTTAGCCGTTTCGTCTTTGCGCATCGGAGTTTGTCGCAGCGCGTGTTGGTGACACGGGCTTGCGGCGATGCATGGGGGTGCATGCATGAGCGCTGAAACGATCGACAAGCCATCACGCGAGCAATTTTCGGTGGGGCCCTATCAAGTCCAACATCTTCCGACCGGTGCCAAGTTCGGTGCCTATCCGGGCGAAAGCGATCTCTGCTATATCAATTGGGGACGGCTTAGCGATCGCTGTGGCGCGCGAGACTATTGCGATGAGCTCGAGAAGATCGCGCGCGAGTTGCTGCAAGAACGGCCGAAGTACTGAGATCGGCTGACAACCAGACTCGCTACCACTCGTGCTGCCCCCGATCAAAGTCGGGGGGCAAATTCCACTGGCATCCCGGTCACACATAGATTCTGAATTCCCCTTCTGAATTGACGCGCTCCCGGAATGAGCGGGCGTGAGAGCCGACCCGTCACCTGTTCGGCGACCAGCCGGCATCAAACGCAGCCACGATGAATCACATCGAGACGCGATCAGGAAGCTAGTGGAGTGGATTTGACATTCGCTACCCCGTTGACCGCAGACTCCCAACGCGAATGTCAATCCAAAACTCCACTAGCAGCTTATATTTGCTAGTGGCCCTTTGATTCTAACATTCGCAAAGTCGCCCGCTGAGAAGGGATGCGAATGTTAGAATCGGACCACTCGCGTTGCCGCGCCCCGACACGCCGTCGCTTCCGACGGCTCAATGTCCTCGCGATCACACTGTCGATGCACGGTGTGGACCCCGGCACGACCACCACATGTGTGACGACGGTGTGCACACAACACGACGTTCTTGTGGATTTGCCGTCAAACGGTAGAAACGCACCACACCGCTCCTGAATCGACACAATCGCGACCGACTGCCGCCGAAATCACTAAACAATTGTTTACCAACGCTCGCTTCGCGACGGGGACACGTTGGTCGCGAATTGATCCCGGGGGACCACATGACGAATCGAATGACGTGGCTGGCAAAGACGTGGCCGATAAACACGCGGTCGCTAAAGACATGGCCGGTGACGTCGACCGTCGCGACGATCATCGTTGTGAGCGGCCTTATTTATCAACCGAGCCACGCGCAGACCACGACGCCGCAAGCGACGGCGCCAGGCGCGGCGCAAACCACGGCACAAGGCGCTGCACAAACCACGGCGCAAACCGCGGCACAAGGCACGGCGAATGAATGCCTCGCGAGACCAGGCAAGACGACGCCGCGCGGCAGCCACTGGTACTACCGGCTCGAGCGCCCGAGCGGACGCCGCTGCTGGTATCTCGGATCAGCAGGCGCGAAGGTGCGGCGTTCTGCGACTGGACAGAATGCGGTGCCCACACCTGTGCCGCGGCCCGCTCAGGAGGAACCGGCTGAGCAAATAGCTGCCGACACTCCGGCGCCCGACGCACAGGAGACGACCGCGCAGGACATGGCAGCGGCGCCTACGGATGCGGCGAACGCCGCGAGCGCGAACGCCGCGCTGGCGGCAGATTTCGCCGCAACCTGGCCCACCGTTCCGGACTCCGGCGAATCAAACGATCGCGACGCGACGGCCGCGGCCGGCAGCGACAATGCCGAGCCCTTCGCAACGGCGGAGGCGCAATCTGAACAGGCCGACATGCCATTGGTTTGGCCCGCGATGACGCCGGCCGAAGCGGCGAACGCCGCGCAGCCGTCCGAATCGACGCCGGGCGTCGCCAGCCTCGTGATGTTCCTGGCCGCCGCCGGCGCCTTCGTCGCCATCGCATTCCGCACCGTGCTCCAGTTCTGGTCGGGCCGGTTCGCGCACCGCATGCGCCGGCCCGTCGTGGCTCCGGCGGCGCCGATCGTCCGTCCGCACGCGCCAAGCGCTCCGTCACGAAGCGATCCATCGCGGGAGCGGTTCGCGTCCGGAGAGTCGCGGAAACGGTTCGCGTCCGAAGAATCGATCGAAGCAATGACCGAGCCGACGATCACTCGCTTGCGCGAGATCGCCGCACGCTGGGATTCTCCGAGACATATGCCGCGCGCGCCACGCGTCGCGCCCTACGACGAGATGCCGGAGGCCGAGCACGAGGCTCCCGCACCGCGACCGCGCCGCGTGGTGGCGTAACGCCCTTCTGGAGAAGCAAATCCCCTTTCCCGCTCGTCCCCGCGAACGCGGGGACCCAGAGGCAAGAAAAGATCTGGATTCCCGCTTGCGCGGGAATGAGCGGAGGAGAGAGCCGGCCCAGCCGGGGAATTGCTCTACTGCGCAGGAGGCGCGACCGTCGCCTCCTGCCCTGCCCGCGTGATCGCTGCGCTGACGAATCCGCTCATCTTCATCTCCTCGACGAAGCCGCGCAGATAGGCCGCGCCCGCGTCGCGGCCCTTGGGCAGGCACATCGCCTGCTGGATTTCCATGAACCGGCCGGGCAGCAGGCGTGCCACCGGCGCCGTTTCGACGAAACGCACCACGCCCTGCTTCACGCCCGCGACGGCTTCGAGGCCTTCGCGCAGGAACATGTCGAAGGATTCCTCCGCGCGGACGAGCGTCGCGTGCTTCAGCGAGCGCGTGAGGAAGAGGTCATAGGCCGCGCCCTTGTTCACCGCGATGCGCACACCGGCACGGTCGACGTCTTCGTTGCCCGTCAAACCGGAATCCGCGCGCACCGCATAGACACCCTCGATGATGACATAAGGCGCGGTGAAGTCGATCTCGGCGGCACGCGCGGGCTCGACCGCAAGGAAACCGATGTCGCAGGACGCGGTCTTCACCGCGTCAAACGATTTGCCGGCGCCGTCGATGACCACCTGCTCCAGCGTCACGCCGAGCCGCCGCGCGAGCTCCTGAGCGAGATCGACGGTCATGCCGGAGGGCGACCCGGTCACGGTATTCCTCTGCACCAGCACCGGATTGGCGATGTTGATCGCAGCGCGCAGCTTGCCGGCAGGCGCCAGCGAATTGACGACGTCGTCAGACAGAGCCGTGGTCACGTGTTTTGCCCTCCAAATTATCAACGCCAGCGTGACGCGCAGCGACCGCCGGCGCAAGGCCATCGCGGGCCGTAACCAAGCATTACCCAGTTCGACGCGGCGGGGCCCATCGCGCCGGCCGGCGACCTACAATGCGTACCGATTCGGAGGCTCGCGGGTGCGCCGTGCGAAATCGTTTCTGCTCTGGCTCGTCATCATCGCCGTGCTGGCAGTGATCGGACATTTCATGTCGCGGCGGTCGCCCGGAGATCCCATCACGGGCACCGCGCGCGTCATGGATGGAGACTCGCTTCTCATCGGCAGCACGCGCGTGCGCCTGCACGGGATTGACGCGCCGGAGCGCGACCAGGAATGCAAGGACGCCAACGGCAAGACCTATTCCTGCGGGCGCACGGCCACGCGTGCACTGGCGAACGCGATCGCGCGCCGCAGCGTGACCTGCGAGCCGGTGGCGGTGGATCGATATGATCGTGATGTCGCGATCTGCAGGGTCAACGACGTCGACCTCGCGGAGACTATGGTGCGCGGCGGCTATGCCGTCGACTATTTCAGCCGCGGCCGTTACGAGGACGCGGAGCGCGAAGCGCGCAATGCGCGGCGTGGCCTGTGGGCGGGAGAATTCCAGGCACCGTCGTCATGGCGCAGAACCCGATGCACCGCCCTCCATTAGCGAAAAGCGCTAATCCTTGATCTCGCCGACCACGATCCGGTTTGCCGGGCTGATCAAAAGGACCCTGTCGGCGGTACGCACATAGCCGAGATCGCGAGCAGCCGGGATCGCCGCCGTCAGTTGATCCGGCAGCTCACGAACCTCGATCGCAGTCGGCAGCAACTCGGCGGAATGGGCGTCGGTGTCGGCGACCGGCGCCTTGCTGACCGCCTCGCGGATGCGTTGCCGCTGATCGTCCGTCAGCGGAAGCGGAAACGCCATGGTCGGCAGCGCGTCGAGCGCCGCATTGCGCTCGGAATACTTGGATGGGACCGTCTGGCTGTCGGCCGGCGCGCCCGGCACGACGAGACGGCCATCGACAAGCGCCGCGTTCGGGTCCGGCGTGGTGCGCTGTTCCGAACCGGGCTCGGTCGTACCGGCCCGGCCCGGTTCGGAATGCTGCGCCTTTTCCTGATGGGCTTTCTGCTCCGGCCCAGCGAGATTCTCGCCCTGTTGCGCCAGGGCCGCTCCCAGACCCAGCAAAATTGCAAGCGTGACCAAAACGGAACGCAGCGCAGCCATGGCATCCTCCTGTTGAGCGAGCCGGAGAATCAACGCCGCGACCGCGCTTTCGTTGCCTGCCGTCCGTGATCAAAATCGGTTGTTCCGCCAACCGGTTAGGTGCGGTTAGTCGCCATCCGCTGCAAATGCCCGCATGGCTTGGCGCTTCGGGACGCGGCCGACGAGCGGCCGCACGAAACAGTCCCGAAACATTTGACGACATCAGCCGGAAACATGGGGTTGGTAAACAATCATCACTGCGGGCTTGGAACGAACCTTTGGCCCGCAACTGAAGAGATCGAGTTATGCCGATGCTCACCGCCCGCTTCATCGCAATGCCCGCCATCGCATTGACCGTGATTGTCGCGCTCGCCCAGGCTCATAGCCGGCCCGGGATGACGCAGACGGAGACCCGCACGGTCTATCGCGCGGTCAATTGCGCGGTGCCGGCGGCGAGCGCCGACGCAACCTGCATCCTCGCCGGCAATGCCACTGCCGGCGTGGTCCGCTGATACGCAATTCGAAAGTAAAGGCCCGCCTCCAAGAACGGCCAACCCCCGGACCCGGATCGTACCCCCCCACGATCCAGGTCTCGACCCAAGACCCGGATCGCTCCCCCCGACGATCCGGGTCTTTTCATTTTCAGAAGCCGCTCGACACGCCAGACGTCGTTTTCTCGTGCGATGGACTGTGCATGGTCGCGAAGTAGTCCAAGTTTTCCGCCAGTCTCGTTCTTCGTCTTCGGTCGAACACCTTGGCGCGTCATCGCGCACAGGTGCCGCGTCCAACCTCGCCATAAATCGGTGTATGATGTGCCCCGGTAGTAGGCGCGGGTGGGAGTTCTTCATGTTTCATCGTTTGATCGTCTGGGCAGTCGCCACGGCCATCGCGGCGCCTGCAGCAGCACAACAGTGGCCCGATTCAGGTGGGCAATGGCCAGCCGACCCTCCGCCGGCGCAGAAATCCAAGCCGAGGCCGAAGGCGAAACCGGCGCCGCGCGACGACGTCGAAGAGCTTACGCCGGGACAAATTCAGCGTGCGCAGGAACTGGATACGCGGCCCGGCTCGCCGAAGGAAATGCCGCAGGCGGTGAAGCGGCCGTCGAAGCGTGCGCAGGCCCGGCAGATCGATTGCCGTGGCGCTTTTGCGCGCGATTCAAGCCACATCCGGCTGGCGCAGATCTTCGGGCCCAACAACGTGACCTTCACGGAAGTCGATGGTCCCGAGAACTCGAAGATCATGGCCTCGGTCCTGTTTCCGCGTGACCCGCGGCGCCGGCTCGAGATGCTTTGGAATAACACCACCTCGCGCTCTGGCACGCAGGTGATCGTCATCAACGGAAAGTCCGCCTGGTCGGCACCGCGCGGGATCAAACTCGGCACGCAGCTTGCGGCGATCGAAAAACTGAATGGCAGGCCGTTCAAGATCACCGGTTTCGGCGCCGACGGCAGCACAGCAGCCGACTGGCAGGAGGGCGCGATGCTCTCGCTCCAGGGCGGGTGCAAGGTTGGCATGCGCTTCGTCGCCGACCCGCGCGCGCCGGAGGATGCGCGCAGCCGACTGGCAGGACAGAAGGAATTGCTGTCGAACGATCCCAATGTCCGCGCCATCCGTCCGACCGTGGCGGAGATTCTGATCGGATACTAAATAGCGGATAGTGTGGCGGTTCAGAAGTCCGCACGTTGCGCCGGGAGAAGCGCAACGTGACAAATGGGGGCTCACGTGTCGGCCCGTCGTTGCGGACGTGGCAAACCGGCTATTGCAATACTCGCGGCATTGCACACCGCAACGACGGCGGCTGCGCAGAACCCAGCCATCCCGGACCTCGATCCAGGCGAGCCGCCCACCGCCCTGACGGCGCCGGCAGCAGACCACGACACGATTCAAGTGCCCTCCGGCGGACAGCCGTTTGTCGTGACACGCGTCGACGGAATTCCTCCTCAGCTCAAGGCGGCGATCGACCGAACGAATTGCAACGTCACCGATTCGCTCGTCGCCCAATTTCCGGTGTTGATCTTCCGCCCCGCCGACGGCCGCCGGTTGATGGCGGTGGTATCTTGTTCCGGGCCTGCGCCGGACAGCCGCGCATTCCTGTTCGATCAGCAGCTCGAAACCGAACCGTCGCCGATGACGTTTCCGGTGGTTGCTCCAACCGGCGGCTTCAGCGCATCAAATCAGCCGGGCCTGATGAGCTGGGAGGCTCACACCAGGACACTCACGGCGTGGCGAGGCAGCGACCAGTGTCCGGGGCTTGAATTGCGCCATACCTATCGGCAGGGAAGCGGCGAGCTCAATGGCTTCGCACTCTCCAAGGTCGAGCATCGCCTGCTCCGCTGCATGGCGCCGGAATCGGATTGGCAAACCCTTTGGCAATCGCCCGTGTGGAACCTGCAGCCATAACGCCGGCCATAGGGCGCATAAGCTCCGCCCACTTTTCGCCACCGCAGTGCAATAATTCGCCGTTATCTGCCGTGAAAAGGTCATGTGAATCCAAGGCTTTCGGCCGCGAAGTGGTCACATTCTGATGCCGCAATCACGCACGGGTGTGATCGGCGCACTTTTGCGCTTCGTTTAGGGGGACCACCATGACTGCTATCAAGTCCAAGGCTGTCGATGCCGAACAGCAGGCGCGCGAAAGCGGCGCTGGCGTTGAAGGTGAAATTCGCGAGTTCGTTCGCCGTGACGGACAGGCGCTGCGACGGGCCCCGGAAACCGACAGCGAGCTGGTCGCGCACAACATCAGCACCTTGCTTCAGCGCGTCGCAGGCACCTCCGTGCAAGAGGTTGACCGGCTGATTGGTGAACTGCAGCAATTGCGTGAGCTTCTTCACCAGGAGGGCGCCCGCGTTCAGCGCGAGATCACTGAATACGCGCACCTGAGCCAGTCGGCGATGCAGTCGACCAAGATCATCGCCGAGAGCCTGCAGCACTGGAAGGGTGACAGCAGCTTGCGCGCACGAGGATAGTCCCGCCGTTGGCGCGTCGTGACGACGCGCCAACGAAAGGCAAGGCGCATCAGAAAGATAAGCTGCGGTGCGTCAGTGGAAGACGAGCTTGTAGCGCGGGATCATCGTCTCGACCTGACGCGTTTCTGCATTGATCAGGAGAATGCGGTCTTCGAGCTTCACGAACCTGTAGCCGTCGACCTCCGGAATCCGGCGAACAACCATCGCCGGTATGTTGTGCAGGTTGATCGTCGGCGCGAGCGGCACACCCGGCTCCGGGGCCTGCATCGCCACCTCCGGGACATCCGGCAGATTGATGATGCCCATGAAGATAAATCCGCGCTGCTCGTCGGACAATGACAGCCGCGGCACGGCGGCAAGCGCGATACTTCCGGTGGTCTCGATATCGTAGTCGTCGACGATCCCGACCTCGCTCGTGCCGAGACCGACGGTTCCATCCATCGCCTCGCCGCGATGTTGCGCCGTGACCAGCCCCAGGCAGGCACCGAGCGCAAGGAGCAGCACGCTGACTTGGATTGCGGATCGCATTGTGATCTCCCCAAAATCCCCGTAGGCAGGCGGCCGCTGCGAAATGGTCCGAACTTCGGAATCGGGACACTAGCGAGCGATCACTCGCGCAATCTTAACAATCAGCGGCGCGCCATTCCGCACCGCGGACATGGTCAATCAAGTGCTGCGGCATATGGTCAATGGATCCTGAAGACGGGTGCGATCAGAGCTCCTTGCCGGAAACACATTTCTCCTGACCACCGCATTTCTCCTGACCACCGCTTTCGCCTTTTGCGCCGGAGCATGATCTTTTCCGAAAACCGGGTCCCCCTTTTCGGGATCATGCTCTAACGTGGAAGGCAATACGCGTTCTTCCCCTCCCGTTGTGGACCCCGTCACATGCTTGGAGCCACTTTCGCTGCCTTGTCGGCGGCCTTCTTCGGTTTGAACAATGCCATGACGCGGCGCGGCGTCCTGACCGGCTCGGTCGCCCAGGCGCTGGCGATCGGGGTACCGATCGGTATCCCGATGTTCTTCCTGTTCGCGCTGGCGGGGGGCGGGCTCGGGGCAATCACCGGTTTCTCGCGGCAGGCTCTCATGGCCATTGCGGCAACCGGCGTCGTGCATTTCATCTGCGGACGCTACTGCAACTACCGTTCCGTCAAGGCGATCGGCGCCAACCTGTCGGGCCCGGTGGTTCAGCTCAGCCTGATCGTCTCATTGTTTATCGCCATCACCGTGCTGCGGGAGGGCCTGACGCCGCTGCGGGTCATCGGCATCGCGCTCGTCATCCTCGGCCCGGCGCTGATGCACCAGCGCGATCCGGCTCCCTCTGGCGACATCGGCGCAGGCGCCGCAGCGGGCGGCCGCTCGGTCGCTGCTGGACCGCCGCCGTTCCGGCCCCACTACACCGAGGGTTATGTGTTCGGCCTCCTGGCCGCCGCCTGCTATGGCGTGACCCCGATCCTGATCCGCATCGTGGTCGAGCACGGCAGCTTGGCCGAGAGCATGGCGGCCGGCCTGCTCTCCTACTGCGCCGCCACCGCGGTACTCGCGCTGCTCATGATGTGGCCCGGCCAGTTGCGGCACGTGCTGTCGATCGATCCGGTGCCGGCGAAGTGGTTCTTCGCTTCGGGCGTGCTGGTGACGGTGTGTCAGATGTTCCTGTATCTGGCGCTCGCGCTCGCGCCGGTCTCTGTGGTGATGCCGATCCTACAGATCCACCTGGTCTTTCGCTATGTGATCGCCCGGTTGATCAACCCGCACCACGAGATGTTCGGCGGCATGATGATTGTGGCGACTGCGATCTCGGTGATCGGCGCGGCAGCCTTGTCGCTCGATCCGGAGTTCGTGATCAAGAATGTGACGTTGCCGGAGCCGATTGTCGCGCTGCTGCGGTGGCGGCTGCTGTGACCGAAGTTTGATTACCAGTTGTTAACCTCGCTAACGGGGATTTGACGCGACCGGTCCCAAAAATGCTCGTAGATGTGGGCAGATCGCCGACGATTTGGGAAGGTCGTACGAGTCGCAAATGGTCCAAACCGCAAAATTCTGGCGCAGCATCGCGCCGTACGCAGATCTGCGCGCACCATGCGTGCTGGCGCTCACGGTCGCCTGCTTGGCTGTCCCCGCACAGGCACAACCGGATGACGATGCCGCGCGTGCAGGCGTGACGGTCGAATCGGACGTCACGCCAGGGACGGGCATTGCACAGGAAAAAAACGCCGAATTCGATCAGCCGATCGACTTCTCGGCACCGCTACCGACGCCGTCGGGAAGCAGCATTGACAGCTCGCGCTTCACGCACGGACTTCCGGCGGCGGCCTGGACCGGTAAAGCCGGCGTCGACAGTCGCGACATCACTCCCTATGCCGACATGCCCTGGTTAGGCGCGATGCCAGCTCAGAGTGTCGGCGTCGCATGGGCGACGGTCACGGCACCCGGTCTCATGGCCTGGGACAAGACCGCGATCGAGACTCGCGTCGATCCTTATGAGCAGACCAGGTTCGGCGTGACGCTCAGCCGCTCGGTCCCGTTCGGCAGCGATGTCGCAATGACCTTGCAGAACGCGTTCGCGTGGACGCAGCCGCTTCTGGAAGGTGCGCCGATCGTCGCGCATGGATCCCATGTGGTCGAAGGAAATCACGCCGTGCGGTTTACGTTCTTGCCGGCCAACACGACCTTGTCGATCGGCGCATCCACCTCCACCGCCGAGAGCGGATGGCGCCCGTCATTAAGCGCGGAGCAGCGGCTGTTCGGCGGTCCGCTCAGCATCACCGGCGCAGTCAGCGAAACCGCAACCGGCGAACTCGACCGCAGCCTCAAGGCCGGGTTCAAGCGCCGCTGGTGAGGCGCGTCGCTTTGCGGCGCCGGCGCCGTCATTTGGCTGACGACGCCCATTGAGGTTACGCCTTACGGCGTAACCTCGGTCACGATGATGCCAGTGTCGGGATTCACGAGAAACACGCGGCCGCCGAAGGTCGTGTACCGATAGGCGCGGATCGCCGGCACTTCCGCCACGACGGCCGGCGGCAGCGGAGCGAGCCTGGTCGATACCGGCACGCGCGAGCCGACCACATAGGCGTTGGCGCTATAGGCTTCGGGCTCCGCGACGTAGCGGCGCTGATAACGCGGGACATCGTACGAGTCGCCATACGCGTAGGCGTCCACCGCGCCATCCGTCACGATCCGCTCGCGCACGACCGGCTCAACCGGTTCGGTCACGATCTGCTCACGCACGATCGGCTGACGCCCGCGGCCTTGCGGGATGATCGTGCGGTAGATGATAGTCCGCTGCGCTTGCGTGAGCGGTACCGGCTGCATGACGACCCGGGCATCATACTCCCGGTAATACTGCGCATTGGCGTATGACGTGCCCGCAAGCAACGCAAGCACGACGGCCGCGTGGCCGAAATGCGTCATGACGATGATCTCCTTGCCCTGAGTTGCGCCGAACCTGATTTAACGCCAACGACGGTAGCGCTGTTCCACGCACTCGCTCGTTACCCGGCCGCCCTCAGTTTTCCTCAAATGAAACCCGTTACTTCGGACGTTCGACCTCGACATGACGCTGCGCCCACACCTGAAAGGGAATTGGCTTTCACGCCAGAATGGCTCACATAATTGCATGAAATCGTGCCGGGACTGGGGATGATGAATGATTCTATCCAAGCTCGCGGGCGCTGCGCTGCTCATCGGCATCGCCGCCAGCCCGACCATCGAACCTGACGGCGGCAACGTCCGGAAGCTCTCAATGCAGCAGAAGCGGTCGGCCACCGAATGCATCGCGCGCACCGTTGCCACCCATCCGCGCTTCCAAAAGCAGGCGCCGAACACCGACCTTGGCGACATCATTGTCGCGTCGGTGCCGAGTTGCGTCGGACCGGTGCGTGCGATGATCGACGCCTATGATCGCTTCTTCGGCGACGGAACCGGCGAGGCGTTCTTCATGGGCCCCTATCTCGACACGCTGCCCGCTGCCGTGAGCCCGCTCGCGGTCGATCGCGACGATTGATCCGTTGCATTACTGCGGAATGACGTCGACCACCCGCATGGTTGTGGGATCAATCAGCACGAGCTGATTTTTCACCACGGTGTATTTCACGACCTTCGCGGCCGGAACATTGGCCAGCACATCATCAGGCAAGAGGTGGAGTTCGATCGCCGGCGGCACCGGCGCACCGACCTGCGCGACAAAGCTGGGCGGTGGATTAATCGCCTTGTTTGCACGTCGCACGGCCTCCGCGATGGCGCCCTTTTGAGTCTCCGACAAACGCAATTGCGTCGCAGTCGGGTCGCCTCGGCCAACGGTCCCGTTCTGGATCCTTGGCGGTGTCGAGCCGATCTGCGCGGACGCCATGCCAATTCCGCCGAGAAGGACCAGCGCAATCGCCCCGTGCCTGATCATCCCATGACGAAAATCTGTTTTCACGGGTTCTTCTCCTCCTGATGCTCTGCCACGCGCCACCAACGCGCCGGCGACCACACCGGTTCCGCGCAATATAAGCGTAGGTATTCGTCAGGACCTGAATCAGGACATTCAAGATCAGCGTAAGCGGCAGCGTCCCCAGCGCGAGGCCGGCGATGACGATCAGCGCCGCGGTCACCCCAGGTGATCGCCAACGATGCCGAACAGCGCGCGATCGCGCCGGCACCGATCGAGTCGCTGAAAGCGCGAGTCTGGCGTTCCGGGGCACCAGATCGGGGACCGATCCATAGAGGGCCGATGGCGTTCCGTTGAGCGCGATGCAACGGTAACAGCACGATACCGGCTTCAAGCTGTCATGGCGGCAGCGCCAGGACCGCGGCCGCCGCCGTCGGTCCTTCGGTGAGCCACATCGCCAAACCCGAATTCGTGTTGCCGGATCGGCAGCAGGACGAAGATAACGTCGGTGAAGTCGTCGTGCAGCGCATGCGCTCCGCAGGCGATGCTGACCGCGCGTCGCCGCCCGCCGGACGACTGATTCGGTTGTGGTATCGATCTCACCACGCGCGACGCTCATGTGCGCATGCGCTCTCCGTCGTCGCCAACCTTCTCACGCCAGCTTGGGGATAACTACCGCGCCGCGAAATCAGCGCAAAAGCAACACCTTGTCATCGCGATTGACCGCCACGTGCGGCGGGTGCAGTCTCCGGCGCCCGCGGTCAGGGTGCGCAGCAGCGCGTGCGGATGCGGTTTGCGCCCGTTCTACGCCGACAGAGGAGGCCCCATGTTCGAACTACGCGACCTATTCCAGTGGGAACGATTCATCACCCCATCGATCATCAAGATCTTCTACTGGCTCTCGGTCGGCTTGTCGGTTCTATTCGGGGTGGCGGGCATTTTCGGTGGACTGGCGCAGATGTTCCTGAACCCGCTGACCGGGCTGGTGACGGTCATCGGCAGCCTGATCGCCATCCTCATCGGCGTGATCTTTGCGCGTATCGTCGCGGAATACGTGCTGATCATGTTCCGCATCAACGAGCACCTCGGTGCCATCCGCAACCGCGGCGGCATGTAGTTTTGCGTACTGCGGCCGGCATCTCACGCTCACGCGTCTATCTCCGCTCTCACGCCGAGGAGCGAGCGTCTCAGCCAAGTGTACGCAGGCTGCGCCCGCTATGGGCCTTCCTCCTCACCACGAGGGTGAAGGTTGGTTGTGCGTTGGGCTACGTCGCGAACCTGAAATGCATCACGTCGCCGTCGGCGACGACGTAGTCCTTGCCCTCGAGCCGCATCCGGCCGGCGTCGCGCGCCCCGGCTTCGCCTCCGAACTTGACATAATCCTCGTATGAAATGGTTTCGGCGCGGATGAAGCCGCGCTCGAAATCGGTGTGGATGACGCCGGCCGCCTGTGGCGCACGGGTGCCGCGCGTCACCGTCCAGGCCCGCGTTTCCTTGGGGCCGACGGTGAAATAAGTCACGAGGTCGAGCAGCGCGTAGCCGGCGCCGATGAGCCGGTCAAGGCCGGGCTCCTTGAGCCCGACGGCACCGAGATATTCGGCTCGTTCTTCGCGCGACAGGACAGCGATCTCCGCCTCGATCTTCGCCGAGATCACGACCGAGATGGCGCCTTCCGCCTTGGCGCGTTCTTCGACCCGGCGTGAAAATCCATTGCCGGTCGCCGCCGACGCCTCCTCAACGTTGCAGACATAGAGCACCGGCACCGAGGTCAGGAGGCCCAGCGTGTGGAAGAGCCGCTCTTCCTCGGGCTTGCGCTGCACCATGCGCGCGGGCTTACCGTCGCGCAGGAGCGCGAGCGCGCGGTTGACGAGAGCGAGGCTTTCCTTCGCCTCCTTGTCGTTGCCCTTCGCCTTCTTCTCGAGCGCGTCGACGCGGCGCTCGAGGCTGTCGAGGTCGGCGAGCATGAGCTCGGTCTCGACCGTCTCGATGTCCGCGACCGGATCGATGCGGTTCTCGACATGGGTGACGTCGTCATCCTCGAAGCAGCGCACCACATGGGCGATGGCGTCAACCTCTCGGATATTGGCCAGGAACTGGTTGCCAAGCCCCTCACCTTTCGAAGCGCCGCGCACCAATCCAGCGATGTCGACGAACGTCAGTCGCGTCGGCACGATCTCCGCCGACTTCGCGAGCTTCGCCAAAGCCTCGAGACGTGGATCGGGCACCGCGACCTCGCCGACATTCGGCTCGATGGTGCAGAACGGATAGTTCGCCGCCTGCGCCGCCGCCGTTTCAGTCAGCGCGTTGAAGAGCGTCGACTTGCCGACGTTTGGCAAGCCGACGATACCGCATTTGAAGCCCATCACGTCTCTCGTGGATTGTCTTTTGGCGCCTTCGGCCCGGCAGCCCGCGGCTCGTCCGACTCCTTGTCGTCGAAGAAGCCCTTGGCCGACATCGACAGGTGAACCTTGTTCTGGAAGCTCGCGTCCTGCCCCTTCGCCAACAGCTCGGCATTGTCGGAGATGATATCGCACAGCGCCTCAACCCACGGCCGCTCGACCTTGGCGAAGTCGCTGAGCACGTGGGGGTGCACGAGGTCCTTGACGCCGGGATGACCGACGCCGATGCGGACGCGGCGATAGTCGTTGCCAACATGGGCGGTGATCGAGCGCAATCCATTGTGACCGGCGATGCCGCCGCCGATTTTTACGCGCACCTTCCCGGGCGTGAGTTCGATCTCGTCATGAAACACGGTGATGCTATCGAGGCCAAGCTTGTAGAAGTGCGCAGCTTCCGCCACAGCGCGGCCGGACTCGTTCATGAACGTGCCCGGCAACAGCAACAACGCGCGCACACTACCGATCGGACCTTCCGCCGAAACGCCCTGGAAGCGCTTGCGGAACGGGCCGATGTTGTGCCGCTTCGCAATCGCCTCGACCACCATGAATCCGATATTGTGGCGGTTGGCGGCGTAGCGGGCACCAGGATTTCCGAGGCCGACGAAGAGCAGCATGGTGTTATACCCAGCACCGTCACGCGCGGGCTCGACCCGCGCATCCATCGTCTTGCGAAAAGGATGGATTGCCGGGTCTTCGCCCGGCAATGACGATCACAATTGATCCCTTCGCCGCTTGGATGCGGCAGCAACCACGACGGCGATTACTTCTTGTCGCCGCCGCCGGCACCCGCCGCAGGTGCGGCTCCGGGAGCGGAAGGAGCGCCGGTACCGCCTTCGGCCGGAGCAGCCGCGGCAGCCGCAGCAGCCGTGGCAGCGGCAGCAGCCGCTTCGGCAGCAGCCTTGAGTTCTTCAGCATAACCCGACGGCGGCACGATGGTGACCAGCGTCTGGTCGACATTGCCCACCAGACGCACGTTCGCTGGTAGCACGACGTCGCTCATATGCTTCGAATAGTTGATCTCGAGGTCTCCGACATCGACGTCGATCGATTCGGGAATATCCTCGGGCGAGCAGAGCACCTCGATCGCGTGGGCGACGATGTTGACGGTGCCACCACGCTTCACGCCCGGCGCCGTCTCCGCGTTGACCACGTGCACCGGAATGCGCACGCGGATCTTGGCGCCCGCGCTCAGGCGCAGGAAGTCGACGTGCACCGGGAGGTCCCGCACCGCATCGAGCTGGAAGTCGCGCGGGATCACGCGGTGCTTGGTCCCATCCACGTCAAGCTCGTAGATCGTGGTAAGAAAGCGCCCGGCATAGATGCGCTGCTTGAGCTCGGAATGATCGACCGAGATCGCGAGGGGATCCTTGTTGTCGCCGTAGACGACGCCCGGCACGCGGCCGGCGCGACGAACTGCCCGGGCGGCCCCCTTGCCGGCCTTCGGGCGCGCCATCGCCTTCATTTCCCTGACGGTAGCCATTTGTCCTAAATCCTTGCCCAAATACGATTGTAAACGCCGCAGCCTGCCTCCAGGGGGGGCGGGGCCACGCTCGCGGGCCGTTGTTTAGCGGCAATGTGTCGGAATGACAAGGAAAGGAGCGCAATCCGGCAGCGAGCTCGGTGTGCTCCCCCCTTACAGGGGAGGTCAGCGCTCGCGGCATGCACGCCACAACAACAAATGGCGTGTGCTAATTGAATCAGATGCCGCCGGGGGACTGCCCCGGCATCGGGGGCGGGGTCGGGGGACTTTGATCACCGACACCGAGCTTGGCCTCGAGGGCGGCGATCCGCACCTTGAGCGCCTCGTTTTCCTCGCGCGCCATGCGGGCCATATCCTTAACAGCCTCGAATTCCTCACGCTTGACCAAGTCGAGCTCGCTCAGCCAGCGCTCGGTCTGGGTCTTGACCAGGGTATCGAACTCGCGCCGCACGCCTTGGGCGACGCCGGCGGCGTCGTTCATCAGCCGGGCGACCTCGTCGAAGAACCGGTTGGTGGTCTGTGCCATAGCTCGTTCTCCTGGCGCGCGCTCCTGGCTCATTCTTCCGGTGCGCGGTTCCGGGAAAATGGCGTCCGCCTGGCGTCCTTTCAAGGCATCGTGACGGACGGTATCCCCCTCATCATGCCGCTGTTTCGCTTGACTCCCCTGATTCACGGCCGCATCACCGCCGTACTTATCGGCGACTCCCCTGATCATGCCGCCTCTTGCCCTGCCGTTCCCCGCCTTCGATCCCGTGCTGGTCCAGATCGGGCCGCTCGCGATCCGATGGTATGCGCTCGCCTATATCGTCGGCATTCTCGGCGGTTGGGTCTACGCCCGCACCATCATCCGGTCGGAACGGCTCTGGGGCGGTCAGCCGCCGATGACCGTCGTCGACTTCGACGACTTCATCCTGTGGGTGACGCTTGGCATCATTCTCGGCGGCCGGCTCGGCTATGTGCTGTTCTATAATCCCGCCTATTTCTTCGCGAACCCGGCGGAGATACCGCAGCTCTGGAAAGGCGGCATGTCGTTCCACGGCGGCTTCCTTGGCTGCGTCTTTGCCGTGATCGCCTTCGCGCGCTACCGCGGCATCCCGATTCTCTCGCTCGGGGATATCGTTTGCGCGGTGGCGCCGATCGGGCTGTTTCTCGGCCGTCTCGCCAATTTCATCAATGCGGAATTGTGGGGCCGCACCACGGACGTCCCCTGGGCGTTCGTGTTTCCGGGCGCGGGTCCGCTGCCGCGCCATCCGAGCCAGCTCTACGAGGCGACGCTCGAAGGGATCGTGCTGTTCGCGGTCCTCGCCGTCATGATGCGCGCGGGTGCGCTGAAGCGACCGGGAACGATCCTCGGCGCTTTCTGCCTCGGTTACGGAATTGCGAGGACAATCTGCGAATTCTTCCGCGAACCCGATCAACAGCTTGGCTTCCTGTGGGGCGGGCTCACGATGGGGATGCTGTTGTCGCTGCCGCTGATGATCGCCGGCATCGTGCTGATCATGGCAGCACGGCGCGCCAAGCCGTTGCAACAGGCGTGAGGCAATGACGGACGTTCCGCCGCTCGAAGCCGAAATTAGGCGCCGCATCATCGCCGCCGGCCCGATGCCGGTGGCGCAATATATGACGCTCTGTCTCACACACCCGAAGCACGGCTACTACATCACCCGCGATCCATTCGGCGCCAAGGGCGACTTCGTGACCGCGCCGGAGATCAGCCAGATGTTCGGCGAGTTGATCGGACTGTGGTGCGCCGCCACCTGGAAAGCGATGGGAGCGCCGGAGAATGTGCGGCTGGTCGAACTCGGTCCCGGCCGCGGCACCATGATGCTCGATGTGCTGCGCGCCGTGCAGATCGTGCCGGATTTCCGCAAAGCTTTGGTCGTGCACATGGTCGAGGTCAGCCCCACACTCGAGCAGCGCCAACGTCAGGCGCTCAGCCAAATCGATGTGCCGGTCGAATGGCATCAAACGCTCGAACAGGTGCCGGTCGGCCCAACCATCATCATCGCCAACGAGTTCATCGATGCGCTGCCGATCCATCAGGCGGTCATGTGCGTCGACGGCTGGCACGAGCGCGTCATCAAGATCGCCGACAACGGGAGCCTGCAATTCGGCCACGCCCGCGATCCAATTCCATTGTTCGATCAGATGCTGCCGCGTGCGCTGCGCAACGCGCCGATCGGTGCGATCTTCGAATGGCGCGCCGACCAGATCGCGCTCGAGATCGGCCGCCGGGTCGTGCACTCGAAGGGCGCCGCGCTACTCATCGACTACGGCCATCTCGAAAGCGCCGCCGGCGACACCTTCCAGGCGGTGGGAGGCCAGACCTTCACCAGCCCGCTGCAAGCGCCCGGCGCCGTCGACCTCACCGCCCATGTGGATTTCCGGGCGTTGACGCATGCCGCACAAAGTCTCGGCGCCGACGTGCATGGCCCGGTCGAGCAGGCGACGTTTCTACGCCGGCTCGGCATCGAGACCCGCGCCGAGGCGCTCAAAAAAGGCGCGCCGCTCGAGAAGACCGCCGAGGTCAACAACGCGCTCGCGCGCCTGACCAGCGAGGACATGACCGGCATGGGCAAGATGTTCAAGGTCATCGCGTTTTCCCACCCGAGCCTGCGCGAGCTGCCCGGCTTCGCGGACGAACCGTCCGAAAGCGATGGCACGGCTGCCCGCGCTGGCAAGCCCGGATAACGGCAGCACTGCCATGCTCCATGCTGCATCCCTCGCCTCGCTGCCCGGCATCCGCCACGCCTTCTTCACGCGTGCGGGTGGGGTATCGGGCGGAGTCTATGAAAGCCTCAACGGCGGTGTCGGTTCAAGCGATACACCCGAGCACGTCGCAGAGAACCGCGCGCGGATGGCGACGGCGCTCGGCGTACAGCCCGAGAGATTTCTCACCGCCTACCAGATCCATTCGCCGGACGTGGTCACCGTCGAGCAGCCCTGGACGCCGGATGCGCGGCCGCGCGCCGACGCGCTGGTCACGCGAACCCCCGGCATCGCGATCGGCGTCTCGACCGCAGACTGCGGCCCGATCCTGTTTTCGGACGCGGACGCGCGCGTGATCGGCGCGGCGCATGCAGGCTGGCGCGGCGCATTCACCGGCGTCATCGAGGCAACCGTCGCCGCGATGGAACGCTGTGGCGCTCATCGCAACAATATCATCGCCGCGACCGGCCCGATGATCCGCCAGCCGAATTACGAGGTGGGCCCGGAATTCGTCGCGCGCTTCAAAGCGGACAGCGCGGTGAACCAACGCTTCTTCACGCCGAGCGCGAAGGACGGTCACGCGATGTTCGATCTCGCTGGCTACATCGCCGCGCACCTCGCAAACGCCGGCATCCGGCATGTCGAAGACATCGGCCGCTGCACCTACGCCGATCCTGCGACGTTTTACAGCTATCGCCGTTCCGTGCATCGCAACGAGGCCGACTACGGCCGCCACATCAACGCGATTGCGCTCACGGATTAGCCGCTGTTGTTTGAATAACGCTCGTGCCACGGCTCACCTCCCCTTGAAAAGGGGAGGTGGGGATCTTCGCGCCAATGAACCCCCTCCCCAACCCTCCCCCTTTCAGGGGGAGGGAGCACACCCGAGTCCGCCGAGTCGTCACGGAGTCAGCATGTGCGCATCGTCATTCCAGGCCCTAGACCACGGTCCCGTTTAAGGCTACGGATTCGAACGTCGGCTCAAGTCAGCTCACCATAAGAGCGGCGGCCGCGGGGGGCGTTGTATGCGTATTGCGGTAGCTCGCAGTGCGATCGGGGCACTTGCTGTGGCGGCAGCGCTGGCGCTGGCCGGCTGCGTCACCAACCAACAAACGCCGTCATTGGCCGAAGCCGAAGGCGCGTCCATCATTTTCGAGTCGATTGACGGACCGCCGCGGCCGGTGTCAACACGGCTGGCGCGGAGCCTCGATCAGGAAGCGGCGGCGCGCCGGCTGGTGGTGGTGACGCGCGGCGGGCAGGCGCTCTATCACATCCGTGGTTACCTCGCGGCCAATGCCGAAGGCGGCACGACCGTCCTGTCATGGGCCTTTGACGTCTATGACGCCGAACGCCGACGCGCCTTCCGCCTGAACGGCGAGGAACGTGCCGGGTCCGGCGCCTGGTCGGCCGCCAATGATCAGGTCCTGCAACGGATTGCCAGCGCGAGCGTCACGCAGCTCATGACCTTCATCGCGTCCGATCGGACGGGCGCGACTGCCGCCGCGCCGCCGCCCCAAGGCGCCATGCTGGCCGGCCGGGCGACTGACGATTTCGCGCCGGAAGCGCCCGGCATCGTCCGCATGTTCGCGCCGGTCCCGGAGTGACCGGCCACCCGGCTCATAAACGTGCGAAACGCGGCCCCGATGCTCCGGCGTCGGAGCCTACTTGTGCCCGCCAGGCGGGCAAAACACGCGAAAATCGTGGACGTGCCGTCCCCCTCGTATTGCCAGCCGCATTGCTGGCTTGTTATCAGGTCGCCGCGGCTGGGATCCCCCTGATGAGCTTTGGAGACAGCGATGGCGGCCAATAACGGAGCGGTCAAGCTCGTCGCCGGCAACTCCAATCCCGCGCTCGCCGCAGCGATCGCCGGCCATCTCGGGGTGCCAATGACCAAAGCCGTGGTCCGGCGCTTCGCGGACATGGAGATTTTCGTCGAAATCCAGGAGAACGTGCGCGGCTCCGACGTGTTCGTGGTTCAGTCGACGTCGTTTCCGGCCAATGACCATCTGATGGAGCTCCTGATCATCATCGACGCGCTGCGCCGTGCGTCGGGTCGGCGCATCACCGCAGTCATCCCCTATTTCGGCTACGCTCGACAGGACCGTAAACCCGGCCCCCGTACGCCGATCTCGGCCAAGCTGGTCGCCAACCTGATCACGACCGCCGGCGCCAACCGGGTGATGACGCTTGACCTGCACGCCGGCCAGATCCAGGGCTTCTTCGACATCCCGACCGACAACCTGTATGCCGCGCCGATGATGGTGCGCGACATCAAGGAGCGCTTCGACCTCGACAACCTGATGGTGATCTCGCCCGACGTCGGCGGCGTGGCGCGGGCGCGCGGGCTCGGCAAGCGCATCAACGCGCCGCTCGCCATCGTCGACAAGCGGCGCGAACGCCCCGGCGAATCCGAGGTCATGAACGTGATCGGCGACGTCGAAGGCCGCACCTGCATCCTGGTCGACGACATCATCGATTCCGGCGGCACCATCGTGAACGCCGCCGACGCCCTGCTCGAAAAGGGCGCGACCGAGGTCTACGCCTACATCACCCACGGCGTGCTGTCGGGCGGCGCGGTCGCGCGGGTCGCCAAGTCGCGGCTCAAGGAGCTGGTCATCACGGACTCGATCCAGGCGACCAAGGAGGTCGCGAACGCTTCGAATATCCGCATCCTCTCCACCGCGCCGCTGATCGGCGAGGCGATCGAGCGCACCGCGAACGAAGAGTCGGTCTCAAGCCTGTTCGATTGAGCCGCGCGCCCTCGCGATTCAGAAGCCCGTCACAATCTGCTGATGCGTCGGAGCGAATTCCGCCCGCGGGACACGGGCCGCGAGTCCATTTGCCGCACTTCGGTCCCTACGAGTCCACCGAGCGTCCGCAAGTTGTGGACGACGGAGGAATATCCACCATTCGTTAACCATTGCCGGCTCTCATGACATTTCGGGCGGTGGAATCAAGGGGTTATATTCAAATCGTCAGGTGATTCGCCCCGGACCAGTCGATGAGGCTCCACGGGGGACCGCGTCAGAAAAAGTGGCGTGGTGCGCGTGGTGTTTGCGCATCCCACACCCAGCGGCAAGGTGGAGACGGCATGTCCCTCATTAATTTCGGCGATCAATCGCGTGCGAATCCCCTCGAAGTGGTCGAGCGTCTGGCGTCAACCAACGACTGGTCGTTCGAGCGCGCGGGCGAGGACGAGATCACGCTGGTGGTGCGCGGCAAGTGGACCGACTACCAGGTCTCATTCACCTGGATGTACGACATCGAGGCACTGCATCTTGCCTGTGCCTTCGAGTTCAAGGTGCCGGAACGCTGGTGCGGCGAGACGCAGCAGCTCATCGCCATGATCAATGAGCAGATGTGGATCGGTCACTTCGATCTTTGGACGAAGGACGGCTTGATCATGTACCGCCATGCGCTGGTGCTCGCCGGCGGGGTCGAGGCGTCCCGCCCGCAATGCGAGGTCATGCTGTCCACCGCACTCGACGCCTGCGAGCGGTATTTCCCGGCCTACCAATTCGTGGTCTGGGCCGGCAAGAGTGCGCGCGAGGCGCTTGACGCCGCGCTGTTCGAGACCGCCGGCGAGGCATAGGCGCGCGCCAGCAATTTTCACCGCTGCCTGCTAGGTTCGAGGACCGGCTCTCTCTCGGCCCTCATGGTGAGGAGGCGCGAAGCGCCGTCTCGAACCATGGGGGCCGCCCCATCCTTCGAGACGCGTCCTTCGGACGCCCTCAGGATGAGGGCGGAGAAGTGCGGTGCACGAGACAGAGAGACACCGTATGACTCCATCCACACCACAAAGCCCACCCACGCTCCCCGGCCTCGCCGGCACTATCGTCCTGGTCGGTGCCGGCAAGATGGGCGGCGCGATGCTGGACGGCTGGCTGGCGCTCGGGCTTGACCCGACATCGATGATCACGATCGAACCGCAGCCCGCTGGCGAGCTCTCGACGCTCGTGAGCCGCGGCATGCGGCTCAATCCGCCGGCCCACACCGTCGGCGAGGCGACCGCGATCGTGATCGCGGTCAAACCGCAGGTCGCGCCTGACGTCGTGCCGGCGCTCACGCCCTATCTCGGCGCTGGCACGGTCGTGCTGTCGATCATGGCCGGCCGCACGATCGGCTTCCTCGAACAAGCGCTGTCGCAGCCTGCTGCAATCGTGCGCGCGATGCCGAACACACCGGCCGCGATCGGACGCGGCATCACCGTTGCCGTGCCCAATGAGCGAGTCACGCAGCGTCAGCGCGACCTGGTGCACGCGCTGTTGTCGGCGACCGGTGCCGTCGAATGGGTCGGCGACGAAGCACTGATGGATGCGGTCACCGCGGTGTCGGGCTCGGGACCGGCCTATGTGTTCCTGCTGGTGGAAGCGCTGGCGCGCGCCGGCGTCGCCGCCAGGCTGCCGGAGGAGCTTGCCGGCCGTCTTGCACGCGTCACGGTGGCCGGCTCCGGCGAGCTGCTGCACCGCTCGCCGCTCGATGCGTCGGTTTTGCGACAGAACGTGACGTCGCCGGGCGGAACCACGGCGGCAGCGCTCGACGTGCTGATGGCGGCGGATGGACTTGATCCGCTGATGCGCAAGGCGGTGGCTGCGGCCACCAAGCGCTCGCGGGAGCTGGCCGGATAACTTGGCCAGCCAAACCCGGCAGCGATATCCTGCCCCGCCTTGGAACCGCCCCCGTTGGCCGCCTATTTAAGGACAGTGCAATCCTGTGCAGGAGCCGGTCATGGTCGACGAATCCTCGCGTCCTCAACAACCCTCAGGTGGCGGTAATGGATCAGGCAGAGGCGTCCAGCGCGATGCCGTCGTCAATGCCTTCATGGCGCTGCTTGCGGAGAAGCGCTTCGAGGATATCGGCTTCGCCGAGATCGCGCGGCGCGCCGGCGTCTCGTTGTCGGAGCTGCGGGCGAAGCACGCGTCGAAGATCGAGATGCTCGCCGCGCATATGCGCGAGGTCGACCGCGCCGTGCTCGATGGCATCGATACCGGCATGGCCGACGAGCCACCGCGCGAGCGGCTGTTTGACGTTTTGATGCGCCGTCTCGATCTGCTCGCGCCCGACAAAGCGGCAATCCAGTCGTTGCAACGCTCGGTGCTGCTGAATCCCGGACTTACACTGGCACTCAACGGTCTTTCGGTGCGCTCGATGCAATGGATGCTGACAGCGGCCGACATCTCGGCAACGGGTCCGAAGGGCGCGGTGCGCGCGCAGGGCCTTGCACTGATGTTCGCGTCGGTCATCCGCACCTGGCTGCGCGACGACGATCCCGGACAGGCGCGCACGCTTGCCGCGCTTGATCGGGCGCTGTCGAGCGGTCAGCGCTGGTCGGGCCTGCTCGACGATCTCTGCCGCATCCCGGAAGCGGCCTGCAACGTCCGCCGCAGCGTCCGGCGGCGGCGCGACGACCGGCGAGACAGCGAGAGCGCGGCGGCCTAGCGCGCTACCAAAGATGAGCAAGTTTGCTCGTTGTAGCGCTCTGTCCATGCCGCGTCCCACCTCCCCTTGCAAAGGGGAGGTCGATTGCAGTCGCCATGCGACTGCAATCGGGTGGGGATCATCGCGCCTACGGCCCCCACCCCAACCCTCCCCCTTTCAGGGGGAGCGAGCCCACCGAGTGCGACGCGCCAGGAAAATCAACTCACCAAAGCTCCCTAATTTCTCGCGCCGCCCACCGTCGAGGCCGATGGCGCGACGCGCCACACCGTGTTGCCGACGTCGTCGGCGACCAGGAGGGCGCCGGCCCGGTCGATCGCAACGCCGACCGGACGTCCCCGAGCCCTGTCGTCAGGTCCGATAAAGCCGGTCAGCACGTCGACTGGCTGCCCGGACGGCTTGCCATCGGCGAACGGCACGAAGATCACCTTGTATCCGCTGCGCGGCGTGCGATTCCAGGAACCATGCAGGCCGATGAAGGCGCCGCTGCGGAATCGCTCCGGCAAAGACGCGCCGTCGGAAAACGTCATCCCGAGCGGAGCCACGTGGCTCCCGAGCGCGTAATCCGGCACGATCGCCTTCGCCACCAGATCAGGACGCTGCTCGGTGACCCGACTGTCGAGATGTTGCCCGTAGTAACTGTAGGGCCAGCCATAGAAGCCGCCATCTCTGACCGAGGTCAAATAATCAGGAACGAGATCGTTGCCGAGTTCGTCGCGTTCGTTCACGACAGTCCAGAGCACGCCGGTCTTCGGCTCCCACCCCATCCCGTTCGGATTGCGCAGCCCCAATGCGAACACCCGCGATTGCCCGTCGGCAAGATTGATCTCGAGGATCGCGGCGCGGCGTTCCTCGTTTTCAATCCCCTCCTCCCCATGATCGCTGTTTGAGCCCACCGTCACATAAAACCGTGCGCCGTCGCGGCTCGCGATCAGGTTCTTGGTCCAATGGTGATTGATCGGACCCGCCGGCAGATCCGCGACCTTGACCCCGGGCTCCTCAATCTCGCGCTGGCCTTCCGAATAAGGGAAACGCATCACCGCGTCGGTATTGGCGACGTAGAGATGCTGATCGACCAGCGCCATGCCGAACGGCGAGTTCAAATCTTTCAGGAAGAGGGAGCGCCTCTCCGCAACACCATCGCCATCAGCGTCGCGCAGCAAGGTAATCCGGTTCGCGGAGGGAACGCCGGCGCCGGCCCGCTTCATTACCATCCCCATGACCCAGCCCCTGATGCCACCTGATTCCGTTTTCGGCGGCGCATTGGACTCGGCGACCAGCACGTCCCCGTTCGGCAGCACATAGAGCCAGCGCGGATGGTCGAGCTCGTTCGCGAAAGCATTTGCCGCAAGCCCCTCGGCCGCGGCCGGCTTGGCGCCATCCGACCACCCCTCGGCGGCCGCGATGTTAACGGTAGGGATCAGCTGCGACGTCGGTTCCGGCAGCGTCGGTTTGGGGCCGACGCCGGCCTGCTCCGGCATATTCGATGCCTCGCCGCAGCCCGCGAGCAACAGCGCCAGCGCACCGGCAACGAACAAGAAACGTCGCTTGTTATTCATGAATAGGCCTCGACTTCGCTGAAGTGGCAGACACGAAGTAGCAGACACGAAGTAGCAGACACGAAGTAGCAGACACGAAGTAGCAGACACATGGCGCGCGCAAGCGCGCTCCTTTCCGGGGGCGTCTGCCGTTGGACAGGAAATCAACAGACCCGGCGGAACGTTCCACCGCGCGCCAACAGAAGTAGCAAGCTCGGTTAAACCGGCACTTTCACCGTCGCGCGCAGGCCGCCCATCGGTGAATCCGACAGAGTGATGTCGCCGCCATGGGAACGCGCAATGTCGCGCGCGATCGCGAGGCCAAGGCCGGTGCCGCCCTGATTCTGATTGCGGGCATCGTCGAGCCGCAGGAACGGCTTGAACACCTCCTCGCGCATCGCTGCCGAGATGCCGGGACCGTCGTCGTCCACGGTCACCGTGAGCCAGCGGTGGTCGCGATGGCCGGTGATCGAGATCGATTTCGCATGCCGCGCGGCATTCGACACGAGGTTGTCGACGCAGCGCTTGAACGCCGCCGGACGCACGGTCACGACCGGCTGGCCATGGAACACGTTCGTGACGCGATGGCCGTTGCGCTCGCCTTCCGTCTTTAGGTCGTCGAGAAACACGGCCATGTTGGTCGGTGACGACGTCTCGCCGGAATCCCCGCGCGCGAAGGCGAGATAAGCTTCGAGCATGCGCGCCATCTCGTCGACGTCCTTCTTCATCGCCTCGATCTCGGGACTGTTGTCGCCGAGCAGCGCGAGCTCGAGCTTAAAACGGGTGAGGATGGTGCGCAGGTCGTGCGAGACCCCGGCGAGCATCGCCGTGCGTTGCTCCATCGCGCGCTCGATGCGAGTCTTCATCTCGATAAAGGCTTGCGCCGCGCGCCGCACTTCGAGCGCGCCGCGCGGACGGAAGCTCGGCACCTCGCGGCCCATGCCGAAGCTTTCGGCGGCGTCGGCGAGCCGAAGGATCGGGCGGATCTGGTTGCGCAGGAACAGGATCGCGACGATCAGCAGCACGGTCGACGTACCGACCATCCAGAGCAGGAAGATCTCGGCATTGGAAGCATAGGCGGCGCTGCGGCGGGCGAACACGCGCAGCACCGAGTCGTTCAAACGAATGCGGATCTCGACCAGCGCGGAGCGGCCGACAGTGTCGATCCAGAACGGCCGCCGGATGCGCTTGCTGATCTCCTCCGAGAGCGAATAGTCGAGCAGCGAGAAGAACGGCTTCGGACCAACCGGCGGCAAGTCCGCAACCGGCAAGAAATCAACCACCAGGCCAAGTCGTTCCTGCGCAATGCGCCGGATCTGTGCCTGGTCGGCCTTCAGGGTCGTGTAGACGTCGATCAACGCGGCAATGTCCTGCACGACGGCGGCAGAGAGGCGCTGCGTCACTGAGTTCCAGTGACGCTCCATGAACACCAAGGCGACGACCGACTGGAGCACCACCATCGGCACGATGATGATGAGCAGGGCCCGCGCATACAGGCCCTTCGGCGTGATGTAGCGGAAGGAATTGTTGAGGCGGTCCTGGAACTCGTAGGCGCGGCTCGCGGCCGTGCGGACAGTCGACGCGGCCGAGCGCAGCGCGGCGATCCCGGTGTCGAGCGCGGTCACGGCGTGGTCACCAGCCGGTAGCCGACCCCCCGCACGGTTTGGACCAGGAGCGGATTGGCCGGATCGCGTTCGATCTTGCGGCGCAGCCGATTGATCTGCACATCGACGGCGCGCTCACCCACCACGCCGTTGTTGCCGCCATTGCCATTGGCGTTGCCGGCAAGCGCGATTCGCGTCACCGTCTCGCCCGGGTTCGCGGCCAGCAGCGTGAGCATTTCGCGTTCACGATCGGTGAGATGAATGACCTCGTCGCCGCGCTTGAGTTCACCGCGCGCCACATGGAAGACGAACTCGCCGAAGCGCACGAACTCGACCGCCGGGGACGCGGCGGGCCGAGCCCGCTTCAGGATGTTGGCAACCCGCAAGGAGAGTTCACGGGGCTCGAAGGGTTTGCCGACATAATCATCGGCGCCGATCTCGAGCCCCTGGATGCGGCTCTCGGCTTCGCCGCGCGCGGTCAGCATCAGGATCGGTACGGTCGACGACGTGCGCAGCTTGCGGGCGAATTCAAAGCCAGTCTCGCCAGGCATCATCACGTCGAGGATGAGGAGATCGAACTTCAGCCCTTCGAGCTTGGCGCGCGCCTCGACCGCCGACTCCACCGTGGTGACCCGGTAGCCTTCCGACATCAGAAAGCGCGACAGCAATTCGCGAATGCGCCGGTCGTCGTCGACCACCAGCAGATGCGGCGCATCGTCGGGTATCGGTTTCAACTGAGCCCGACCGGTTGCCATGGCCTCGCGTCCCACAAGGCATTTTCCGGAAAAAGCCTGCCCCGGATTTGATCGGGACTGGACACCGGCTTTCCGAAGAAAATGCGACCCACCAAAGAACCCAGTCTTCGATTCAACATGGCCGGAACGCACCCTCTGCTTGGCTGAGCATGATCTTGTCCGAAAACCGGTTCCCACTACTCGGGATCATGCTCTAGGAGCGCTGGCGACGCGCGCGATCGGCCCGCGCAATGAACCGTAACACGCCCTCGCGGTTGTCGGCATCGACGATGGCGACGAGGAAGCGGCGCGCCGCCTCATGCGCATTCGGACCGAGCTCGGACAGCGCATGGGCAACGCGCGCGGTCTGCAGCCCGGCCAGCTTCATGGCCAGGCTTTCCCCCTTCGCCGTCACATAGAGCAGGCGCTGGCGGCGATCGTTGGCGCCTTCCTTTTGAATAACATAGCCCTGGTCGACGAGCTGCTTGAGCACGCGCCCGAGCGATTGCTTGGTGATCTTGAGGATGTCGAGCAGTTCCGCGACCTTCATGCCGGGATTGCGGTTGACGAAATGCAGCACCCGATGGTGTGCGCGCCCGAAGCCGAATTTGGCCAGCACGTCGTCCGCCTCGGTCACGAAGTCGCGATAGGCAAAAAACAGGAGCTCGATAATGTCCCAAATCGGCTCATCCTGGCGTGCAGCGCGATCCCCGCTGGCGGGCTTCTGGTCGGTTGCGGCAGGGGCAGTTAGGTCAGCCATGTTGACATATTTCGGTCGGCTTGCTAACGATCTGGCCGTCAGCCGGCGGCATCCAGGGCCAAGGTGGCCCGGCGCCTTTGAGAGGCCGATGGGCCGATCATTTGCGCCGACGCCGTTGGCGCGTTCTCATCGGTGGCGGAAACATACCGGGTGTTGGCCCGGGACGCAAAAGCGTACAACAACCTTCGGACGGGGCTTCACGGCGCCCAGCCGGAGTGCCAGACGGAGGAAAGATGTCCGAGAAACCCTATGACCGCCTCGACGGCGTCATCTGGTACGATGGCCACCTCGTGCCGTGGAGTGACGCCACACTCCACGTCTGCTCCCACGGCCTGCACTATGCAAGCTCCGTGTTCGAGGGCGAACGCGCCTATGGCGGCGAGATCTTCAAATGCACGGAGCATTCCGAGCGGCTGAAGAAGTCGGCGCAGTTGCTCGACTTTGAAATCCCCTACACCGTGGCCGAGATCGACGCCGCCAAGCAGCTCGTGCTGGAAAAGAACGGCCAGAAGGACGCCTATGTCCGCCCGGTCGCGTGGCGTGGCTCCGAGATGATGGGCGTCTCGGCCCAGAACAACACGATTCACCTCGCGATCGCCACTTGGCAGTGGCCGAGCTATTTCGATCCGGTGCAGCGGCTCAAGGGCATCCGCCTCGACCTCGCCGACTACCGCCGGCCCGATCCAGTCACCGCGCCGGTGCACGCCAAGGCCGCCGGCCTCTACATGATCTGCACCATCTCCAAGCATAAGGCAGAGCGCAAAGGCTATGCCGACGCCATGATGCTGGACTGGCAGGGCCGCGTCGCCGAGTGCACGGGCGCGAACATCTTCTTCGTCAAGGACGGCAAGATCCACACGCCGATCGCCGACTGCTTCCTCGACGGCATTACCCGCCGCACGGTGATCGATCTCGCGCGCCGGCGCGGCATCGAGGTGGTCGAACGGCGCATCATGCCGCACGAGCTGACGCAGTTCTCCGAGTGCTTCATCACGGGGAGTGCGGCAGAAGTTACCGCGGTGTCGGAGATCGCCGACTGGCGCTTCACGCCCGCCGCCGTCACCCGGCAGCTGATGGACGACTACACCGCCGAGGTGCAGCCGAAGGGCAAGGCCGCGGCGGCGTAGATCAACCTTGGCCTAGGCGCATGCCGGTGCACCTGTGCCGCCGATCTCGATTGTGCGCCCTGCTCGTTCTTTTGCTCTCGCTCGGCGGCACACCTCTGCTCGCCCAAGGCGAGGCGCGGTCGATCGCGGGTGATTCCGTTTCGCCGATATCGGACGCACTTTGCCGCGACATGCGATCAACAAAAGTCTTGAACGCGGGCGCCCCGATCGGCTGCGAGCGCTTGCGCCTTGTGCGGTTCAGCTACGTGGGATTCGATGGGGCCACGCATGATGACGGCGAACTGGTGGTTCTCGACGCCGTCGCGGACCACGTTCTTGAAATCTTCGTCACCTTGCGACGCCGGGCGTTTCCGATCGCGGGCGCGCGATTGATGAATCGCTACCGTGGCGATGATGATGCCTCCATCGCGGACAACAACACGTCGGCATTCAACGTGCGTCGCGTCATCGGTCGCGCGGCCATGTCGCTGCACGCCTATGGCGTCGCCATCGACATCAACCCGATCCAGAATCCGTATGTCGAGCGAGCAGCACGCACAATCGAGGTCAGTCCTCCGGCCGGCACTGCGTATCTCGGCCGACAAGATCGTCGTCCGGGCATGGCCGAGACGGTGATCGATGTGTTCGCCCACCATGGATTTGCGCAGTGGGGTGGCTACTGGCCCCGGGGAATCGACTATCAGCACTTTCAGATCGGCCGCCGCCTCGCCGGGCAACTCGCGACCCTGCCGTATCCGAAAGCGCGAGCTGCGTTTGAGCAGCACGTCGAGCGCGTCCGCGCCTGCATCCAAGCGTCACGCCAGAAAAGGCCGCGCAGTGCGCGCTCATGCGCAACCATCTGAACGACGGTAGCCGGAAGCCGTAGCCGCGCACGAGCCATAATTCTACTGCGTCAGAAGTGCCACGCGGCGACGCCGTAAGTCATGGCGGTCGTATTTGCGCCCCTCTCCCCTTGAGGGAGAGGGGCATGTCCCCTTGAGGGAGAGGGGCATGGAAGCTTTCCAAACGAGTCACGATAGGGTGAGGGGGCTTCTTCGTCAGAAGGCTTCTTACGAAGATACCCCCTCACCCATTCGGAATTCTCTGACACGTTTGAACTGCCCTCTCCCTCGAGGGGGGGAGGGCACGAGACGCAAGCTCCGAGTTTTCTGACACAGTACAAATAAGCGCGTTCAAGCGCGTCTTCGACGCGCTATGGCGACATGCGGGTAAGCCAATACGTCGTGATCACGCAAGATTCACAGAAGCTTCATCACGTCTCAGCACATCGCCTCTACAATTCTCGTTTGCCCCGGACGTGAGGAGCGGTGTGATGGGATTCAGGATCGACGACAGAGCCACGCAACGATACGACGACCCGACAGGTCAGACATCCACTCCACTCACCGAACAGCAGCAGCAAAAGTTCCAAGGTGCGATCGAAGACGCGCTGGAGGCTCGGGCCGATCGCGGCGGCCCGGGCGAATTGCGGGAGACGCAAGAGCGAGTCTTCGTCGTTGAGCCCGGCGACTCTTTCGCCCGGATCGCCGAGGAGAACGACGTCTCGTATCGCGAGCTTCTTGATTTCAACCGCCGCAGCGACATCCCGAACCCAGATCGGATCGACCCAGGCGACGTGGTGTTCGTGCCGAATACCTCGCCCGAAGAAGCTGCGGCGTCACCTGTCGATGAGAACGGCGTCCCGGAGGGCGAAGCGATCTTCGCCGGAAATCTCTATGACCGCGGCAACGCGCTCGAATATGCCGATGACCCCGCGGCCATCGATTACGAGAAGGAAACCCAAGATCTCGCGACGGGTGTCCGGACCTATCTGCAGGCGCTGCCGGCCGACCAGCGGCAGGATGCGGCGCTGCGCCTTGTCACGCGCGACTGGCGCGACGCCGGCCCGGCCCAGTCTGCCGTCGAGCAGGCGGTTGAGGCAGAGGGGCTGTCGACGGATCCCGAGGCGGTCACGGCGCAGCGGCTCTACGATCGCGGCAACGCGCTGGAATACGCCGACGATCCGTCATCGGTCGACTACGACGCCGAGATCGACGCCCTGGCGGGTACGGTCCGCGACTATCTGGAACTCCTGCCGCAGGGCAATCGGCAAGACGCGCTGCAACGTCTCTACGATCGCGACTGGCGTGATGCCGGTCCGGCGCAGGTCGCGATCGAGCAGGTGGCGCGGACCGAAGGCATCACGCTGGCGCCGACGACCCATGCCGGGGCGGACGTCGAAGCCAGCGCGCGGAGGATCACCGATACCGCCGCAACCGAGAGCGATCCGGCTGCCGCGCTGGAGGCGCTGAACGAAGGCTATGCCGGCGCCTCGCCGGAGGTGCAGCAGGTCCTGCTGCGGAATCTGGCAGCGCAAGCGATCTTCACGGACGCCGCAGACTGGGCCGCCGAGCCGCTGAACGGCGATCCTGATCGCGAGCAGCCGCAATTCATGGTGGCGGAGACAATGCGACGTCTCGAAGGGCTGACCGAAGGCACCGATCCGGCGGTCGCCGCCAAGCTGTTCACGGAGATGCTGCCGAAGTTCGAAACAGCCAACGAGCGGCTCCTCGACTATGGCGGAGTGCAGGCGGGACCGAGCGGCACGATGTCGTTGATGACCGTGTTCGATCGTATCGCCGGGACGCCCGAGGGCGATGCCGCGATTTCTCGTTTTGCGGAGCAGCCCTATGCCGTCAATATGGACACCGTGATCTATGCGATCAGTCAGGGAATGAATCCTGCCTACGCGATCGACCTGGCCGCACAAGGCGGCATGGTGGACAATTTCGTTAACGATTATGTCTTGTCCCCGGTCGAGCAGTTCCGCGATGGCCTGATCGGCGAACAGGCCGAGGACTACCTCGAGCACATCGAGGAATTGAGCTACCTGATCGCCAACGGCGGTGCGGCGATGACGGAGGACCAGCTCAATGCCGCGATCAACGATTACGTCCAAGCGAAAGGCCCCGAGTGGGAGCAGCGCCTCGAGCAGCTTCAGACGCAGCTTGGTGACAGCGGCGCCAAGCTGCTGACCCAGATCCAGGAATTGCAAAACATGCCTGATGATCTGCGCGCAGATCATCAAGAGGAGATCAACGGCCTGCTCGACGATCCGAACGCGCAGCTGGCGGTCTCGATGGCGCTGCAGCAGCATCCCGAATTGGTGCGCGGCGCGGCCGGTAGGGAGCTGGTCGAGACCTTCGCCGAGCTCGGCATCACCGGCGCCGACAACCCGCTGGCCGTGAACCTCGCCGGCGCATACCTGCGTGAAAACGTGATTGCGCCGGCGGGTGCGATCGATCCCAACGATCCCTCATCACTGCGCGACGCGCGCACCCGATTGACCGAGGCCTTGAAAGACAATCCGCAGCTCGCGACCATGTTGGGCGTCACGCCCGACCAGCTCAACGAAGTCGCCGATGCATTCATCGAGCTGGTGCCGCAGCACACGAGCGAATTCAATCCGGAGCGATATGGCATTGACGCCGCGCGCAACCTCAACAACGCGCTGGACAAGGCCGACGAGATTTTCCGTGACACGCCGTTCAACCGCGGCTTCCGCGTCGGCGCGCTCGCCATCGTCGGTTCCGGCCTCTCCAATGCCGTCGAGGCTTATGGCGATCATCCGTCGCTGCGTAACGCACTGCAAGTGGCGGTCGATTCAGCCCGCGTCGGCATCGACGGCGCACAGCTTGTCACTTCACTGTTCAATCCCTCGACCGACTCAGGGCTTACCAATGGCCTCAAGCTGGGCGGCAAGTTCGTGCACCTGCTCGGTGCGGGGCTCGCCGGCATCGACGCACTGGCGCGACTGGGTCGGGGCGATATTCTCGGCGCCGGCCTCAACGCGGCCGTAGCCGGTGGTGTCGGCTACGCCGTGTTCGGTTCTTCGACCTTGGCCGGCCCGATTGGCTTCGGGATCGCGACGGCGGCCACCCTGGGCCTGTTTGTCTGGGATGGCATCCAGAACGCGAGCCACAACAGCCGCTTCGAAACCGGGACCACGGCCGACTTCCTGCGCCATGCCGGTTTCAGCGAAGAGGCCGCGCAGGCGCTGATCGACCAGAGCGGCGAGAGTTATAGTCCGGTGCCGATCCTGATGCGCTACGGCGAGCTACATGGGCTCACGCCGGAGCAAACCGTGGCCTGGGTCAATTCGATTGCAAGCAGCGAGGACGGACCGGCCAAGCTCGACGCGCTGCGCGACAACCTGCATCATACGCTCGACGAGATTGACGGCAACGTCAGCGAATTCAACGCGACCGCTGACAATGACGCCGAACGCATCTGGGATACCGAGCAACGGCCATGGTTCGCGCGCACCGGCGAGGCGCGGCCCGAATCGGCGGCGCAGCTCGACGCCATGCTGCCCATACTCGAGATCGAGGTGCCCGTTACACCCGCCTGAGACCGAACCCCGCAGCAGCCCGGATATCGCTTACGCTTATCCGGGCCACAAGTCCTCAAGCACCGCCCGCAATAACTGGGCGCGCGACCACCCGCAGCAGCGCCGCGTACTGCACCTTATTGGCCGCGACGAAGCGACCCATCGGTTCATCGATGACACGGCCGCGGCTCTGCGAGGCGTGGCGCAAGGTCACCTCCCCTTGCGGAGAAAGAATCACGAAGCCGGTGTGAAAGAAATCGAGGTTTGTCCGCCGCGATAGAAAGCCGATGATGTCGCCGCTCGACAGGCGACTAGGTCGTGCCAGAAGCGACTCCGCCGACGCGCAGAGCAGCGACATCTGCCGCCGGCCGAAATTGCTGAAGTTCAAGGCTTTGTCGATCGTCACGGATTTCGGCAGCTCGACCGGCCAGCAAATCTCGTTCTCGACCGCGCGGCGTGTCCAATCGGCGAAATAGTGATTGCGCTCGTCCCAGCGCACGTCGCTGTTGGCATAGCGTATTCGCTTCAGGGCCGCTTCGAACTCTTCGTAGTCGCGCGCGAGCGCCATGGCGAGCACGGTCTCGCAATACGTCACGCAATCGAAAGCATCGTCGCGCACCACGAACTGTTCCGGCCGCCGCGGGCCGCCGATCAGCGTGTTCGCAACGTAGCGCGTGCCGAGGAACGACCGTGAGATGAATTCGATCCGCGCCGAAACGGGATCAAGCGTGCGCGCCTGTTCGATCAGCTCCGCGATACGGCCCGCCTCCCGATCAAACGCCGGACGGCATCCGCCAGCGGTGGCAAGCGCCGCAGCACCCAACATTTGCAAAAGCCGCCGCCGATGAGGCAATCGCACCATGGATTATCCCGTGCACCGATTTACAGCATCGCCCGCGGGCAGCAGTCCGGCAAGTCGACACCGGGCGAACTGCCCAAAGCTATTTCGGCGCGTGCGCCGCGATCAGCGCCTCGCTCATGCGCTCGAGCCGTGCGCCAAGCCCTTCGGTGCCGACGCTTTGCGCGGTGACGCGCGCGCCTTCGAGCATCAGGTTGAGCTCGTCGGCCAAGAGGTCCGGCTCCCTGAGGCCGGCCGCGCGGCACAGCGTGATCACCTTGGCGCGCGCCGCCACCTTGCATTCCTCAATCACGCGCCGCGCCGGATGATCCTTGGCCGGCAGTTCGACCGCAGCGTTGACCAGCGGGCAGCCGCGCTCGTGGCCGCTGACGATGTGATCGAACATGTCGTTGAGCCAGGCGCGCAGCTGCGCCAGCGGATTGCCGGGATGCCGCGCCTGCAGCCGATCCCAGCTTGAGGCTTCGCCCTTGGCGCACCGACGCAGATACTCCGCCACCAACTCATCCTTCGACGTGAAGTGGCGATAGAGGGTCATCTTGTTGGTGCCCGCCGCCTCGGCGATCGCGTCCACCCCCACCGCCCTGATTCCGTTCCGGTAAAACAGCTCACCGGCCACGGCCAAAATGCGCTCCCGCGGCGGAATCTTGTCAGCCTTATCTAGGGTTACGGGCGATTTTGCGGTCATGACGGCGTTGCCTCTTGACACGGGTGTTACCGGTCAGTACCTGTATGTAGTGTTACCGGTCAGTATCACAAGACCAAGTCCCCTGTCATCCCCCTGGCAGTGTCACAAGCATCAGGAGACCAACCCCATGAGCGTTCAAACCGCCATCTCCCCCGCCGCATCAACTCGCCCGGCGCACCCGCCTACGCTGTTCTCATCCTACACTCTCGGCAATATCGTCCTAAACAACCGGATCGTCCTATCGCCGATGACGCGCAGCCGCGCGATCGAGGGCAACGTCGCGAACCCGCTGGCGGCGACCTATTACGTGCAGCGCGCGTCGGCCGGGCTGATGATCACCGAGGGCACGCAAGTGAGCCCGCAGGGTGTCGGCTACATCCGCACACCGGGCATTCATTCGCCCGAGCAGGTCGCGGGCTGGCAGCGCATCACCAATGCCGTGCACCAGGTCGGCGGCACGATCTTCGCGCAACTCTGGCATGTCGGCCGCGTGTCGCATTCGGATTTCCACGGTGGCGAGCTGCCGGTCGCCCCCTCCGCGCTGCCGGTCGAGGGCGAAGCCTTCACCTTGAACGGCAGGGTCAAGATCCCGACACCGCGCGCGCTCGAGACCAGCGAGATTCGCGGCATCGTCGAGCAATTCCGCAAGGGCGCGGAGAATGCAAAGGCCGCGGGCTTCGACGGCGTCGAGCTGCATGGCGCCAACGGCTATGTGCTGGACCAGTTCCTGCGCGATGGCTCGAACCGGCGCACCGACGCCTACGGCGGAAACCTCGACAAGCGCATGCGGCTGCCGCTCGAAGTCGCCGAGGCCGTGGCCGGGGTCTTCGGGCCGAGCCGCGTCGGCTACAAGCTCTCGCCCTACTTCGCAGGCTACTCGATGTCGGACTCCAACCCGCTCGTGACCTTCACCACCATCGCAGCGGAGCTTGGCAAGCTCGGGATCGGCTATCTGCACGTGT
The DNA here is from genome assembly GCA_009377695.1 of Hyphomicrobiales bacterium. Lineage (GTDB taxonomy): Bacteria > Pseudomonadota > Alphaproteobacteria > Rhizobiales > Xanthobacteraceae > VAZQ01. The sequence goes on along the minus strand of WHTP01000027.1, from coordinate 9,855 downwards.
CGGAAGCGATCGCAGGACCGGCGAAGATCGACAGCGCCGTCCGCGCGACGCCTTCCATCCGCGATGCGTTCGACGGCACGCTGATCGTGAACGACGGCTATGACGCTGCGGCCGCCGAAGCGGCGATCGCACGCGGCCAAGCCGACCTGGTGGCCTTCGGGAAGCCGTTCATCGCCAACCCGGATCTTCCGCTGCGCTACCGCAAGGGCGCGCCGCTCAACGCGCCGGATCAAGCGACGTTCTATGCCGGCGAGGAGAAGGGCTACGTCGACTATCCGGCGCTGAGCCACTGACCAACGGAACCATCAGCGCACCGAGCTCACGCTCAAGAATGCTTTCACCGATCCATTGGTGCGGACGGTGATGGTCGCCGACGGCTCAAGAAAGAATCCAAGAACTCAATAGGGGTGAGGGGGTCTCTTCGTCAGACATTCTTGCGAAGCGACCCCCTCACCCAATTGGTTCGTGGATAAACCTTCATGCCCTCTCCCTCGAGGGGAGAGGGCGCAATAACAACCGCTCAGTGATCGGACCGTAAGAGACAAATTACTCCGCCGCGTCACGGCGTGGTTTGGCGTCCTGCCAGCGTTCGGTGGCGCTGTCGTCGGATTGCTTCGCCTCGACCCAGCTCCTGCTGCCGGCGGCTTCTACCTGCTTCCAGAACGGCGCCCGGGCCTTGAGATAGTCCATCAGGAATTCGGCGGCGGCGAAGGCATCATGCCGATGCGACGACGCTGCGAGCACGAGGACGATCGGCTCGCCCGGCGTGATGCGACCGTAGCGATGGATCACGGTGACGCCGAGCAACGCCCAGCGTGACTGCGCTTCCTCGACATGGCGCGCGATCTCGGCCTCAGCCATGCCAGGATAGTGCTCGAGCGTCAGCGCCGCGATCGGCGCGCCGTCCTCGGCACCGCGGCAGATGCCAGTGAACGCAACCACCGCCCCGATGTCCGTGCGCCCGCCCGTGAGCACCGCGGTCTCGGCGGCGGCGTCGAACGGCTCACGCTGCAGGCGGATGGTCGCGGGCATCGTCAGCCTCCCGTCATCGGCGGGAAGAACGCGATCTCGCGCGCGCCCGCGATCGTCGCATCGGGGCGCACATGGGCGCGGTCGATCGCCGCACGGATGATCTTCGGGTTCTCGAACGCATACGCGTACTCGTCACCGCGTTTGGCGAGCCACGCCATCAGATCGCCGACGGTTGCAATACCGGCCGGCAGGTCGATGTCCTCCTGCGGCTTGCCGACGCGCTCGCGCACCCATGCGAAATAGATAAGCTTCACGCTTTTCACCTGTTGGGTTTTCGGCTCCGTCATAACGGAGCAAGCCTATATCAATCGATCAGATGCCGCAGCCCGGCGCGGAAATAGTCCCAGCCGGTGTAGAGCGTCAGCAGGGCTGAAAGCCACAGCAGCGTCAGGCCGATCGGCGTCACGACAGGCACGATCGCATCGCCGGCATCGCCCGCGACCAAAAAGCCGACTGCGACCAGTTGAAGCGTCGTCTTCCATTTGGCGAGTTGCGTCACTTCGACCCGGACATTGAGCCCGGCGAGATATTCGCGCAGGCCCGATACCAGAATCTCTCGGCACAGGATCACAACCGCCGCGAACAGCGACCAACCGCGGATGGTGCCGTCCGACACCAGCATCAGCAGGCAGGCCGCCACCAGGAGCTTGTCGGCGATCGGGTCGAGCATCCGACCGAAAGAGGTGAACTCACCCCACTTGCGCGCGAAATAGCCGTCGAGGAAATCGGTCACGCCGGCGGCGATGAAGAAGGCCAGCGCGACCCAGCGCAGCCACTCGCCGTTGCGGGGAACCTCCTGGAAATAAAGGCAGAGCACGACCACCGGCACCGCGGCGATGCGCGCATAGGTCAAAAGGTTCGGCAGCGCGAACGGGCGTGCCGGCATCGGCCGGGTCGGAACTGGCCTGCTGGTGACGCCATCCATGGTTTGAAATGTAATCCTGTTTGCCCGACCTCAAAAGGGTCCGCGCCACATTACACACCAGTGATAATAGAGGCACTCGGCGTCGGATTTACGGCCAGCCGGTCAATTTGACGTCATTCGCGCCGCCCTCCACCGCCACGATGCCGCGCCGGCTCCCCCACCATCTTTCAAATGGGGCGCCGGAGAACCACATATTCCCCGCCCCCCCAATGACTCCTGAACCTCCCAAGTTGTGAGTACGCCATGCTCGACACCCGACTTGCCTATCTGTTGGACCCTGATTTGGACCCCGATCATGCCGACGTGCCGCCGTCCGTACCGGCCAGCGCAACGACCGACGAGCGTGTCCTGTTCGACGCCTATTCGGACGCCGTGTCCTCGGTCGTGGAGACGGTGGGCCCGGCTGTGGTTCGCGTGGACACCCGCGAGCGCGTGGGCGACAAGCCCCGCGGCGGGACCGGCTCGGGCGTCGTGATTTCGCCGGATGGGCTGACCTTGACCAATGCCCACGTCGTCAACGGCGCCCGCGAAATCCGTCTGTCCGACACGGAAGGACGGACCACCGAGGCGCGCCTGCTCGGCATTGACCCCGACACCGACCTCGCGCTGCTGCGCGCGGACGCCTCGCGCAACTTCGCCTTCGCGCCGCTCGGCGATTCGAAAACGCTGAAGCGCGGCCACCTCGCGATCGCGATCGGCAATCCGCTCGGCTTTGAATCGACGGTGACCGCGGGCGTGATCTCGGCGCTCGGCCGCTCACTGCGCGCCACCACCGGCCGCATGATCGAGGACGTGATCCAGACCGACGCTGCGCTCAACCCCGGTAATTCCGGCGGGCCGCTGGTGTCGTCGCGCGGCGAGGTGATCGGCATCAACACCGCCGTCATCGTAGGCGCGCAGGGCATCTGCTTCGCGGTCGCGAGCAACACCGCCAACCATGTGCTGAGCGAGATCATCATGCATGGCCGCGTGCGGCGCGCCTATATCGGCGTGGCGGCGCAGACCGTGCCGGTGCCGCGGCGGCAGGCGATCGAAGCCGGCATCGAGAACAGGCTTGGTGCGATGCTGACCTCGATCGACCAGAACGGGCCGGCAAGCCAGGCCGGGCTCCTGACGCGCGACCTCGTCGTGCGGCTCGACGGCGAGCCTGTCACCGGTATCGACGATCTGATCCGCCTGCTCGACCGCAACCGGATCGGCAAGCGCGTCACCGTCGATGTGCTGCGGCTCGGGCGTATCCGTTCGTTCGAGATCACGCCGATCGAGCGTGTGACCGTGACAAGTTGATCCATCATCCGCTCGTCCCCGCGAAAGCGGGGACCCAGAAAAAAGCGAAACTTCTGGATTCCCGCTTGCGCGGGAACGAGCGGTGGAGAGCGAGTTCAAGTTGTCTCATCAAGCTGCGCTCTTACGCGACGCGCGCAGCAGCCATTTCCGGAACGCGACGAAGTCGCGCTGGTCCTTCCGGAAGTCTCGGTACACGAGGTACCACTGCTTGCCTTTCGGCACCGTAAGGGCAAAGGGCGCCACGAGTCGGCCGGCCGCGAGATCGTCATCGATATAGGGACGGATGCCCATAGCGATGCCGACGCCATCGGCCGCTGCTTGCAGCGCCTGGCCGTAAAATTCGAACTTCGGCCCTTTGGCGGCGATGCGTCCCGCTCCCGCCGCCTTGAGCCAGAGCAGCCAGTCCTCGTCGGCGTGCGCGACCCGCAGCAGCGTCGGCCCACTCAGGTCGCTCACACGTTTGAGCCGCGTGGCAAGGCGCGGCGCGCAGACCGGCAACAGATCGGCGGCGAACATCCGTTCGGCCGTAAGCCCCGGCCAGTCGCCGTCGCCGAGCGTGATCCCGCAGGTCCAGTCATCGGCGAACGGCGCTGCCACACCCCCGGTCGTGAAGCGCACCTCGATGTCGGGCTCGATCTTTCTAAAGTCGGCAAGCCGCGGAATGAGCCAGCGAATGGCGAATGTCGGTCCCACGCCGATGGTGAGCACGCGCTCGCCGGCCGGCGAGGTCACCTGACTGGTGAGGTTCGCGAGCGCATCGAAGATCGTGGTGAGGCCCGCCTGATAGGTGTGGCCGGTCGGCGTCAGCGCCAGCCGGTTGGCCTTGCGCTCGAACAGCGCAACGCCGAGGCGCTCCTCCAACAGATGCACCATCCGGCTGATCGCGGCAGGCGAGACCCTCAGCTCGCTCGCCGCGGCGGCGAAGCTGCCGTTGCGGGCAGCGGCCTCGAACGCCTTGATACCGTTGAGATACGGCAGCCGACGCATCCTGTGCCTAGACTTCTTTGAGCATGATCTTTTCCGAAAACCGGTTCCCACCCCGGATCAAGTCCGGGGCAGGCTTTTTCGGGATCATGCTTTAGCCTCAAGAAAGCTGACGCTAGGGCAATATATCTCAATTTGCCATCTGCCCTCAACGGGATCACAGGGATTGTCGGGAGGGACCCGCCGTGACCCCGCTGATGATGCTCGTGCTGTGCCTGGTGATGCTCGCGACGTCTTTCCTGTCGGGCATCTTCGGCATGGCCGGTGGCATGATCCTGATCGGCGTCCTGCTGGTGCTGCTGCCGGTTCAGACCGCGATGGTGCTGCACGCCGTAACGCAGATGGCATCGAACGGCTGGCGCGGCTTGCTCTGGCGCAAGCACGTGCGCTGGCGTCCAGTCGCGTTCTTTGTGAGCGGATGCCTGCTGGCGCTCACCGTCTGGTCGCTCACCCGTTACGTGCCGAGCACGCCGGTAGCCCTCATTTTGCTGGGGGTCACCCCGTTCCTGGTGAAGCTCTTCCCCGCCGACTGGCAGCCCAATCCGGAAAGCCGCCTGCAAGCGACCGCCTATGGCACGGTCTGCATGACGTTGATGCTGCTGACCGGCGTCGCCGGGCCGCTGATCGACAGCTTCTTTCTCGGCAGCGGCAAGCTCGATCGCCGTGAGATCGTCGCCACCAAGGCGATGTGCCAGGTCATCGGCCACGGCCTCAAGCTCGCGTATTTCGGCAGCATCATCGAGCAGGCCGGCATGCTCGACCCGGTGCTGGCGGTCCTGGCCATCGTGTCGTCGATGGTCGGCACGACGGTCGCCAAGCGCTTCCTCGAGATGATGAGCGACGGGCAGTACCGGCTGTGGGCAGGACGGATCATTGCGACCATCGCCGGCTATTACATCATCCACGGCATGACGCTGCTCGTGATTTCGGAAACGTCCGCCAGATAGTGCGGGGGCGGCCTCTCCGGCTCGCTAGACATCACGCGGTTGGCGCCGCTGTTTGTCAATTGAGGGACGCGCTGCGTCCCCTATTTGGTGTCGGTGGCAAACGCGCCGCGCGTTTCCAGCAAGGTCAGCACCTGCACGGTTTGCGGCAGCTCGATCAGGAATTCGGCGTCGCGTTCGAGGTGATGCGGGCGACGCGGATCGGCGTCGGTCCCGCCGATCATCGCTTCGACGCTCCCCCAATAGGAGATCGTCATGAATTCCGTTTCGGTCTCGCGGTCCTCGCGGAACATCTGCACACCGACGGCGCCCTTGGCTTCGAGCGGCGCAATTCCATTTTGCAATAGATAACCTTGGTATTCGTCGGCTTTGTCCCTGCGGGTGCGGCCGCGCCAAATCCGCGCGAACTTCGGCTGACGTGCGCGGCTTGTCATGACGCGACTCCCGTTGTTGTCCAGCGGCCGCGAAGAAGGACGACGAAGGTGATGTAGTGCGTCACCAGCAGTGCCGGGACCCAGAACGCCGGGATCCAATAGGCCGGCCCCATCAACGGGGCTGCATCATAGGCAGTGGCGAGCGCGATGGCCAAGATCAAGTCGAGCGTGCCCTCGATGTTGAACAGCCAGACGAGAAATTTGGCGCTGCGTGCACGCGTCGCGACCGCCGGAATCGCGATCAGCGCCAGCACCGCCGCCAGCAAATCCCCGAATGCCGCCGGATAGGTGAATTCCGGCGGGATGCCGGGATAGACAGCGCCTGGCGCGAGAAACATCAGCCCGAGATGCCGAAAGGCATGGAGCAAAAGGATCGGAAGCAGGACGGTCCGCGGCTCAAGCAGGTCAAGCTTCGGGAATAGGTAGAGCTTGGCAGCGATCCAGAACACCAGCGTGCTGAACAGCAGATTGACTGTGAGGATGTTCATGCATGCGGCCCGCTTCCCCGCCGGCGATCATGCAGGTGCCCGCACGACCGCCATCATTTTCAAGGTGTCGAACGCCGAACGCTGCATTAGCGCTAGTGTCCCGATTCCGAAGTTCGTACCATTTCGCAGCGGCCTCTATACGAACTTCGGAATCGAAGGTCACTAGCAACTCTTTGAATCTCGTGTGGCTTAGGTGCAGAAGTCCGCAATTCGGACTCGCCGCAAGAATGTTGCGGACTTCTGCACCGCCACACTAGAGTTCCTTCGCCACCTCCACGAGCTGGTCGAGCACCGTGCTCCAGCCCTGGTGGAAGCCCATCGTCTCGTGCTTCTTCTTGCCTTCCTCATCGCGATGCATGACGAGCGCCGTGTAGTCGGTCTTTCCACCGAGATCCCTGAGCGTGAGGACGACCGTAAAGAACGGCTCGACCGCCGGACGATAACCCGGCTCGAGCGCGTTGGTCATGACGAGCTTCTCTTCCGGGACGATTTCGAGGAAGCAGCCGACATAGGGGAAATCCTGTCCCTCCGGCGAACGCATCGTCGTGGCAAAGATGCCGCCCGGACGCAAATCCATCTTGCAGTCGACCGTCGACCACGGGCGCGGCGCCCACCACTTCTTGATCTGCTCCGGATCGGTCCAAATTTTCCAGATCAGTGAACGCGGGACATCGACAACGCGATGCAGCGTGAGGTCGAGACGGCCGTCATTGCGTTCCTGGTAATTCGGCCGCTCGCTGAGCGGAAACTCATCTTTTTCCGAATCGTTTCGTGTCACGCTTTTTCTCCTGTTTGTGCAGACTCTTCGCATACGCCTCCATGCGGTCGAGGCGGCCTTCCCACAGGGCGCGCTGCTCCGCAATCCAATGGCCCGCCGCGTCAAGGGCGACCGGCTGCATCTCGCACGTCCGCACTCGGCCGACCTTCGCCGTCCGGATGAGGCGGGATTCCTCGAGCACCTGAAGGTGCTGCAGCAGCGACGGCATCGCCATCGCGAACGGTTTGGCGAGTTCGCTCACTGACGCCGGTCCCTGTCCGAGCCGGGACATGATCGCCCGACGGGTGGGATCGGACAGCGCATGGAAGACGCGATCGAGGGCTTGGTTGGTGGCGGATTGGCTTTGGTTAGGCATGCGACTAACTATCAGCCGGCAATGAATGGGTCAAGATCGGTTAGGGCAATGCCTAAGTAATTTGGGGTCGATCTCGTGCGCGCGTCAGGTGCGATGGCACGCCGTTAACGCGCATTTAAGCAGCCGGTGCTACTGTCGGTTGCCGCATCTTGATCGGCCATACGTCCACTGCTCCGATCAGAAATTGGACGTCAGATCCCTCGCAAGGTGACGCGAGGCGGCATCGACAGTGGGGGATCGAACGACGACGAACGTTCCGGGCGAGACCATGGCCGAATTCGACAGTTTGCCACACACGAGCCGCTCGCTGATCCTTGCGACGCTTGGCTTGGAGATCGCGTCAGCCAATTGCAAGAATGTTGTCGACCTCGCGCGCAAGCGCAATCAATCGGTTTCCGAGGTGTGGCGCGACGTCTGCCGAAAGGCCGGCCTGCCCCGCTGCACCGTGCCTCCCGGTGTCACGAGGCCCGATTATCTCGCGACGGCACCGTCGCCGGAGCCATCAAATGCAGCATCGGCGGGATCCGCGGGGGTCCATGCACCTGCAAACGCTGCAAGGATGAAGCCGATAGCTCCACATGCATCTGCGACTGGCTCATCACAGGCGAAGAGTGGAGGCCCAACAAAGCCCGCTCAGCGTTCGCTGGGTAGCAGGACCATCGCGCTGGCGGTCGGTCTGTGCGCAATCCTCGTGATCGGAATCGGCGTCATCATTGCGATGCCCCGCTCGACGCACCAGGCGTCAATGATGACCACGGCAAGGCCGACCGAGGCCGTGCGCGTCAAGTCCAACGAGTCGGCCCGTGCAGGTGCCGAGCAGTCCAATTTTGTCCCTCCTCCGCAAGGCACCGCCCGGCGGATGGAAGAGATCAACAAAGCCTTCACCAAGCGCTAGCTAGGCGGCGGCCGCGGGCTGCGGATCATGGTACCCCGAGCGGTAATCGGAGCACTTGAGAGCGTTCAATTCGACGTGACGCGCGCGGACACCCGCACGCGCTGCGCATTATGCGGGCGTGACTGAATATCGGGCAGCGCCTAAATCAGGCGGCCTTGCTACCGGCGTTATCGCGGCAAGCGATCACCTGCTTGCGCGTCTTGCAATCCGGGCAGACGCCGATGCGCACGGAAAAGCGGTCGGTCTCCAGTGCGGCCTTCAAGGCGGCCCGGCTGGCGATCAATAGCCGCTCGATCAGGCAGCTCTCGCAATAAGCGCCATTGCGCTTTTGCAGGAACGCCGCGACCCGCTGCGCGAGATGGTGAACTCCAGTCATAGCTCTCAGCCTTCGGCAGCAAGGCGATTTCCTGCTGCGCTTAATGAACTGCTCTAAAGGGTGCAAAAGGGGCCTGCGCCATTCGGCGGCAGACCCCCCGCTACGGACGATTATATAGGGCCCGGACGGGCGCTCCGCCAGCCCGGAATTCAAAAGGTGGTTAGCACGATATCACGGCTAAAAACAGCACCTTTTAAGGAGTCGCTCAGCTTACATAGAGCGCTCCGAGCCCCATGTCCTTCAACGGCCGGCGGTAAGCGATAGAGGTGCGGTCGGCCGCGATATGCGCCTCCATGTGAGCGTCAGCGGCGGGTCTTCCAGTCCGGTCCTCATTGAAGATCGTGGAGATGAAGCGGGGGAAGCCTACGCCAAATTGCGCCCCGTCGTCCCGCAAATTTCGGCATCATCGACACGGGTCATGCGGAAACGAAGCTAAGCGTCCACGGCATCAGAAGATGGCGCTTGATGCTACGCCTTACGTAGTACATTGTTGCCATGATCCGGTCTTGGCGCAACGCTGCAACCCGCAAGGTGTGGCAAGGCGAGCAGCCGAACCAGTTTCGCGGCCTTGACCTCGAAGCGGCGACCGATCTGCTGCTAGCACTCAATGCGGCGGCGACGTTGCAGGACCTGAGCCCATTGCGGAGTGTTGGCCTGCACAAGCTCAAGGGCGATCGGAAGAACCAATGGGCGATGACTGTGAATGCCCGCTGGCGCATCTGCTTCGAGTTCAGCAAGGGCGACGCCTACAACGTCGAGATCGTCGATTATCACAAAGGATAAGACCATGCCCCCCGTCGCACATCCCGGCCGCTTGCTGAAGCGCGAGCTTGCGGCGCGCAAGCTCAGCGCCAACCGGCTGTCGCTCGATATCGGCGTGCCGTCCGGACGCATTACCGACATCCTCAACGGCCGACGTTCGATCACCGCCGACACGGCCGTTCGGCTCGGTCGCTATTTCGGCAATCGTGCCGAGTTCTGGCTTAATCTGCAAAGCCAATACGACATCGCCGTAATCGAACGCGAGCGAGGCAAGGAAATTTTGCGACGGGTGCGGCCTGCCGACGCCGCGTGAGCCCGTAGGTCGGATTAGCTCGGCCAAGGCGTTCCGCTAGTTCGCTGCGCACGTCCGCGCGCAAGGCGACATCCGTACATGAGGCTCGTCTCGGGTTACGCGCGGGTCAAAGGATCGTCATGACCGTAACGCTGCGGCCGCGCTAACCCATCTTTCACGGTTCGCAGAAAAAAGCGAATAAGATCAATGGGCGCACCCTGAAAGTCTTCACTACAGAGCCGGGGCCGGATGGTGGGCTGGGAGCGTTGCAGTCGTAATGCGTGGCGGCGGCTGAGGCGGCAG
>WHTP01000069.1 GCA_009377695.1 Hyphomicrobiales bacterium | reverse complement strand
GGCCGTCGCCCACCAATCTCGGGTTTACCCGAGATTGGATTCTAAATGTGCAAGTCGGCAACAGCCGACTTGCGGTGGCTCGCTTCACTCGCACCTCAGGGTGACGGGTCTAAGTGTGTGCTCGCGGAGGCAAGACGTCACCGCACGAACTGATCCGTGAACAGATCGTCGTAGCCCTTGAGCTTCTCCTCCGGCTTCAACAAGCCCGCTTCGATGTTGAATCGCTCTGCGTTCTCGAAGCCGGCCGGCGAGAGCAAGAGGTCGCGAGGGGTGATCTTCCGAATATCCTCCATCGCGAGATCGAATTGCCGATCGTCGAACTGCGCGTAGCGCTTCTTGAGCAAGGCCCGCGCCTCGTCCGGCCGGTCGAGCAGCACGGTCACGGCGTCGCGGAAGGTGCGGCCGACCGCCTCACAGAGCGACTTCCGTTTCACGCAGGTCTCCGGCTTGGTCGCGACCATCGTATTGGCGAACGGCCACAGGTCCTGCGGATCGCCGTCGGGGCCGCTGGCGATCATGACCGCGGTGCCGGCGGCAAGCGGCCCGTGCACCCAGGGCGGCGCCATGGTCAGGCCATCGATCTGCTTCGCCTGGAACGCCGCCAGCATGTTGGGCGGCTGCATGACGGCGACGCGAATCTCTTCCGGACTGAAGCCCGCACGCGTCGCGATATACCGCAGATAAGCATGGATCACGGAATTGACTGCATCGACCGCGATGGTGCGGCCACGCAGCGCCTGCGCGCGCTTCGCAAGCGGCGCCTTGGGATCGAAGCCCGCAGCCTCCGCAAGCTCCTTGCGCAAGACGATCTGCGCGCTCGGACGATTGATGGTGCCAACGATACCGAGCAATCGCTGGCCGCGTGCCGCCGCGCGCGTCACCGCGCTGCCAGACGACTGGGTGAAATCCGTGCTGCCGGCGATCACCGAGTTCATCGCCCCGATGCCGGAGATTTGCACCGTCTTCACCTTGATGCCGTGCTTCTGCCAAAGGTTCAGGTCGTCGGCGAGATAGCCGAGGCTGAAGGCGAGGCCTGAGACCGGCACGGCCATGACGGCTTCATTGGCGGATTTCTGGGCATGGGCGGTCGCGGGCATCGTGATGGCAGCCGCAAACACCGCGGCCGCCATCCTGCGGGTGGCGGTCTCCATCGTCAGTCCTCCCTCAATCGGGGGCGCGTCTTTGGCACCCTCCGTTATTGACTGCAGCTATCTCAAGAGATTCCCAAGCACCTTGCGGGCATATTCGATCACGTCGGGCGAGGTGTTGACGATCCCGTGTGCGATCGGTTGCGCCTCTTCGCCGGTCATCGGCTGGATATCCATGCCGCCCATCTTTGCGGCGTCTGCGAGGAATTGCGGATCCTTCACCGTCATGTCAAAGGCGCGGCGCAGTGCATTGATCCGGTCCGCCGGCACCTCGGGCGGAGCGACGAGCGCGCGCGCGACGGTCGTTTCCGCCGACAGGAATGCCATGAATTTCCGGTCGCGCTCGCTCTTCACGAGCTCGATGAGCGTCGGGATGTCCTTCAACTCGGGATCGCGCTTGAGCGCGACTTGCACCAGCACGATCAGCTTCTTGTCACGGACCCAATTGGGGCGGGTGGACTTCCACGAGGCCCAGGAGTTTGAGGCGCGGCCCTGGATTTCGCCGCGCTCCATCGCGAGGTTGACCTCATTGCCGCCGGGATAGCCGGTAACGACCTTGAACTTGGTGCCGGCGAGCGCGTTCATCACGGCACCGTAGACTTCGCCGGCGGTACCGGCCGGCGCGCCGATGATCAATTCACGTTCCTTTGCGTCCTGGATCGTCTTCACGCCCGAGGTGTGCCAGGCGCTGGTCACGTTTGGCGTCGATGTGGTGTTGCCGATCCAGGAGAACTGGCGTGCGTCGAACTTGACGCCAGGCACGCCGACGGCCTGCTTGTTCATCATGTTCGCCATGATCATGTGGATTGCGGTGCCGTCACGGGGTGCCACATTGGCGAGCCAATTGGCGGCATTGATGCCGCCGGCGCCCGGCATGTTGCGCGGGATGATCGTCGGATTGCCGGGAATGAAACGTCCAAGGTGGCGCGCTAAAAGCCGGCCGCGGAAATCGTAATCGTTGCCAGTGGATGTGCCGACGATCAGGCTGATCTGCTTACCTTTATAGAAATCGGCGACGGCATCGGCGCGCGCAGACGGGGCGAGGCCCGTGAAGGCAATGAGTGCCGCGGCGGCGATGGCTGACGTTCGTCCGATCATTCGTGTTGCTCCCCGAAGTCTCGATGGTTCTACCGCCAGGTCGCCGTGCATGGAGGCGACGCTTTGCATTGATTCTACGAAAGAATGCCTGCGTTGGAAACTTGTTTGTAGCGCGGATCGCATGTCTGGTATGGGTGCGGATCGCCGCACCCGCGCGCGATCGCGAAGAATTCAGGCAGACGCGCCGAGGCAGTCGCTATGGCAGGCATCGATCTCGAACAATTCCGGCTGCGGCGATTTGTCGAGCATCTGATCGCGATGGGTGAGGTCGACATCCACGATCGTCCGGTCGCGCTCGCCGACATGAGCGCTATCATTGAGGGATCGACCAACGCGACGCTGTTCAAGGACGCCGGGCCGGAGCATTTCGAGATCGTCGGCGCGGTCGGTGGCAGCCGCCGCCGTCATACCTTGGCGTTCGGCACGAGCGACGAGCGCAACCTGGCGCAGGAGTTTGGCCGCCGCATGGCAAACATGCAGCCGGTCGTCGACGTGCCGCAGGCCGACGCGCCGGTGCAGCAGGTGGTGATGGCGGGCGACGATGTCGACCTGACCAAGCTGCCGTTCCACATGCAACACACGTATGACGGTGCGCCGTATCTCTCGTCGGCGATCGACTACACGCTCGATCCGAAGACCGGCCGTCGCAACGTCGGCTGCCGCCGGCTGATGCTGCGCGGCAAGACCACCATGCTGTCGAACCTCACGCAGATGTCCGACCTGAAGCGCATGTTCCTCGAATGCGTCGAGCGCGGCGAGCATCTGCATCTCAACTTCGCGGTCGGCGCGCATCCGCTTGATTTCCTGGCGGCGTGCGTGCGCGCTCCGGTGGAGGACGAGTTCGTCACCGTTGCCTCGGTACGCGGTGCACCGCTGCCGATGACGCGCGGCGTCTCGAACGGCTTGCCGGTGCCGGCGGATGCCGAGCTCGTGATCGAGGGCTATTTCGACAAGGCCGGCTACACCGAGATCGAAGGGCCCTACGGCGAGTTCCTCGGCTATTACGGGCCGGCACATGTCGATCCGATCTTTCACGTGACTGCGATCACCATGCGCAAGGACGTGCTGCACCAGACCGTGTTGCACGGCGCGGTCAAGATCGCGCGCACCGATCACGCGCATCAATGCGCGATCCTCACCGAGGCGCGCATCAGGCACGTGCTGGGCGCGGCGCGGATCGATCCGATCGCGGTCTATGCGGTGCCGAGCGCGAGCGGGTTGTTGCATGCACGGGTTTCCGTGCGCCGCGAAGCTCCGGGACAGGCACGCGCTGTTATTTCATCGCTATTTGCCATTCCATTCCTCAAGCACGTTTATGTGCTCGATGAGGACGTCGACGTGTTCTCCGACGAAGAGGTGGAGTGGGCTATGGCCAACCGTTTCCGGGCGGACCGCGATCTCGTCACCGCCACTGGACAGAGGGCGTTCCCGATGGACGTGACCATGAGCAATGATAGCACCACCACCAAGGCGGGATTCGACCTGACCGGGCCGCTGACACGTACCGGAGTCGAGGCGAAGACCACGCACGCGCCACATTTTGAGGGCTCAGCGCATTATAAGTCCGTCGAGCAGGCGCTCGGCGCGCGGCCGATGTATTTCGCAGAGCTGATGGCGTCGCTCGGCAGCAAGGACGGGCGCGAGATTGCGATGGAGCTCGACCGGCTGCGCGGGCACGGCGCCCTCGCGCGCAGCAAGGACGGCGAGTGGGTATTGAAAACGTAGAGCTGTGATCACCAGCGGCAATTAATGTGCACGCTAACAGCGTTGCTGCCGCGCGGCACGATTCAAAACCGCGGCGCTTCTCCGTGATACGCCTGCGTGATCAGGTTCTCGAGATCCTCGCGCGACACCGGCCGCGGATTAGCGAACTTGCCGGCTGCAACGATGTCCACCGCCTTCGGAATGTCAGCCTCCGTCATGCCGAGGCCCTTTAAGCCGGTCGGCAGGCCGATCCGAACGTTGAGCTCGTACAAAGCTCGGCCCGCGTCCGCTGCCCCGAGTGCCCGGGCGATCAGCTCCATCGCGCGCGGCGCAGCCTTGGCGTTGAACGCGATGGCGTAGGGCGTGAAGATCGCGTGGCAGTGCGAATGATCGAGCCCGAAATTCTGCCGCACCCGTTGCGCCAGAGCATGCTCCACGCCGGCTTGCGCACGGAAGGCGGCAGCGAGCCACGCGCCGTAGAGCGCATCCGTGCGCGCCGCAATGTCGTTCGGACGATCGACCACGCGCGGCAGGCTCGATCCGAGCAGACCCACCGCGGTTGTCGCCAATCCCTTGACCACGGGATTGAGGTCGGGCCCGTACAGCGTTTCGACCGCATGCGCCATCGCATTCATGCCGCTCGCCGCCGACGTGCGCGGCGGCAGCGACAATGTCAGGTCGGGATCGTAGATCGCGGTCAGCGGCAGACAAGTGTCGTCGTCCCCCGCCATGCGGTCCTTGCCGGCGCCGATCGACCAGCTCGATGACATCTCCGATCCGGAATAGGTCGTGATCACCGCGACCGAGCGCAGGCCGGCCTTGGCGGCGATAGTCTTGGCGAATCCGATCGGCGAGCCGCCGCCGATCACGACCAAGCTGTCGGCATCCTTTTCCCGCGCGTGACCGATCAGCGAGGTGAGACGCTCGCGCGCATCGCCGGACGGCGGCAGTTGGTGGATATCGACGCTGAGCCCGGACGCGTGCGACTGCACCCATTCCGCCGTTGGGCGGCTTGAACTGGTGCAAAGGATCAACGCGCGCGAGCGCTTGTGACGATCAAGCTCGGCCGGCACGGATTGCACGGTGCCGCAGCCGAACAGCACGCGAATGGCCTGCGATTGGAAGACAAAGGGCTCGGTCATGCTCGTTCTTCTTGTTGCCCCTCCCGGCCCGGTTGGATAGAGGAGTTGGCCTATCAGTTTAGGCTAAAAAGCGTTAACCGGGGGGATCGATGGTGGCGACGAAGGATCCGGTGAGCGGGCTTGAATTCTACGAGCTCAGTCACCCGTGGGGAATGTATACGCCGATCTTTCCGGGATACGAAGAGATCAAGCTCGAACGCCTAACCTACCACGCCAAGCACGGCGTGATGACACACAAGATCTCAACCATCTTCCACACCTCCACCCATGTGAACGCGCCGATCCACCTGCTGCCAGGGAAGGAGGCGGTGGGCGACCTCGCGCTCGACCGCTTCTTTGGCACCGGCGTGGCGGTCTCGATCCCGAAGAAGAAGTGGGAGCTGGTCGAGCCCGCGGACCTGGAGGAGGCGAAGCCCGAAATCCGCATCGGCGATATCGTGCTGATCAACACCGGCTGGCATCGCCGCTATTCCGACAGCCAGGAGTATTTCGGTCACGCGCCCGGTCTGAGCAAGAAGGCTGCCGAGTGGCTGGTGAAGAAGAAGGTCAAGACGGTCGGCGTCGACACCGCTTGCGTCGATCATCCGCTCGCGACCTCGCTCGGGCCGCATCGCAACGGTCCGCAGATCAAATACCTGCTGCCGGAATACAAGAAGAAGACCGGCCGCGACGCGATCCAGGATTTCCCGGAGTGGAACGCCGCACACATGGTGCTGCTCGCTGCCGGCATTCCCACGATCGAGAACGTGGGCGCCGATCTCGACAGGCTTTCGGGCAAGCGCTGCACGTTTCAGGGATTCCCGTGGAAATGGCATGAAGGTGACGCTTGCGTCATCCGGCTTGTCGCGATCTTCGATCCGAAAGGCACCAATCGGCTCGAGTCCGGCGAGATGAAGAAGCCCGCGGTGAAGGGTTCGAACGGGTCAGGCAAACTCAAGTTCTACGATCTCACCCACGACTGGGGCCACGGCATGCCGCAGTGGCCGTCGCGCGCGAACCTCAACGTGCGTGTGGTCGAATTCCACGCCAAGGACGGACTTCTGGTGCAGCAGTTCGAAGGCATCATGCATCGCGGCACCCACATGGACGCGCCGATCCATGTGAGCGAGAACCAGCCGACGCTCACCGGCTATCCGCTCTGGCGCTTCTTCGGCACCGGGGTCGTGGTCTCGATCCCGAAGAAGAAGTGGGGCGTCATCACGCCGAAGGATCTCGAGAACGCCGAGCCGAATATCCAGAAGAACGACATCGTGATGATCAACACCGGCAGCCACAAGAACTACGGCGACAATCCGGACTACTACGCCTACTCGCCGGGACTCTACAAAGAGGCGGCGGAATGGATCGTCGAGCGCGGCGTGAAGCTCGTCGGCATCGACGTGCAGGCGCTTGACCATCCGCTCGGCACCTTCCTCGGCCCGCACGGGCCGGGGCCGGCGCAACCGCATCTCGACGAGGAGTATTTCGCCGAGACTGGCCGCCATATCATTGACGACTTCCCGCACTGGGAGCCGGCGCATAAGATTATGATGACCAACGGCATCCCGGGTATCGAGAACATCGGCGGCGAGATCGACAAGATCACCGGCAAGCGCTGCACCTTCTTCGCCTTCCCGTGGCGGTGGCCGGACGGTGAGGGCTGCGCGCTGCGCGTGGTGGCGGTGCTCGATCCGACCCAGTCGTTCCGCTTTGAAACGGGGAAGTGATGCAATCGCACTCTGTCTCCGTCACCCTGAGGTGCGAGGCGCCATAAGCGTGTTTACGCGCGTCTTCCGACGCGCATGGCGCCGAGCCTCGAAGGGCGACGGCCCGGATGCGTGAGGTGGCCGTGCATCCTTCGAGGGCCGCCTCCGGCGGCCACCTCAGGATGACGGGGAGAGACCTAAGATGAGGCAACATTGATGAGCGAGATTTCCGAACCGCTGCGCCGCCCGCTCTCGCTGTTCGACAACAAAGGCAAGGTCGCCATCGTCACCGGCGCGTCGGGCGCGTTCGGGCGCGGCTGTGCGATTGCGCTTGGCGCGCTTGGCGGCAAGCTCGTGCTCGCCTCCGGCAGCACGACCGAGCTCGACGAGGTCGCGGCCGAGGTGAAAGAGGTCGGCGGCGAGGTCGAGACCATCGTGCGGCGGCCGGATTCGCTCGGCGACGCCAAGGCGATGCTCAACCTCGCGCTTCAGCGCTTCGGCCGCGTCGACCAGCTCGTGGTGGCGTCAGGCATGAACAAGCCGGGCTTCATCCACGAGCTCGAATACGAGGACTGGCAGGCGGTCATGGATGCCAATGTGCGCGGCATCTGGTTCATGGCCAAGGCCGTCGGCGCGCACTGGATCGCCAACAAGCAGCGCGGCAAGGTGCTGCTGATGTCGTCGGTGCGCGGCCGCCACGGCAATTATTCCGGTTACACCGGCTATTGCACGTCCAAGGGCGCCACCGACTCGCTCACCCGCGTGCTGGCGACCGAATGGGCGAAGCATGGCATCACCGTGAACGCCATCGCCCCGACCGTGTTCCGCTCGAAGCTCACCGCTTGGATGTATGGCGATGACGAGCTCGGCCAGCAGACCCGCGCGCGCTCGCTCTCGCGCATTCCGCTTGGGCGCTTGGGCGAGGTCGAGGACCTCATGGGCATGGCGGTCTATCTGCTCACGCCGGCCTCGGATTTCTGCACCGGGCAGATCATGTATGTGGACGGCGGGTATACGGCAGGATGAGCACCATCGGTATTGTCGGCGCGGGCCTGATGGGCCACGGCATTGCTTATCTCTTGGCGGCCGCCGGTCACACCGTGCGCATCTACGACCCGTCGGCGGAGTGGCGCAACTCGCTGCCGCAGCGGCTTGAGACGGCGCGCGCTCTGCTGAGCGGTGATCCGGCGCTCATGGACCGCATCACGGCGCATGATCAGATGGCTACGGCGATGAAGGACGTGGCTTTCGTGTTCGAGGCGGGGCCGGAAAAATTGCCACTCAAGCAGCAAATTTTCGCCGACCTCGAAAGCGTGACTGCTCCCGCCACAATTCTCTGCAGCAACAGCTCGGCGATTCCCACGACCGAGATCGGCGCCGGGCTCAAGCACCGCGACCGCGTGGTCGGGACGCATTTCTGGAATCCACCGCATCTTGTTCCGCTCGTCGAAGTCATCCAGAACGATGCCACCAGCGATGAGACCGTGCGCAAGACCGTCGATCTTCTGCGTGAGGCCGGGCGCGAACCGGTGCACGTCAAGAAGGACATCCCGGGCTTTATCGGCAACCGGCTTCAGCACGCGCTCAAGCGCGAGGCGATCGCGCTGGTCGCAGCCGGCGTCTGTGATGCGGAGACCATCGATACCGTATGCAAGACCGGGTTCGGCGCGCGCATGGCGGTGCTCGGACCGATGGAGCAGTCCGACCTGGTCGGGCTCAATCTCACCCTCGATATCCAGAACGTGCTGCTTGCCGATCTCGACAACTCGACGGAGCCCACGGACTTTCTCAAGGAGAAGGTCGCGGCCGGTAAGCTCGGCATGAGCGCCGGCGAGGGGTTTCGGCGTTGGACCAAGGAGAGCGCTGACGCCGTACGCGAACGGCTGCGGCGTTATTTGGCAGATCAGGCCAAGGCGGCGCGGAAGTAGCGGCTCTCGTATGCCGCTTCTTGCTTCGCCCGCCGGGGACAGGCAGCAGCTCTCACTCCGCCGCCGTTGACGCTCCAGAGTCGAGGATTAATGTAGCGCCCAAATTCGTTCGGAGGGAGCGTCCTATGACCAAGAATCCCACCGTCTCAGACGACCTCGCCAAGAAATTCTCGACCGAGAAGGACACGCCCTATCTGCGCTGGGTGCGTGAGGAGGGGCTCGATATCATCGGCGCGCAATATGTTCCGAACCTGCGCACCGTGGAACTCAAGCCCTGGGCACGCCGCGGCGGTAGCGGCGTCTTCATCAATCACGACGCCTCGCGCACCTCGAACGACTGCTATGTGTGCGCCATCCCGCCCGGCAAGAAGCTCGAACCGCAGCGCCAGCTCTACGAGGAGATGATCCTGATCCTCGATGGTCGCGGTGCCACCACGGTGTGGAACGACGCCGGCAAGCGCATTACGTTCGAATGGAAGGCCGGTGCCATGTTCGCGATTCCGCTCAACTGCTGGCACCAGCATTTCAACGGCTCCGGGCAGGAGGCGGCGCGCTATGTTGGCGTCACCAACGCACCGTCAGTGATGAATCTCTATGACGACGCGAGCTTCATCTTCAACACGTCCTACGATTTCAAGCACCGCTTCAACGGCGAGCCCGATTACTTCACGCCCAAGGCAGAGAAGAAGGGGTTCCTGCTGGCGACCAATTTCGTCGCCGATGCGGTCAACTTGCCGCTGATCAGCGCGAAGGAGCGCGGCGCCGGCGGCGGGCACATCCGTTTCAACATGTCGGGCGGCATGCCTAGCCACATCTCCCAGTTCCCGGTCGGCACCTACAAGAAGGCGCACTGCCATGGGCCGAGCGCGCATGTCATCATCCTCTCCGGTGAAGGGTTCACGCTGATGTGGCACGAAGGCCAGGAGCCGCAGCGCTTCGACTGGCACGTCGGCACCTTGATCGTGCCGCCGAACCGGATGTTCCATCAGCACTTCAACACCGGCCCGACCCCGGCGCGCTATCTCGCCTTCAAGCACGAGGTTGCGTCGCTGCGCAATTCGCAAGGCGTGCCGGTCGCTTGGATCAGCCAGCGCATCGGCGGCGACCAGATTGACTATGCCGACGAAAAGTCCGAAATCCGCTCGATGTTTGCGGATGCGCTGGCACGCCACAATATGACGCCGAAGATGGACGACGCTTATGCGGCGGAACTTACGGACCTGCCGCCGAAGCTCGCGCAGCGGGAGGCGGCGGAATGAAACGGGCGCATCGATCTCGGGTTTACCGAGATCGACACGTGAACAGTGCGTAAGTTGGCACGAGCCGACTTGCGGTGACCGTGGATCTTTCGAGGGTCGCACGCAGCCAAGTTTACGCAGGCGGCGCCCGTGGCCTAGTGGAGTGGATTTGACCACTAGCGGCCTGTGAGGAGAATGCAATGAGTGTCATCGATCCGCGCGAGCGTGCAAAAGCCCATGCCGAGACCCGGCATGTTGACTTCTACGCCGAGGCGCTGAAGGCGTCCGAAGCGTTCCGCAAGGAATACCAGGGCCGCATGAACGTGGTGAAGGGCTCGGAGATGCCGTTCGAGCGCTCACCGGACGGTCTCATCAAGCACATCATCAACGAGAAGATGAACACGAAGGAGTGCTGCCTCGACATCTACATGCAATTCCTGCCGCCCGGGAAGGCATCCGGCAAGCACCGGCACCTCTCGGAAGAGGTGTTTTACGTGGTCGAGGGCAGGGGCTATGACCTGCACTGGGACGTGAAGTTCGATTGCAAGGACGTGATGGAGTTCGAATGGGACGAGGAGCCCAAGCGCTTCGAATGGGAGCAGGGCGATTTCGTCTACATACCGCCCTATTGCATCCACAAGCACGTCAATGCGGATGCGAATAACGAGGCGCGGATCATCGTGATCAACAGCCGGATCATCAAGCCAATGGGGTTTGATTGGTTTGAGCAGCTCGAGAATGCGGAGGGGTATTGAGGCCTACGCGTCTCCCTGATCCGTCACCCTGAGGTGCGAGCCGCTTGGCGGCGAGCCTCGAAGGGCGACGGCCCGATAGTTAGCTCATTCTGGCCGTGCATCATTCGAGGCTCGCTTCGCTCGCACCTCAGGATGACGGGGATAGAGCGAGATAGGAACGACCATGTGCGGCGACCTTGAAGAAGACGAAGGCGACAGCAAGCTCGAGGAGATGCTGTATGCGCGTTTCGTCGCCCACGCCCGCGCGCTGCTCGCTGATGCGCCGCCGGAGCAGCCGCCGGCCGACACGAGCCGCTACATGGAGAAGCTGTTCACCGATGCGCTCAGCCGTGCGGTGAAGGACTGCGAGCAGGCGACGGCAGGTGGTCGTTACGACCGCATGATCGTGCAGCCGGTTGTCTTCGCGCGGCTCGCCGGCTTCCTGGCCGGCCACATGTCGCTTGGCGAGGACCCGCTGCGTCGGGTGATCGAGGCGCTGATGCTCGGCTATTCGGAGGCCGAAGCCATGGACCGCGAGCAGCGCCCCTACGACCACGGCGACGTCCCGGTACGGGCATAGGATAGGGATATGCGTCTCAGGGGCCGGCCGTTATCAACCGGACCGCTCTTCCCGAGGTCGTACAGTTCGGGTATTGGTTCACCACCGTCCTGGCCGCTCTAGCTGCCGGCCACCCGTACGCGTCTTTCCTATATTCAATTCAGAACGGACTTGGTGACTCGATGATGACTGAAGGTGCCCCGCCCAACGTCTTGGGTGGCAATGAACTCTTGGCCAAGCAGTCCGCCGTCAACGAGCAGGGAAAGCTGAGGCTCACCCCGATCCACGACGTGGCTTTCCGCCCGACGCGACCGGTTCCGCATGAAGATGGCCATCTCACCGAGGTCGCCCGCGCAACCTGGGATATCATCGGCGGGCCGGTCGTGCAGGTCCACATCACCACGACGTTTCCCGGCCGAATGCGGGCCTGGGGTCTGCATCAGCGCAGCACCGACCGGCTGTTCGTCGTGAGCGGCCTGGTCAAGATCGTCGTGTTCGACGGCCGTCTCGATTCGCCGACCTATGGCTGCGTCAACGAATTCACCGTCAGCGAGAAGAATCCCGGGCTCCTCATCGTTCCGCCGAACCTCTATCACGGTTGGAAGAACATTGGCACGAACGAGGCGGTTATCATCAACATGCCGACCTCGATGTACAATTACGAGGAGCCGGATGCGCTCGATCTCCCCTGGGACTCCGAAGCCGCAGCGCGAATTATACCCTACCACTTTTGACGCCAGGCGCGTCTCCGGACAGGTGCTCACATGGAGCCACGCGTCACCGTCCTGTTGCCCACGCACAATCGTGCCGATGTCCTGGGCTACGCGATCCGATCGGTGCTTTGGCAGACCGAACAGGATTTCGAGCTTCTGATCGTTGGTGACGGATGCACGGATAACACGGCTGATGTCGTTGCGTCCTTCCAGGATGCGCGTATCCGGTGGTTTGGTCTGCCCAAAGCTCCGCTGAGCGGCTATGCCAACCGCAATATTGCCCTCAGAGGCGCGCGCGGCCGGTATGTCGCCTATGCCCAGCATGACGACATCTGGTTTCCCGATCATCTCGAAAGGCTCGTTACAGCCATAGAGGCGAGCGGGACCGATTGGGTTTACAGCCTCCCGCTTTGGGTGATGCCGGACGGGGTTGTGATACTGGGCCTGGTGAACCTCACCCATCACGACGAACTCGATCATTTCCTCCACGTCGAGAACCGGATCCCTTCCACGTTCGTGATGCACAGCCGTCACGCGCTGGAGCGCGTCGGCTATTGGCCGGAGAACATCGCGCACATCGCGGATTGGAGGTGCTGGCAACGCATCATCACGACGAGCAGATCGCGCACAGCGGGCTATTGCGCCGTGCCAACCGCGCTCCATTTTTGCGCGGCTGGCACGAGAAGGACCCCTCTGATGGAATTGCGGTGGAGGAGCACTGAGAGGAGCGCATTACCGCAGTCGTGCCGGATCGCCGTTTCGTGCGGGGAGACGGAGCAGCGATGCTTTTTCGACACGCTGGCCCCGGAACCTTGCGCTTGGATCGACCAAGTCCGGGCAGCAATCCCGGATATTATCGGCCGCCAGGCTCGGGCCTGGGCGGCGGCATTGGAGAGCGAATTTCATATTTCGGAATCGCGTTGGAATTCACGAAGTGCGCTGGTGCGTCAGCTTGTTTGGACGCTTTTTCGAAAGTCTTGGCCGAGATGATGTCGGCGCTTTGGGTCAGGTTGTCACATCCGCGGATGTTGCAGCGCGCCGCGAGACGTGCTCACAAGCGCATCGAAACATGGAGCCGGCAGCTCGGCTCGCCGAAAGGAGACATTGGAATGAAACGTGTGTGGCGTCCCACGCTGGCCGTGGCCGTGATCGCTGTTGTCGGGACACTCGCGGCGGATGCAGGGGCCGAGCCCGCAGATGCGTTGAAGAATAAGCAGTTCAAGATTGTCGTCGGTTCGTCGCCAGGCGCCGGCTTCGATGCGTTCGGACGCATGGTCGGCCGCCATCTCGGCGAGCATCTGCCGGGCAATCCGCATGTCGTCGTTTCCAACATGCCGGGCGCTGGCTCGCTGCGGGCGGTGATGTCGCTCAGGACGCAGCCCAGTGACGGCTCCTACATGGTGCTGTTCAATCCTGGGCAGGTGCTGAACTCGATCCTTCAGCCGGAAAAGGTGAAGGTCAATTTCACCAGCGACGTTGCCTTCCTTGGCAGCGCGACGGCCGACGCGCGCGTTTGCTATGCATGGGCGACCACGGGGGTGAAGACATTCCAGGACCTGCTCAACCGCAAGGAGCAGTTTACCACCGGCCACACCGGCACCAGCGCCGCGACCTATATTGACGCAGCGATCCTCAAGAACCTGTTCAAGGCGCCGATCAAGCAGATCGTCGGCTATCCCGGCTCAACCGAGCAGCAGCTCGCGGTTGAACGCGGCGAGCTGCATGGCGATTGTGGATCGTGGGGCAGCGTGCCGCGTCACTGGATCGCCGAGAAGAAGATCAACATCTTCGTGCGTATCTCCAAAGTGTCCGTGCCCGAGCTCAAGGACGTGCCCTTCATCGGCGATTTCGCGGACGAGGAGCAGAAGCGCATCATCATGCTTCTCACCACGCATAACGACATGTTCCGCCCGTTCATCGTGCACAAGGACACGCCTCCAGCAGTCCTCCAAGCATTGCGAGAGGCATTCTGGCGGACTGTCAACAGCAAGACGATGCTCGATGAAGCGCACCGCGCCAACCGCGAGGTGATCGAGCCGATCAGGGGCGAGGAGATCGATGAGGTGATCGCGGAGCTCTACAAGACTCCTGCGAACCTCGTCGCGAAAGCCGCCGAAGCGGTGAAGTAAGGGGCAGGTAGATCAAAACGACGACTGCGTGTCCCGGGTCTGGCCCGGGACAGCAATTTCTAAAGATCGCCCGGCGGGGTGTAGTTAAGCTGCCGCTCGGTGCCGGTCTTGGGCGGCATTTCTGCGATTTTCTGAAACAGCATGTGCATGAACAGGAAGAGCGGTTTCGCCTTCATCACCAACACGATGGTCTCGTCCTCGTCTTCTTCGCTGAAGTGCTGGTGCACGCAGGCGTTCTCGACGATCAGCGCGTCGCCCGCCTCCCAGTCGTGGCGGCGGCCGTCGTGGACGTCGTGTCCGCGGCCCTTGAGGCAGTAGAACACGGCGGAGTTCATGTGGCCGTGCTTGCTGGTGCGGGCGCCCGGCGTATAGACCTCCATGTGGGTCTCGATCGACTGCGCGATCTTCACGGCCTGCGGGTTGACGATCTTCTTGCCGTACTGCTGCGGCCCGCCCTTCCACTGCAGGTCGCGGCTCTTGTAGACGCGGGGCTGCTCGAACAGCTCCTTGACCAGGTTGCCGTACGTGCCTTCGAGCGCGCGAACGAAGACGCGGTGCTTGGTCTTGCGCTCCCATACCACGTCCGCGAACCGGTTGTGCCCGGCGGCGGCTTCGGAGGAGGAGACGACGGCGGTGCGGTCTTCGGACAACGGCAAAGTCTCCGACCATGACGTGTCGGCTTGCGGCGGCAAGTCGGCAAATTGCAGGAAAGCCTTGGCATAATTGCGGAATTTGTCAACGCAACGGTTTGCGCACGGGGTCAGCGGCTTGGGATAAGCACCTAATCGATATTGATATTTCGGCCGGGGACAGTCACATCCGGGGAGGCAAATCCGGCGTTACACATCGAAGCCTGCCTCCGTCACCCTGAGGTGCGAGCGGAGCGAGCCTCGAAGGGCGACGGCCGGGCTGTCATCCTTCGAGGGCCGCTGCGCGGCCGCCTCAGGATGACGGTCAATAGAGAGATGATTGGACCAGATATGACTGCCGCAGGGTTTCCCGATCGCCAGGTGATGGCCGAATTGACGGCCAAGATGCTGCTCGAGGTGGAGGCCGTGCGCTTCATGGGCGACAAGCCCTTCATCTTCACGTCGGGGCGGGCGAGCCCGGTCTACACCGACTGCCGGCGGCTGATCTCGTTTCCGCGCGTGCGGCAAACGCTGACTGATTTCGGTGTCGCCACCGTCCAGCGCAGTGTCGGGTTCGAGCAGTTCGATGCGGTCGCTGGCGGCGAGACGGCGGGCATCCCGTTCGCGGCCTGGTTCGCCGATCGCATGGCGTTGCCGATGCTCTATGTGCGCAAGACGCCGAAGGGATTCGGGCGCGGCGCCCAGATCGAGGGGCAGCTCAATGAAGGCCAGCGCGTGCTGCTGGTCGAGGACATGACGTCCGACGGTGGCAGCAAGGTCAATTTCTGCCAGGCGCTGCGGCAGGCGGGCGGCACCTGCGACCACGTTTTCGTGTTCTTCTATTACGACATCTTTCCCGAGAGCCAGAAGATCCTCGGCGACCTCGGCGTCACCATGCACTGGCTCGCCACTTGGTGGGACGTACTGGAGGTTGCCAAGGCCAGCAAGAAGTTCGACACCGGCAAGCTCGCCGACGTCGAGAGCTTCATGCGCGACCCGAGCGGCTGGTCGAAAGCGCATGGCGGCGTTGCGCAGGCCGTGAACGAGTAATTTGCCCGGCTGCTGTCCAAGGCTTAATCTCGCTGCGTCATTCCGGGGCCGGCCGAAGACCGGAGCCCGGAATCCATAATCACAGACCGAGGGTATGGATTCCGGGCTCGCGGGCTGATGCCCGCGCCCCGGAATGACCAGCAGAGACAGGAGCGTAGAGAGTGGAGTTCGATAATTCGTTTGAAGTGCCGCTGCCGCCGGGGGAGGCCTGGGCCGTGCTGATGGATATCCGGCGCATCGCGCCGTGCATGCCGGGCGCCGAGCTCACCGACGTCGTGGACGACAAGAACTACAAGGGCAAGGTCGCGGTGCGGCTCGGCCCGGTGGCGCTCGCCTTCGCCGGGCTCGTGACGTTCGAGGAGATCGACAACGCCAACCGCACCGCCCGCGTGAAGGCGCAAGGCACCGACACCAAGGGCCGTGGCGGCGCCAATGCCGTGTCGGCGTTCCGCATCGAGGAGACGCCGGCGGGCGGTTCCAAGGTGCTGGTTCACACCGACCTCAACCTGTCCGGATCGGTCGCGCAGTACGGTCGTGGCGTCGGCCTGATTCAGATCACGGCGGCGCAGATCATGAATCAGTTCGCCAACAACCTGAAGGCGCAGATCGGGCGCGAGGGGGTTGCGGCCCCCGCGCCCGCGGCAGCACCGCAAGCGCAGGCGTCCGATGGCGCGAGCGCATCGCCGCCTGCCGCAGCGCCGCCACCGCAGGCAGCAAAGCCGATCTCCGGGTTTTCGCTGATGCTGAAAGTCTTGTGGGCCTCGATCGTTGGCCTGTTCACGGGCCGGAAGTCGTGATGAGATAGCCCCATGACGGGATGACGACCGGGATGACGACCGGATGAGATAGCGATGACCGGCCCCGCGCGCGAGAACCATAGAGAAGACGTCGCCGGTCGAGCCAATGTCGAGGATACGCCGGAGTTATTGGCCTACTACCGCGAGCTGGGCCGGCTGGATGCCGGCGCGCTCTGGACAGTCGCCAACAAGATCGAGCCCTGGGAGCCGCAATCGTCGTCGGTGCCCGTCCTCTGGCGCTATGAGGACCTGCGCAATCACGTCCTGAGGTCGGTCGATCTGGTCTCGCCGGAGAAGGCCGGCCGCCGCGTGATCTATCTCAACAATCCTGGGCGCCGCGGCTTTGCGGCCGCGGTCGGATGGCTCTACTCCGGACTGCAGGTCATGCATCCCGGAGAGGTCGCTTCGGCTCACGCGCATTCAGCGTCTGCGCTTCGCTTCATCATGGAAGGGACCGGTGCCTACACCATCGTCGACGGGCACAAGATGACGCTCGCCGCCAACGACTTCGTTCTGACACCGAACGGCACCTGGCATGAGCACGGCGTCGCGTCCGGCGGTACCCCCTGCATCTGGCAGGACGGATTGGACATTCCTCTCGTCAATGCCTTGGAAGCGAACTTCTACGCTGTCCATCCCGATCTTCGCCAGCGCGTGGGTTATCCCGTCGACGACATGAGCAAGACCTGGGGCAACCCGGGCCTGCGACCCGCAACCGGGGAGTGGTCAAAGGGTTATTCCCCACTTCTGAAATATGAGTGGGCCCCGACCTACGAAGCACTGCTTCGCTATGGGCAGTCGACAGACGGTTCGCCCTTCGACGGTGTTCTGATGAACTACGTCAATCCCGTCACCGGTGGCCCGGTGATGCAGACGATCGGCGCCTCGATGCAGATGCTGCAGCCCGACGAGCACACGCGGGCGCATCGGCACACTGGCAGCTTCGTGTATCAGGTTGCGAAAGGCCGCGGCTTCTCTGTGATCGATGGCAAGCGTTTTGACTGGAAAGAGCGCGACATCTTCTGCGTCCCGTCGTGGGCATGGCACGAGCACGGCAATGCGTCGAGCAGCGAAGATGCCTGCCTCTTTGCGTTCCACGACCTGCCGGTCATGCAATCGCTCGGCCTCTATCGCGAGGAAGCATTCGGCGACAACAGCGGGCAGCAACCGCGCGCTGTTTGAGATGCGCCGGTGGTGGTCGTGACGATGCGGATGCAGGCTACGGGAGCCGATCGTCACGGCTCCTTCGAGTCGACCAGGATGAAGGCGATGCGGCAAGGCGCCTTGCCGCGGTTGACCCAGGCGTGATTGGTGCCCTGCTGGATCAGCACGTCGCCGGCCTTCATGTGGACTTCGCTGTCATCGAGCAGCATGTCGATCTCGCCATCCATGACGATGGCGTAGTCGATGGTACGCGTGCGATGCATGTAGGGATGGCGCGGCGGCAGTCCACGCGTCGGTGCATGATCGCCGATCTGATGATGCAGGTGATTGTTGTCGAGCTTGTCGACCTCGGGCCCGACCGGCGGGAATTCCACGATGCGGAACACTGTCCCGCCGTTGGGCGGCGCGATGCCGATCTTGCCCATGGCCTCCGCCGCGCGGTCGGCGGGGCCGCTGATGTCGGCCGGGGTTTCGCTTGTCACCCAGAGCAAGCGCGACGTGGTGGGGCGGTCGGGACGTTTCACCGTGTGCGGATTGTCGCCGTCGAACAGCACGACGGCCTTGCCGCTGTCGTCGACGGTGGTGACGATGCGGCGCACATTGTTGCTCATGGGCATTTTACTGAACTCCTCCCCAAATTCTCTGATGGTGGTTGCGACAATACAGGATCGGCGTCGATCAGAACGAACGCTACGGTGCACGGCTCCTCGGTGCGGTTGCTCCAGGCGTGGTTGGTGCCGCGCTGGATCAGCACGTCGCCGGCTTTGAGCAGGACCTCGCCTTCGTCCATCAGCGCGTAGATTTCACCCGACAGCACGATTGCGTAATCGACCGAGTTGGTCTTATGGAATCCGAGATGGCGCGCAGGGCCCTTGTCGGCGGCCTGCAGCCAGCCGGAGCCGTCGTCAGGGCCGGCGCGTTCGGCGGCGAGCGCCCTCAGCCGCGCACTGTCCGGCGGATATTCGATGACGCGAAAGACGCTGCCGCTCTTCGGCGGCGGCAGACGGAAGCCGCGGGCGATGGCGTCGTCGTTGCCGCGGTTGTTGGCGGGCGTGGAATTCGTCTCCCACAACTCCATCACGACTGCGCTACCGGGGCTGCGCTGGTACACGTGCGGTGTCGCTGCGTCAGTGATGAAAATCGATTTGCCCTCGGCGTTGTGGCCGGTGACGACCCGGCGGGGGACTCTTGGCATGGCGGCTCCCGGGAATCGGTTGGATGGGCGGAGGCGGGCGATCTCCCTCGGCTTCGTGCTGAGGAGCATTGCGAAGCAACGCGTCTCGAAGCAGAGGCTGCCCCATCCTTCGAGCTGCGCCCGTACGGGGCGCTCCTCAGGCGAAGGGCGGAACACTGCACTATATCAGCTCGCCGAGAATCAGAATGTGGATTTCAGCCGCAGGTAATCGAGGCGGTTCATCGACTTGACCTCGATGCGCTTCACGCGGTTGGTCTGCAAGAGGTCGAGCGGGACCGACGTGCCCGCGGCTCCCAGCGACCAGAGCTTGCGGTAATAATCGGCGAGCGAACTGGGCGCTGCGCCATTCACGGCGACAATGATATCGTTTCGATGGATACCGGCGTGTTGCGCGGGCCCA
Organism: Hyphomicrobiales bacterium; assembly: GCA_009377695.1. GTDB lineage: Bacteria > Pseudomonadota > Alphaproteobacteria > Rhizobiales > Xanthobacteraceae > VAZQ01. The sequence continues at coordinate 12,512 of WHTP01000069.1, read as the reverse complement.
TCGTCCGTCACGCGGCTCACGAAGATACGGCCGCGAACCTCCTCGGCATGGAGCCCAAGCCACGGACGGGCGGGGCCGGAGGCCCGGCCGCTGGAGAGCAGGTCGGCCATGATCGGCGGCAGGAGATCGATCGGCACATACATGTTGCCGGGGAGGTTTTTGCCCTGGCCGGTCACGTCGCCGACCACCAGCGAGCCGACGCCGACGAGCTTGCCATCGCGCGCGACCAGCGCTGCGCCGCTCCATTCCGAATGCGCGGGCGCGGTGAAGATCGCGCGCGGGATAAGATACTCCCAGCCGCCGGCGAACTCGCGCAGCGACATGATGTAGGCGGGCGCAATTCCGGCACGTCCGCCGAAGCTCGCCGCCAGCACCTGGTCCTGCTGCTTGAGATCGGACGACTTGCCGATCGCCAAAGGCTTCACCTTGAGCGGTTCCGTAGCGCGCAAGAGACCAAAGCCGGTGTCGTGATCGTAGCCGACGACCTGGGCGGCAACGTCGCGGCCGGCGTTGGTCGTGACTTGGGCGGATTGAGCCTCGACCATCAGATATCCGATGGTGAGGATCAGTCCCTTGTCGTCGATGACGATGCCGGACCCTTTGCGTTGCTGGCCGAGGCCTTTGACGGTGCGCCCCTCGGGATTGATGTAGGTCTTGAGTTGCACCACCGCGGAAAGCAGCTCGTCGGGACCATTGTTGGGTGCCGCGTTCTGTGCGGTGGCCGGCAGTCCAAACAGCAGCACGGCGAGGGTTCCCGCGGCAAGCAGGCGTCGCAAGCTCGCGACAAGCGAGGCACCGGCGCTTTGGCCTATGGGCATCGTCTTCCTTTCACCAGGGAATCCCCGACTTCAGCACGCAATGTAATGTCCCGATCAGGGTTGCGACCAGCAGCATCCGTCGGCCGGGCACGCTTCGCACAGGAACGTGAGCCGCCGTCCTTTACGCAATCTCAAAAGAAATGCGGCGGTTTGACGGAAATGGACAGTGCTCGTACCATCGGATTGATATTTGAACCGCGATGCGGAGAGAAACATGCCAAAAATCCGTCATCTCGCAATCAAGACCAAGGATCCCGAGCGGCTCGCCAAGTTTTACGGCGAGGTGTTCGACATGAAGGTCATCCATACCTCGAAGACCGGCGGAACCTACATGAGCGACGGCTATCTCACGCTCGCGATCCTGCCGAACCGCGGCGATGCGGCGCCCAGCGGCATCAATCATTTCGGCTTCCAGGTCGATGACATCGACGATGTCGAGGCCAAGCTCGCGACGTGGAACGAGCCGATGACCGAGCGTCCGTCGACGCGGCCGTTCGCCGAGCATCGCGCCATGGATCCGGACGGCAACCTGTTCGACATTTCCGTGCACGGCTACGATGACGTCGAGTACGCCGCCGACCGTCAGATGAAGGCGAAGAAAGCGGAGAAGCAGCCGGCGTGATCGATTGAGACAGGCGGCGGCCCTGAATGGCCGCATGGTGAGGAGCGCCCCCGATGTTGGGTTTATCCGACGTCGGCAAACTTATGAGCTTAAGTCGGCAACAGCCGACTTAAGTGGCGCGGGCATGACATGCGGCGCTACCGCTTGGTGGTGACCTTCTTTCCGTCCTCCAGCGCGGTCCGCGCCCGCGCAACGACATCGGCCGGACTCGCGTAGATACGTTCGACCAGCTTGGCGATGTCTTCGCCGCGCATGAAATCAATCTCGAGGTGTTGCTTCTTGGCGTCTGCGATGTAATCCGGGTCCTTCATCACCGCTTCGAACGTTTTGCGCAGCACGGCCACGCGCTCCGCCGGGACGCCCGGCGGCGCAACCACGGGATAGGCCATGTCCTGCCGCGAGAAGATCAGTTCCAGCACGCCGCGGTCGAAATCGGTCTTGGCATAGTCCATCACGAGCGGGGCCGGGGCCATGTCAGGGTGCTTCTTCATGCCGAGCTGCACCAGCACGTTGATTTTCTTACCAGTGATCCATTCCGGCCGGCCGGCGGTGATGCTGCTCCAGGACACGCCGGCGGTCCCGTCGGCTTCGCCGCGTTCCACCGCCAGCAAGAAGGCGGTGGCGCCGGGATAGCCGGTGACGACCTTGAATTTCGTATTCAGCACGCCGTTGAGAATGTAGGGGAAGATCACGCTGTCGGCGCCCGAGCCGGTGCCGGCGACGATCATCTCGCGTTGCCGCGCGTCATCAAGCGACTTGAACGGCCGCGTGTGCCAGGACAGTACCAGGCTGACGTCGGAGGTGAGGCTGCCGATCCAATTGAACTTGCGCGCGTCGAATTGAACGCCGGTGGCGTCAAGCAGCGGCTGCATCGCAAGTCCGCGCGCGAACATGCCGATGGTGTTGCCATCCTTCGGCGCGGCGTTGAACAGGAAGTTGGCGGCGCGCAGGCTTCCGGCGCCGGCCATGTTCTGCGGCACCACCGTAGGCTTGCCGGGCAGGTGCTTGCCGAGATGGCGCGCCAGCGTGCGCATATAGATGTCGTAGCTTGCGCCGGGCGGATAGCCGACCACGAGATTCACGGTCTGCGCGGCGGCCGACGTACAGGCGAGAGACGTCCAGGCGAGGGCGGAGGCGATCAGGGCGAGCAGCGCCGGTTTCATTGTTCCTGTCATCAGGAGACTCCTTGGGTGCGGTCATCCTACCGCACGGATGGCGCGCCCTTCATGGGAGCGATTGCCGCACCGCCGGCATGACATGGCGAACGAACAGGTCGATCGAGCCGAGCGCTTCCGCGAGGCTCATGTCGCCGAACACGAATTGCCCGACTGAATAATTAGTTCCGGCCTCCATGAGCTGCGCCGTCAGCATCTTGATGCAGGTCTCAGGTGTTCCGGCGACACCGCGGCCGCCATCCATGATCTCGTCGAACTCGCGCGCGCGTTCGCCCTGCGTCGGTACGGTCCCATGCTTGCGCCAGAGATGGTGGAAGCTGTCATGCCATCTCTTATAGGCGCGGCGAGCGAGCGCCCGAGCTGCTGCATCCGTCTCCGCGACAACGATGAAGCGGCCGAGTCCGAGTTTCGGCAGCGGCTTGTCGCCATGCGTGTCTTTCCAGGCGGCGCGGTAGCTGTCGGTCAGCTCGCGTGTGTCCGCGCTGGTCGAGAGCGAGACGAAGTTGTGGCCGTTACGTGCCGCGCGGGCGGCGCTTTCGGCTGATGCCGCGCCGATCCAGATCGGCGGATGCGGCTTCTGGAACGGCTCGAGCTCCATCGGCACGTTGTCGAATGTGAAGAACTTGCCGTGAAAGTTCACCGCCTTCTGCGTCAGGCCCTGCATCATCACCTGGCGCGTTTCCTCGTAGCGCGCGACCCGTTCGGCGGGATCGATGCCGTATCCCTTGGTTTCGAGTGGCGAGATACCGCGGCCGATGCCGACCTGCATGCGCCCGTTGCTCATCTGGTCGAGCATGCAGATTTCTTCGGTGATGCGCAGCGGATGATAGAGCGGCAGCGTGTAGACCAGCGGCCCGAAGCGAAGCCGCTTGGTGCGCTGCGCCACGCCGGAGAGATAGACCGCGGGGGAGGCGGCGAGGCCGAGCGGCGTCGCGTGGTGCTCGGCGACATGGTAGCAGTAGAAGCCGGCGCGATCGTAGGCCTCGACGATCTTGAAACGGCTGTCGTAGTATTCCTGCAGTGGCACGCCGCTGGCGTCGACGTGGTCGAAAATCCCGAATTCCATCTTGGACGTTCCCCCGTTGGAGCCGACTGTCTCAGGACGCTACGGGGCCCGTCAACCGCCGCCGCACGGCTCGCGAAATGCTCGCGCGCGCAGCATCGCATTGCTTGCAGCCAGCTTCGGCGGGATGGAGGAACACCAACGGATCGTCGCTCAGGTATTCACGCGCGACAGTCACGATATCGCGGGCGCGAGCGAGCCGCGCATGGGCGTGGCCCACCAACCCCTCCGCCTGCATGCCGCGCGATCGCAGCCATTGCTCCGCAAGCGCAAAGCGCTCACAGCAGTGATCGTTCTCGCCGTAGTCGATCCGGACCGCATGCCCGTCCGTGAGCACCGTGCAGTGCCGTGGCACCCGATACGGCACGTCCGCGAGTAGTTCCGCGAGGTGCAACGTCGTGCAGGCATCGTAGCCGCAGCCGAGCAGCAGCACCTGGCCGTCGAGGTCGCGCACGCGGCCGACCGGGCTCTCGGCGCCGTGCGGCGGAAGCGGCAGCGGATCGGCGGTGATCGCCGCCGCGTGCCAGCCGATCGCTGCGAAGGCGAACGGATGGTCGCTGCGCGCGACGCCGGGGATACGCCAGAACGTATCAGCGACGACGCCGAGGTCCGGCGCCGCCCGTGACGTCGCCGGGTCGAACGGCGCGTCATCATTGTCGCTCATCGACGGCATGACCAGTGTGCCGTCAGGGCCGAGCGCGTTGCGCAGCGCCGCGATCAGGCCGAGCGGCCCGCCTTCCATGGGACCCACGGCTCGAAACGAGGTGTGCACGAGCACGACGCCGCCGGCTTCGACCCCGAGCGCGCGGAGCTGATCGGCGATGGCGTCCTGGCGGGATTCGTTCCGCTTCGCAGCCTCTATCAAGCAACCCTACCGATGTGGCTCGCGCGGCGCCGACGACGTCACCGCTGCATTGAGTGTCGCCGAATAGGCCGACGCGCTTGCCGGATCCATGCGGCTTGCGTGCTTCAGGAAGTCCTTGATGCCTTGCAGCGAGGTGGCCGCACGGCTCAGCAGGCTTTGCGAGAGCGCCTCCGCTTCGTTCGCGAGCTGCGCGGGCGGGATCAGCTTGGTGATCAGCCCAAGGAATTCCGCGCGCTGCGCCGTGATGCGTTCCCGCGAGTAGACCAGATAGGCGGCGGTCTTGTACGGCACGCGGTTGAGCAGCGCCCACATCACCAGGGTCGGTGCGATGTTGTGGTTGAGCTCCGGCACCTGGAACACGGCATCCTCGGCGGCGAGCGTCATGTCGCAGACGGCGGCGAGCGCGCAGCCGACGCCGATCGCTTCGCCCTGCACGATCGCCAGCGTCGGCGCACGCGCCTCCTTCACGGCGGCGTAGAGCAACAGCGGCACCTCGGCGACCGGATGGCGCAACTGCAGGGGAGTCATCGTGTCGCGGTCGATCTTCGGCGCTTGGCGACCCTTGCAGAAGTTCGCACCGGTGCCGCGCAGCCGGATCAGCTTGATCTCCGGGCCGAGCTCGCGCAGCACCCGTGAGATCTCGAGCCCCATCTCGTTGGTGATGAGATTGCCTGCATCGGGCCGGTTGAGAATGACGTCGAGGCAGTCGTGCTTGGTCTCGAACAGAACCGGTGATGTCACGCCGTCCCCCTGTGCTTAGTGCGTTGCGCCCGTGCGCCGCTCAGCGCGCGGTGATGCGCGCCTTCTGGATCACGTTCTTCCACTTTGGAACTTCCTCGACAATCCGCTTGCGGAAGTCGTCGGGTCCGCGCCCGGTCGCGTGGAATCCGATCTTGAGCAACTTGTCGCGTACGTCCGGCCGCCGCAGGACGTCGATCGTCGCCTTAGCCAGCCGGTCGATGATGTCCTTCGGTGTGCCGGACGGCACCATCAAGCCTTGCCAGGTATCGGCCAGCGCCGCCGGCACGCCGGCCTCGCCGATGGTCGGCACATCCGGCAGTTCCGGCCAGCGCTCGCCGCCTGAGACGGCAAGCCCGATGAAGTTGCCGCTGTCGATCTGCGGCTTCGCGACCGAGATCGAGATCGATGCCACGTCGACCGTCTTGCTCAGCAGCGCCTGCGCGGCCGGCGCGGCGCCGGGGAAGGGCACATGGACCATGTTGATGCCGGTGTTGAGCTTGAGCAGCTCGGCCGCGAGATGAGGCAGGGTGCCCGCGCCGGGCGTCGAATAGTTCAGTCCGCCGGGCCGGGTCTTGGCGTAGGCGATCAGCTCCTTGATCGACGTCACGCCGCTGTCCGGACGCACCGCATAGATGACCGGGAACGTCGTGACCTCGGCAATCATGTCGAAGTCCTTGAGCGGGTCGTAATGGACCTTGTGGTAGAGGCTTGGGTTCACGGCATAGCCGGTCGCGGCCATCAGCACGGTGTAGCCGTCCGGCTTCTGGCGCGCCGCATAGCCGGTACCGACGCTGCCGCCAGCGCCGCCCCGGTTCTCCACCACGATCGGCTGGCCGAGCGCCTCCGCCAGCGGCTGCTGGATCGTGCGCGCCACCACGTCGTTAGCGCCGCCCGGCGCGAACGGCACCACGATGGTGATCGGCCGGTCAGGGAAGGCGGCCATGACGATGTTTGGCAGCGCGAGACCAACGACAGTTGCGACGTAAACGAAACGGAGAAGTAGCCGGTTCATGTCATTGTTCCCCTGATGCTTCTTCGTCATGCCCCGCCTTGCGCTGGGCATCCACGTCCTTATTGCCGCAGCTTGTTGAGCACAGTCACGATGTGGGCACGGCGCAACTCCCTCTTTCAGTCGAAGTCGGATGTTTCCGACTTCGACCACTCTTAAATGCCGGACCGGGTAACCCGAGTTCGAGCGGGAGGGGAGCAGACCGAGTGCGCCGCTCCATTGTGCCTTAATCCGTCAGGCTGTAGCGGCCTTCCGCCGCGTCGCGCGTGAGCCGGCCCTTTTGGTGCAACGCGTCAAGCGCGAGCACGACCTCGCGGCCATCGGTCGAGCCAAGCGCGGCCATCAGCTCCTCGAAGAATTTCGGTCCATTGCGGAGCGCCGCCTCGACTGATGGGAAACGCGCACCGTTATAATGCGGCGGCGCCGGGATTTCGGATTCCAGCTTCTTCTGGCTGCCGATCGGCATTGTGAGATCGTAGCCTGCCTTGGCGCCGAGGCTCCCATGGCTTGCGAGCGAGGGGTCGAGCGGGATAGTGCGGAACGCGCTTGCAACCACGAAATCGCGGTCGGGCTGGAAGCGTGTCGCCAGCGCCCATTCGATCTGCTCGTCGGAGAAAATGTCGACGTCGGGATCGACCACGAACACGTTCTTCACATTGGCGAGCGAGCCGAACGCTGCCGCGATGGCGTTACGCGCTTCGCCCGGCACCCGCTGCCGGATCGCGATGCGCACGTTGTAGACGCCGCCGGTCGCCGGCGGAGCGTAGACCGCGACCGGCTCGCGCACGGCGCTTTCGAGCGCGCGCCAGATCAACACCTCGGTACGCAGCGTGCAAAGCTGCGCGGTATCGGTGCGACTCATCAGCGGGCCGCCGATGGTCAGCGTCTGGAACAGCGCGTCCTCGCGCCGCGTGATGGCGGTGACGTGGAACACCGGGTTGGTCTTCACACCGCCGTAGTAGCCGAGGAATTCGCCGTAAGGACCCTCCGGCTCCTTGTAGCCTTCCTCGCCGAGATAACCCTCGATCACCCACTCGGCGTCGGCCGGTACGCGCAGATCGTTGGTGATGCTCTTTACCAGCGGCATCGGCGCGGCGCGCAATGAGCCGAGCAACTCCATCTCGTCGCCCGGCATGCGCATGGTCGCGCCGAAATAGTCGACCGGATGTCCGCCGACCACAACGCTCATCGGCAGCCGTTCGCCGCGCGCGAGCGTCGCGAGATAGATGTTGCGCAGGTCGCTCGGCGCGACGAGGTCGATCCCGGTGGTGTCGCGGCCGCGCACCATGAAGCGGCGCAAGCCGACATTGATGAGGCCGGTCGCCGGATCGCGCGCGAAGTCCATGCCGGCGGAAATGTAGGGGCCGCCGTCCTTGCCGTGCTGCAGATGCACCGGCAAGGTGGTGAGGTCGATCTCGGCGCCGGTCATGACAATCTGCTGCACCGGCGCTTCCTTGCGGCTCACCCCGACGAATTCCGGCTTGCTGCGGAGCCTGCGGAGGATTTCGGGCAGGAGCTTGTGCGGCGTCGTACCGAACGCCTTGGCGAAGCGGGCGCGGCTCGCGAGTGCATTGCCGACCAGTGGATGGCCGCCGGCGTCTTCGAACAGCATGGCCTTGGGATTGCCTTCAAGCGTTGCGGCGACCTCCGACAGCTTGCTTGTCCCGGTACGCCGTTCGATCTCCGCGTGATCGAGCTCTTCGACAAAACGGCGCAGCCGGTAGCGATCGTAATCGACTGGTGTCGCCTTTGTTGTTGCGACCTGCTCCACGCCCATCGTCAACCCCTTCAATAGCGCGCTCCACCCGCCGCTCATTCCCGCGCAAGCGGGAATCCAGGAATCTTCTTGCTTCTGGGTCTCCGCTTTCGCGGGGACGAGCGGAATGTGGGACGCGACCAACGGCTTGTGTGGCGGAATCGGGACACTAGCGCAGCGACTTGTCAACCGGCACGAACAGGTCGTTCAGCGGGATCGGCTGGGCGATGAAGTTCTGCTCGACCATATACTGCATGAGCGCCTCGAGGCTCGGGCGGTTGGCGTCGATGCCGCAGGGATATGGGTCGCCGCCGAACACCTCGTCGAGCTCGTGAATGTCCTGGTGCAGCCATGGCAGCATCAGCGGATGGCCGCGCTTGAGCCGCGATAGCGCGAGATTCTTGGCGTCGACCAAGCCCTTGTAGAGCCGATCGGCAATCGATTTGTCGCGCTCGTAGACGTCACGGCGGATCACCACGAGATGCATCATCGGAAAGATGCGCGTCGTCTTGGCGAATTCGCGTTCGACCGCACGCGCGTCGGCAAACAGCGGAGCGATGTCGGGATGCGGGTGCGGATGCTGTGTGCCCATGATCACGTCGATCTCGCCCGTGGCGAGCAACTCGCTCAAGGAACGGCCCTGCGGATCGCGCTCGACCTTGACCGGCTTGAGGAGCGGCGGCGCGCTCGGGTCGCCATGCGAGCCGGCGTGGTTGATCGCACCTTCGATCCAGCGGCAGTCGGAGAGGTCGACGCCGTATTGATGCATGAGGTGTCCGCGGATCCAGACCGCCGCGGTCATCGTATAGACCGGCAGGCCGATACGCTTGCCGGCGATGTCCTTCGGTGCGCGGATGCCGGCCTTGCGGTTGATGTAGATATAGCCGTGCCGGAACACGCGCGAGGGAAACACGGGCAGGGCGACAAACGTGTTGTCGCCGCGGCCACGCCGGCTGATGAATTCGGAGCTTGAGAATTCCGAGACATCGAACTCCTGCTTACCGCCCATGCGATCGAAAATCTCGCGTGGATTCGCGATAGCGATGAAATCGATGTCGATGCCGTCGACCTTGACGTCACCGGTGCGCAACGCGTCGGTTCGGTCATAAAGGCCGCAGGCCAAGGAGAGCTTGAGGCGGGACACGCTTTAGACCTCGCGGGTGGGGAAGGCGGCGGAAGGCGAAGGCTTAGCACAACCATCGCGCCGATTCACGTCCGCTCGTCCGCGCTGCCGCTCGTCCCCGCGCAAGCGCGGACCCAGTCCGAAGACCTGATCGGGGGCGGATCGGAGGAGATCCGAATGGAAATTGGTTATGTGAACAGCAGGCGTGCCGAGGCCGCGGCCGCGGCGACCACGCCGCCCAAAATTGCAATCAACGACTGCAGGAAGGTCGGCTCCGGCGGTGTCGGCTGCGATGCGGCCGCGAGGTCGATCTCGTTGATCTCGCCGGCGTCGGCGATGTCGAGGGTTTCATCCGCGGGAGCGACCGTGTGGCGCGCGTCGTCGTCATCGTCCACCGCCCGGCCGCCGCGTGCGACGAACCAGGCATCGGCCGCTGCCATCACCTGGCTTTCGGCCTCTTCGCTTCCGTAGCTGACGTCCTGCATGCGGTCGCTGCGCCACCACGGCAGCATCCCAACCAGCGAAACGGAGTCGCTGCCGCGCATGATATTGTCACTCGTGACGTATTCATTGCCGCCTTGCGCGAGGATTCCCGGCTTGGGCGCCGCGTCATGCATGGCGGGCTGTGCGACGGCGACCGCGGGCTTGGCACGCGGGGCATTCGCGGCGCGGGCCCGTTGCGCATTGGTCGTCGGCTCGCTCTGGCGTCTGCTCGCGACCGAGGTCTTTTTCGAATTGATCCGTGCCGACTTCTTCTTCGATGACGGCTGGGCGGCTGCTGCGGTCTGACGCGCGGCGTTCTTCTCGGGGACCGCCCGAGCAACCGCTGTATTCCGGCGCCGCGACTTTTTGGACGCAGCGGTGCGCGTTCGATTGCTTTGCGTCTTCACAGTCTTTTTGGCGGCGACCGTCTTCGCCGCGCCGACAGCCGTCGTTCTCTTGGCCTGATTGCTCTTGGCCTGATTGGGCCCCGGGACCAATTGAAGCGGAGCTTGCGCCTGAGGCGCTGCGGGAACAATTGCCGTCAAGACAATAAGCGCGGCGCCCGCGGACAGTGCCATGCGGATGGTCGCCATGAATCATCCCTTCTGCCATGTCGGGAAGCGTGCATTCGCCCTTGCGTCGGTGGCCTCAACTTGACTGAATTAAGGAGTTGTTAGGAATCCGGGGGACGGAAAGCGGCAGCCGCGCGGCAATCCCCAATGTTCCATCGCGCCGGTGTCTTAGAAGGAGCAGAGCCATGAACGAGGACGTGTTCAACACCAGCATCCGGAAGTTCCTGAAGACGCTTGGCGTGACCGGCCAGCGCGAGATTGAGAAGGCGGTCCGGCAGGCAATCGCCGATGGCAAGCTCAAGGGCAACGAGACCCTGTCCGCGGAAGCGGTGATCACGATCGGAACGCTACAGTTCCGGCATGAGGTCAGCGATAAGATCGACCTGGGTTGATGCCGACGAACGTTACCGACGTCTCGTAGCCCGGATGAGCGCAGCGATATCCGGGTGTCTCTCCCGCGATTTGACCGTTCCGCTATAAAAAAATGGCCGGGGCTTGGCCCCGGCCATGACGCAGTCTCGATCGCTGCCGGCGATCAATTGATGATGACGCCGGACGCCTTGATCGGTCCCGCCCATTTCGCGATCTCGCTCTTCACGAGGTCGGCCAGATATTGGGGTGTCATTTGCTTCGGCGTTGCGACTTTGGCGCCGAGGCCGGCCAGCTTGCCGGCGACCGCCGGTGACTTCATGGCTTCGACGGCTGCGGCGTTGAGCTTGTTCACGACCTCGGCCGGCGCGTTCTTCGGCAGGAAGATCGCATTCCAGGTGTAGGCGATCAGGTCCTTAGGCCCACCTTGCTCGATGGCGGTCGCGAGTTTCGGCAGAGCCTTCGAGCGCTCCGTGTCGAAGATCGCCAGCGCTCTGACGGTGCCGTTGTCGACGTGCGGTTTCGCGGTGGTGATGATCTCGCACAGGAAGTCGATCCGGCCGGCGGCGAGATCGATCATCGCCGGGCCGGTGCCCTTATACGGAATGTGATTGATGTTGGTCTTGAGCAAGGAGTTGAGCAACACGCAGCCGAGATGCGTCGCCGAGCCGGCGCCGGCCGAGCCGAACTGCATCTTGCCCTGGTTCTTCTGCGCGTATTCGATGAACTCCTTGAAATTCTTGACCGGCAAGTCCTTGCGCACGGTGAGGATGATCGGCACTTCGGCCAGCAGGGCCACCGGCGTGAAGTCGGTCATCGCGTTGTAGAGCGGCTTCTTATAGAGCGTCTGCCCCTGCGCATGGGTACCGACGGTCCCGACCACGAAGGTGTAGCCGTCTGGCTTCGCGTCCGCGACCCGGCGCGAGCCGGTCTGGCCGCCGCCGCCGCCGACGTTCTCGATGACGACCTGTTGGCCGAGGATTTCGCTCATGCGGGCGCCGACCACGCGGCCCAGCACGTCGGTCGGTCCCCCGGCCGCGAACGGGATCACCATGGTCATCGGCCGGCTAGGGAAGGTTTGCGCCGATGCGCTGCCACCCAGGGCAAGCAGGGCGCCGAAGGCTAGCGCAGAAAACTTGCTGATCATCGTTTTCCTCCAAGAAAGGCTTGGCTGACTTGCGCCAATTGCATGTCCGCGGTCAAGACGCGACGCGTCCCATGGCCGGTGCTTGTCGCGGTTAACGGCCCCGCGTATGACCCCATTTTGGACTGGAGGCCTGATGACGCGTGTTGCCATAGCCGGACTCGGGGCGATCGGACGGGTGCTGGCCCGCCGGCTCCATGAAGGGATTCCCGGGCTGACGCTCGCCTGTGTCGCAGCCCGCGACCACGCCAAGGCGCAGGCCTGGCTGGATGAGCACGGTATCGTCTGCCCCTTAGTCGAACTTGATGAGATGCCTGACCACGCCGACCTCGCGGTCGAGTGCGCGCCGGCGGCAGCGATTGAGACCATCTGCCGGCCGATGCTCGACGCCGGCAAGGCCGTGATGGTGCTCAGCGCCGGGGCACTCCTGGCCCGGCCACACCTGATGGACCTCGCCCGGGAAAAAGGCGGCCAGATCATCGTCCCAACCGGCGCCTTGCTGGGGCTCGATGCGGTCACTGCAGCGGCCGAGGGCCGGATTAATTCGGTCCGGATGATCACCCGCAAGCCGCCCAACGGGCTCGCCGGCGCGCCTTACCTGGTGGCCAACAACATCTCGGTCGATGGCCTTGACGCGGCGAAGCGGGTGTTCACCGGGAACGCACGGGAGGCGGCGGCGGGATTTCCCGCCAACGTGAATGTCGCCGCCGCCCTGTCGCTCGCCGGAATCGGTCCGGAACAAACCACGATCGAGATCTGGGCCGACCCGGCC
>WHTP01000089.1 GCA_009377695.1 Hyphomicrobiales bacterium | reverse complement strand
GTGAGCACGAGATAGAGGCCGTAGACGGTCGAGCGGCTTTCCTCGAGATGGCCCTCGTACCAGCGCGCGAGATAGCCGCCGGTGTCGTATTGCAGGAGCGGGAAGCCGTTCCACAGCGCGGGGCCGAGCAGCATCAGCGCGGAGGCGAACGCGGCCGTGAATCGGAGCCGCAGCGCGGGTTGGGTGGGTTGGGGGCTGAAATCGTTCACCGGCGAGATTCAACATGTCTGCGGTGCCGAGGGAAGGGCAGGCAATCGCGGATTCCGCTGACGCTCAATTCGCGCTACGATCCCGCCATGTTCGTTACATTCTTCCACGAGCTGAAATCCGCCGGCGTTCCGGTGACGCTGCGCGAATATCTCACGCTGATGCAGGCGATGGATGCCGACATCGCCGGCCGGCGCGTGGAGGATTTTTATTATCTCTCGCGCGCGGCGCTCATCAAGGACGAGCGCAATCTCGACAAGTTCGATCGCGTGTTCGGCCACGTCTTCAGGGGCCTCGAGCTCATGTCGGACGCGCTCACGGCCGAAATCCCGTCCGAGTGGCTGAAGAAGCTCGCCGAGAAATACCTCACCGAGGACGAGAAGAAGCTCATCGAATCGCTCGGCGGGCTCGACAAGCTGCTCGAAACGCTGCGCGAGCGCTTGAAGGCGCAGAAGGGCCGCCACCAGGGCGGTAGCAAATGGATCGGCACCGCCGGCACGTCGCCGTTCGGCGCCTATGGCTACAATCCGGAAGGCGTGCGCATCGGCCAGGACGAGAGCCGCCACAGGCGGGCCGTGAAGGTCTGGGACAAGCGCGAGTTCAAGGACCTCGACGGCGACGTCGAGCTCGGCACGCGCAACATCAAAGTCGCGCTGCGGCGGCTGCGCAAGTTCGCGCGCACCGGCGCGCCCGAGGAACTCGACCTCGACGGCACCATCCGCGGCACGGCGCACAAGGGCTATCTCGACATCCAGATGCGGCCGGAGCGCCACAATGCCGTGAAGGTGCTGTTGTTCTTCGACATCGGCGGCTCGATGGACTGGCACATCAAGGCGACCGAGGAATTGTTCTCGGCGGCGCGCACTGAGTTCAAGCACATGGAGCATTTCTACTTCCACAACTGCCTCTATGAAAAACTGTGGAAGGAGAACCGCCGGCGCTTCGACGACACGACGCCGACCTGGGACGTGCTGCACACATTCCCGCACGATTACAAAGTGATCTTCGTCGGCGACGCCTCGATGTCGCCTTACGAGATCGTGGCGCCGGGCGGCTCGGTCGAGCATTTCAACGAGGAGCCCGGCCACGTGTGGATGGAGCGCGTGATGCGCACCTATCCAGCCTGCGTGTGGCTCAATCCGGTGCCGGAAGGCGAGTGGGGCTATACGCAATCGATCCGCATGATGCAGCAATTGCTCGGCGGCCGGATGTATCCGCTGACGCTCGATGGATTGGATCAGGCGATGCGGGAATTGGTGCGGTGAGCGCTGGAATGGCTCTCAATCCGCCCTCATCCTGAGGGCGCACGAAGTGCGCGTCTCGAAGGATGGGGGTGGCCACAGCCGGGCGGCCCATGGTTCGAGACGCCGCGCGCAACGAGGAGTGAGGTACGCTGCATTACGAAAGCGCGGCTCCTCACCATGAGGCCGATTGAAGGCCTCGGCATAATCCAAACTCGGACCTGCTACTTCTCCACCTCGATGCCCGCGTCCGCCAAATCCTTGAAACCGCCGGCGTTGAACACCTTGGTATAGCCCATGTCCTTGAGCGTCTTGCCGGCGAGCGCGGCGCGGCCGCCGCCGGCGCAGTGCAGGATCACAGGCTGGTCGCGCTTGAAGGCAGGATTGTAGGTCGGCACGTCCGGATCGGCGCGCCCCTCGAGCGAGCCGCGCGCCACATGGACGGCGCCCTTGAGCTTGCCGGTCTGCGCCACCTCGGTGCCATCGCGCACATCGACGACGAGCACGTTGCCGGCCGCGATCATCTCCTTCGCTTCGGCAGGTTTGAGTCGCGGTACAACGGCATCGGCGGCGGCCATCATTTCCTTGTAGCTGATCATCACGGACTCCTGTTGTGAGAGCGCCATCATAGCCCTCCATGCGCCGCGCGCGCAATTTGTGACGGCGATCACATCCGTCCCACGCCGGCTGTGTTCTGTGGCGACGAACCTGCCGCCCACTGACGGCTCGACTGAACCTTTCCCAGACCGTTGCGGCAACCGGGCTGAAATCCGGCGCGTGGCGGGCTCTCGGTCGGCGCGGCAAAGCGATCGCAAGACAAGGAGGACGCCATGAGTCTGACTTATGCTTATACGCGGCTGTCGCCGCGACCGGCTGGCACTGCCGGTTCCGTAGATCCCGCCATTGCCAGCGGCGCGCGGCCACGACTCAATTCCATTGATCTGCTGCGCGGTCTGGTGCTGATGGTGATGGCGCTCGACCACACCCGCGACTTCTTCGGCACCAGCGCCATGAATCCGCGCGACGTCGCCGAACCGGCGCTGTTTCTGACCCGCTGGATCACGCATTTCTGCGCGCCGGTGTTCGTGCTGCTCGCCGGCATCTCGGCCTATCTTTACGGTGCGCGCGGGCGCGCGACCGGCGAGCTGAGCCGTTTCCTGCTCACGCGCGGTTTCTGGCTGATCGCCATCGAGTTCACGGTCGTCCGGCTCGGCTGGATGTTCGCGTTCAGCCTCGACTATTTCATCATGCAGGTGATCTTCGCCATCGGCGCCTCGATGGTGGTGATGGCTGCGCTCGTGTACCTGCCGCGCTGGGCGATCGCGGTGATCGGTATGGGCATGATCGCCGGGCACAACCTCCTCGACGGTATCGAGGCCGCACAGTTCGGCGCGTTCGCATGGGTGTGGAACATCCTGCACCAGCCGGCGATGCTCGTCTCCGCCGAAGGCACGCGGCTGTTCGCGCTCTATCCGCTGATCCCGTGGATCGGCGTGATGGCGGTGGGTTTTGCGCTCGGCCCGCTGTTCAAGGCGGAGCAGGCTGTGCGGGTCCAATGGCTGGTGTTGCTTGGCGTCGCCGTGTCCGGCGGATTTGTGCTGCTGCGCGCGACCAATATTTATGGCGACCCGCAGCCCTGGGTGGCGCATGAAAGCGCGCTCGCGACCATCCTCTCGTTCATCAACGTCGAGAAGTATCCGCCGTCGCTGCTCTATCTCATGATGACGCTCGGACCGGGCCTGTTGCTGCTCGCCGCCTTCGAGACGGCGCGCGGAAGAATCGCCGATACAGTCATCACCTATGGCCGCGTGCCATTCGCCTACTATATCGCGCATATCTACCTGATCCATGCGCTGGCGGTGGCTTACGTCTGGTCGATGGGCGATGCGTCCTGGCTGTTCGGCATCTTTCCAGCGGACAAGCCGGCGGGCTATGGGCTTTCCCTCGCCGGGGTCTATGCGGTGTGGCTCGTGGTGCTGCTCGCGCTCTATCCGCTGTGCTGCTGGTTCGCCGCCCTCAAGCAACGTCGCAGTGACTGGTGGCTAAGCTATTTGTAACCTTGCCGTGAATTGATGCGCGTGTGAGCGTGCTCTGCGCTAAGCTCCCTGCGACACCCGTAGGGAGCTTAGCCATGCCCTCAGAGCGTTTCGACTTCCCGAATGCCAAGGGCGAGAAGCTCGCCGCCGTGCTCGACCTGCCGGAGGGCACGCCGCGCGCCACCGCACTCTTCGCCCATTGTTTCACCTGCGGCAAGAACGTGGTGGCGGCGAAGCGCATTGCGGACGCGCTCACGGCGCAGGGCATCGCGGTGTTGCGCTTTGACTTCACCGGGCTCGGCTCGAGCGAGGGCGAATTCGCCAACACGACGTTCTCCTCTAACGTGGCCGATCTTGTCGCCGCGGCGGATCACTTGCGCCGGACGCGGCAGGCGCCGGCGCTGTTGATCGGGCACAGCTTTGGCGGCGCCGCCGTGCTGGCGGCGGCGGATCAGGTGACGGAGGTGAGGGCGGTGGTCACCATCGCGGCGCCATCCGACCCCAGCCATGTCACCCATCTGTTCAAGGACAAGCTCGACGCCATCGAGCAGCAGGGCGACGTCGAGGTCGCGCTCGCCGGCCGGCCGTTCCGGATCAGCCGCGAATTCCTGGCTGACATTTCAGAGCAGAAGCTCGTCGATCGCGTTGCGCGACTGCGCAAGGCGCTGCTGATCTTCCATTCACCGACCGACGACACTGTCGGGATCGAGAATGCGTCGGAAATCTTCTTGGCGGCGAAGCATCCCAAGAGCTTCATCTCGCTCGCCGGCGCGGATCACCTGCTGAGCACGCGAAGCGATGCCGTGTATGTCGCGAATGTACTGGCGGCCTGGGCCGAGCGCTATCTCGATGCCGCACCGACACCGCAGGTCAGAGAAGCGATGCCGCGCGTGGTGACCGTCACCGAAACCGGCGCCGGAAAATTCCAGCAGACGATCGCGATCGGTCCTCATCGGTTGACAGCCGACGAGCCGATTGCGGCCGGCGGTCTCGACACGGGCCCATCGCCGTATGATTTCCTGCTCGCGGGACTCGGCGCCTGCACGTCAATGACGCTGCGCATTTATGCGGAGCACAAGAAGCTGCCGCTCGAGCGCGTGTCGGTCACCCTCTCGCACTCTAAGATCCATGCGCTGGATTGTGAGGAGTGTGAAACGAAGGAGGGCAAGCTCGACCGCATCGAGCGCGTGCTCACGCTCACTGGCGACCTCAGCGACGAGCAACGGGCGCGGCTGCTCGAGATCGCCGACAAATGTCCGGTGCACCGCACGCTCACCTCGGAGGTCAATATCCGGACGGTGGAGAGCAGGTAGTATGCATCAAGTCGTCATACGCACCCCGGCAATGACGCTGCAGAACTTGCTTATCACGGTACCGGCACTTCGGGGCCGTCCGGAACGGCGTCGAGCGGCACCGTGTCGATCTCCTTGCCGTGCTGGTCCATGATGCGGACAAACCAGCCGTTCCAGGTCTGGCCGGGCGCTGGCTTCTGGGTCTTGACCTCGCGCGCGAACTTCACGGCTTCCTCGCGCGCGGCCGCGTTGCCGAGGAGGTCAATGCCCTCGTGCGGGTTGAGCTCGTTGGTGCCGTCGGTCAGGCGGAAGAAAATAGCGCATGGGACTGCCTCCTATACCGTGCAACTACGGTAACACCGCCACCCGGTACGGGGTTTCCCAGCGCATGATCCAAAAAAAAGCCCGGCACGGCGAGGAAACCGCTTCAGGGCCGTGCCTGCGGCAGCGCGAGCGATGGCGCCGCTGCCAGCCCTAATCGCAGCGCACGCCTGCGATCCCATGGCGGTCTGCCTTGGGGTCCGTTTTTTAACCCGGGTGCCGGCTGTTTTTCTGCCGCAAACTAAACGGGAATCTGCGGGGAATCACAATGTTTTCGGGCGAAATGCGGCGCTTTGACTTTCAGGGAATCACCCTTACATTGGGGTCGTCGTCAACAACTGAAAGGAGGTGATCCAGTGTCTCATTGTCTATCGCCGCGGTCGCCGGCAAACTGGATCCTCGGTTCTTACGGGGTTTCAATCTGACGCTTGGCGTCACCTCAGACTTGAGGGCCGGACCACGGCCTGACAATGGAAGGGTCGTCCGCGAGGGCGACCCTTCTCATTTTTGGCTAACGCTTGGGCTCTTGGCGGCGGTCGCCATCTCGGTGGCGCTCTTCGGCAGCGCTGATCGCGTCCATGCCGTCACCACGGCGATCGTCTCAAACAGCTAGCCATTCTCGATACATCCTCGATCATTGCCCTGGCTTTCCCACGGCGGCGGAACCGCTGTTGATCGCGTGCGTTCGAATCCCGAGAGGATGCCGCCAATGGACGAGATAAACGACGTGCGAATTTGTCCGCTGCCAGACTCAGACCGGTGGGGCATCCGGTATCAATTCAACGACGGCCGCGTCCATGTTGAAGCTGTCGGGTCGCTCGCGAACGCAATCGCCGCAGCCGAACGTTTGCGCCGACCTCCAACATTACGTGTGATTCAAGGTGGCCGTGTCGATCAGCCGACAAGCATCCTTCTCGCCACTCCCAAGACGGGCATTTCCCCGCTCGTGAAGTAGCGAGCCAGACAGCTGCTATCCGCTCGTCGCTGACCGTTTCTTATCCTTACTGGGCAGCTGGCGCAGCACCATGCAGGCACCGCCTGCCTTGCGAATGCGTTCGCAGAGCGAATCCGCTTCTGTGCGTGTGTCGGCGCCGATCCGTACCTGATAAAGCGGCCGGGTGCCGCGGCTGCGCAGGACCTGACTGCTGACGATCGGGTCGTGCTTGGCGACAAGCCCGCCAAAGCGCTTCACCGCCCGCGCATACGATGTCAGGGCGCCGCCGCGTGAAAACCCGGCGGCAAGCTGCACACCCCAGGGCCGGGCGGCGCCCGAACGGATGCGCTGCTCCAGCGCCGCGACGTAACGCGTCGGTTCGGCCTTGAGCAGCGCCATCACCTCACGACAGTTCACCGAGCGCGTCGGCGCCGGATCACTCTTTATGGCAGCCCAGTCATCGACGGGGCGGCCGGTGATTGCGAGCACGTAGCTGCGCGTCTCTTGCGGCATGCCGCCGGTCCCGTCCAGCCATTCCTGGACGCGCCGGGCGCCTGCATTGTAAGCGGCGGCGGCAAGACCGAGATTGCCAAACCGCTTTCGGAGCTGTTGCAGAAACTCGGCCGATTTCGGCAAGGCCTGCACCGGGTCGAAGGGATCAAGCAATTGGCGCTCTGCCGCAGTGCCCGGCATGAACTGCGCGATCCCCTGCGCGCGCGCGCCGTTTCGCGTTTGCGGTCCAACAGCCTCGGCCCTAAATCGGCTCTCACGCCAAATCAGGCGCACGAAGTACTCCAGCGGCAGACTATACGACCGCGCAGCCGATTCGAGCATCAGGCAGAGGGAATTCTGCGTTGAATCCGGACTGTTTTCGGCTCGTCCTGGTTCCGGCTTGGAAACCAGGAGGATGACGAGACTCGCCATAACGGTCCAGCGACTCACGAGCATGGCACGAACGAGCCATCTTTTTGAAACAAATCCGCCGAGTTCAGCGAAGCGTCAACGGCATGCGTCGAACAAGGCTACCTCAGCTTACCAACGCGCGGAATTGTCCGATGTGGGCATAGCGTTGCAAGCGTTAACAAACGACGGATTTAATCCGCCGCATCGTGCGCAGAAAAATAGTAGAGATCGGCATCCATCGGGCCCGCCGGTCCTGTTCGCACTGTTGCGGTCGCCCAGCGGGAGGTGATCTTGTGGTGGTGGCGCGGAACGTCACGCGTTAGCTCGCAGCGGTCGCGAATACGAGATGCCGGCAATGGATGCGTCGTCCGTTGTTCGCCGTCGCCATCGCCACGCCTCGTCGTGGCTCGATGTCCGTGACCTCGAACGGCGAAAAAATATCGCTTCGTTTCTTGCAGCGGCCATCAACAATGCAAGTTGTCGTTGTTCGTGGATCAAGCACGAGATTGTCGTAATCCGATCAGCGCGGCGGCGCGCACCATGCCGAACGCTTCACGCCGCGCCTTGCGGTCCAAGAACCGGCCCTCAAGCCTACTCGCACACCGCGCCCCGGGGGAACGCTTGATCACCTCTGCGCGTTCTCTGGGTGAAATGAAACTTTGAGAGGAGGTTTTGATGACCTACGATCCGAATGATCCGCGGAGGCCGATGCCGCCCCGCGAATCGGACAACATGAGCGCCGGTGCGATGGCGGGTATTGCTTTCGCCCTGTTGCTGTTTCTAGGCTTGATGTTCTGGATGTTCGCCGGCGGCGACCGGCAGACGGCATCCACCGATGCGCCGCCGGCGACCACCGGCCAGCGCGCGCCGGCACCGTCCCCGGCGCCTCCACCGAAGTAGGTCTCATCCAGGGAATTGCGCAAAGGGCTCTCCCAAAAAACAAGGAGAGCCCTTTGGTTTGTGCTTTCAGAAATGACATGCGCTTCTCAAAGATCCAGAGGGCATTCCGATTAGACGGCATCGGAAGGCGCTCGAGCAGCTCTTTGAATCCAGTATGGCTAGGTTGGACTTACCGCGAGAATGATGCGGACTTCTGAACCGCCACACTAGCGCTTGGCCGCGAAATAGGCCCCGAACAGCGCCATCAGAGCAGCGGCGCAGACGGCCGCAAAGCTCGCCGCCGCATGAACGCCGACGGCGACGCCGGCCTTCATCGCTGCCGCGTGGCCGATATGGGCCAGCGCGCCGACAAGGGCCGTGCCGGCGACCCATCGCAGCAGCCGGAAATTGAGCCAGGGCAGGGGAAAGCGGCTGAGCGCGGCCGCGACCAGCGCGCCGACCAGGAAGGCCGACGCCGCCATCATCCACCACGCACTGGCGGCGCGAAGCTGCGGTCCGCGCGTCGACAACAACTCGCTCCAGATCCCGGCCAGTTCGATGCCGCGCTGAGCGAGCATGATCTGTGCGGCGATCGCGGCCAGCACGCCACAGGTCGTGGCGGTGATCAGCACGAGCGTTCGCGGTACTTCGGTGCGAGGCAGGTCGTGGATCGGGGCGTTCATCGGCGGGGCGCAAAAGGAGGGAAGCCAGTGTGGCGGTGCAGAGTCCGTATCATTCTCGCGGCGAGTCCGACATGCGGACTTCTGAACCTAAGCCACACTAGTGTCCCGATTCCGAAGTTCGTATAGGAGGGCGCCGCAAAATGGTACGAACTTCGGAATCGGGACACTGGCGCGTGTCTAAGATAGCTGCCGCCGACGTGGCAAGCGCCGAAACGAGCGCCAAAAAACAAGTCGGCCTCGCCTGAGCACAGGCGAGGCCGACTGAAATTCGTTTCGGGATGATCAGGCGCCGCGGCGCTCGGCCTCCCAGGTGCCGGAGCACTCGCCGCCGCGCCAGGAGCCGGCGCCGCCGGTGCTGCTCAACCGACCGGAGCCGGTGGCGCGCTGGTTGCCATGGCTGACGGTCACAGTGAGCGTGCCGTTCCCGCCGACACGGCCGGTAATGCTGACCGAGCTGTCACCCGCATTGACGACCTGACCGCGGGAAATGCGGACCGGATAACGGTAGGCGCGGTCGCAGGTGCCCTGCTCGGTCACAATCACCACGCTCCAGAGGCCGTCATAGCTGGGCGCGGATGTCGCCGGGGACGCGATGCTGCTGATGGCCGCAACGGAGAGCGCGAGCGCGCCAGCGAGGGCGAAATTGCGGAGATTCTTCTGCGGCTTAGTCATGACATCCATCCATCTTGTTATCATGCCGGCTGAAGCCGGGAGCGCGAGTTCTGACCTATTTTTCGAAAGGGGTGGTCCCCTTGTCCCGCCCGTTGGTAGCGCTATGGCAGAAATAGGTTCAAAGGTCGTTGACGTGTTTTTCTGGTTCACGAACCCTGAGCATGGTGGATCGGTTCCACATCGCCGCGCAGTTCAGGACTATATTCATAGCTCGATGACCGTCCGGTTAATCGCCGGGTTCCGGAACCGCGCGTGCGTTCAATCGTTGGCAGCACATCACGCTTGCTCGCGGCCCATCGGCGTTAGCGGCCGCAGCCGAACGCACAACAAACACAACACAAACAAGGGTGGAACCCATGGGCCTGTTCACAAGAGATATCAAGACCATGGACGATCTGTTCGTGCACACATTGCGGGACGTGTACTACGCAGAAAAGCAGCTGGTGAAAGCACTGCCGGAGATGGTCGAGAAGTCGACCGATCCGCAACTCAAGCAGGCATTCCAGGCACATCTCGGCGAGACCAAGAACCACGTCATACGGCTTGAGCAGGTATTCAAGATGCATGGCACCGAGGCCAAGGGCGTCGACTGTCCGGCGATCGACGGCATCATCGAGGAGGCGGAAGAGGTCACTGGCGAGGTCGAAGACAAGCCCGTGCTCAACGCCGCCTTGGCCGCCGCTGCACAGGCTGCGGAGCATTACGAGATTTCCCGCTACGGCACGTTGGTCGCATGGGCCAAGCAGCTCGGCCGCAATGACTGCGCGCGTGTGCTGGAGCAGACTTTGGAAGAGGAAAAGGCGGCGGACCGCAAGCTCACCGAGATCGCGGAGGCAAGGCTCAATCTGCAAGCCGCAAGCTAGCGAGCATGACTCCCGACACATGCTGAGATGAAACGATGGGTGACGGACCCGTCCGCGCTGTGGCAACCGGAATTCGGTGACGGCAGACGGGCGCGAAGGAGGCCTCCACGCCCGTCTACTTTACCATCGCTATCGGATTTTCTGCGGTAGTTCTACGGTTTGAAGTCCTGTGCATCGCCTTCAATAATAGGCAACGTTGGAATACAGGAGGACGCACCCATGAATCTGTTGGTCACGTTTTTTATCATCGTGTGCCTCGGAATTGTCGGTGTCGCGTGGGTCGGAATCTTTGTCGACCAGATGACGTCGCCTTTCACCAGCCTGCTGATCGCCTTTCCGATGCTCTTCGCGACGATCTGGCTGGCATGGAAGGTGGCGGTGAAAGTCACCGAGCCCAAGTCGCCCACGAACGCCTGACCGCAACAGCGGAATCGCACCTCAAGGATTGCCGGTGCGCAGCTCCGGAGCGGACTGCCCGAGCGCGTCGAACGCGGTGCCATCGCGCGTGCGTTCGAGACCGTGCTTGTAGAGCGCCTTCATATATTTCTCGTCGAACAGTCCATAGGCGGGGTGATTGAAACTGTCGGAGACCTGCGCGACATACATCGGCACACCCAGGCGTTGCGCATTGGCGGCAAACAGCATCGCCTCCGCACGCAATCCCGACCGCAGCACGACGCTGATCAGGCGGCTTAGGATTGCGATTGTCTTGCGCTCCGGCGGATAGAAATCCGGCGACAGCCGTCCATTGAGGACGATGTAGATATCGGTCGCGGGAAGGCGCAGCGTGTTGCCGGGTTCGAGCAGCGCTTCGGGAGCAACGAAGAACGGCGACGTGACCGAGCCGTCGATGTGCATCTCCCGAAACTTCTTGCCGTTCGCTTCGACATCGATCAGCACCGGCTCGAAGAATCCGGGAATCGCTGACGACGCAAGCAGCACGTTGCGAAACAACTTGATCGCAGGTTCGTCGCCCTTCTGCGCGATCGCGCCCATATCCCAGATCACGCGCCGGCCGGCGTCCGCATTGGTGGTGACGACAAGCAGGCGCCGACCCTTCTTGTGTTCGGCCGCGACGGCAGCGACGAGCTCGGGCGTCACGCGCTTCTCGATCAGGCGTCGTAGCGGCCAGGTGTCGAGAAAGCTCTCATGGGTCGGACGGTCCTCGAAGATATCGGCGCTGGTGATCGTGGTCATCACCTGGCGCGCCTCCTCGTCGAACTTGGAGCCGAGGAATGCGTAGGGCGCCAGCAGGGCGCCGATGCTCACGCCGGTGACGACGGTGAACTCGGGCCGCTTACCGGATTGCGTCCAGCCGTTGAGCACCCCGGCAGCGAACGCGCCGTCGGCGCCGCCGCCCGACATCGCAAGCCAGGGACCGCTCGCGGGCGGCAGGACCTTCTTGAAATCTTCGACGGTATCGCCCCAGACGCGGGCGTCTGGAAAGCCGGCAATGGTTGCGGCCGCCTGATCGTCAGCGGTGCGCTGGATTCGCGGCGGCGGATCTTTCGGCCCTGTCTTCGGCGCGGCTTTGATCGAACGCTGCTTCGCCTTGGCCTTTGCTTTGCCTTTCTGCGTCTGCGCATAAGCCGTGCCGGTGCTGCCCGATGTCAACACGGGCAATGACGACACAGAGCACGTGAAGATCAGGCCTAAGGCCAAGCTGGCAAAGACGCGAATCACGGCAGGTCTCCAGTCAGATCGAGCGCTTCGATTGCATGTCAAAATACGGACCATCGCGGCGTGCGGATCCCGCGGCCGAGGTAATTGTCTTTGGCTGAAAACACAAGGACGGATTCCGGCGGGCGAGCGGGCCGCCGGTCGTGACATTGCCGGATTTCGGGCGATGTTATCCGCGCCGCTCGGCCGTCCAGTAGCCGGAGCACTGGCTGCCGGCGGAGCGGCCGCTCCAGCGTCCCTGGCCGGCATTGCGGTTCAGGCGCCCGGCACCATCGGCAAACCCGTTGCCGGATGAGACGCGCACCCGGACGGCGCCATTGGGCGCGACCCGGCCGGTGAAATTGACGGCCCCGCCGTCGTAAAGGACGTGGCCCGACCGGATCGACACGCCGTAGCGATAAGCACGGTCGCAATTGCCGCTCTGCGTGACGATCAGCACGCTCCAATTCCCGTCGAATGCCCGTTGCGCGGACGCCGTGTCCGGCAGGGCGGTAAGGCAAAGAAACGCAAGAACTCCGGCGGAGAAACGGCTGATCATTGACGGCCTCATCTGACCTTCGATGCACTCAACGGGGTCGCCATCGACCCGTTGTTATCGGCTCGTGTTTTGTCCATCATCCTGTAGGTAGTGGCTGAATGTGGCTGAGCGGGACGCAATCTGAGCCGCGTTTATGACGGTTCCATTGTGGTCGATTACGGCAGTACTGTCGAATGACATTGCCGTAACGATCAACAGGATATTGCTGCAAATTCAGGAGAAGTGCCATGATTCGAGCGATTTTCGGGTCGACATCGTCCCGGGGTCGTTCATTTGGGAGCGAGACGGCATCCGCGCAAGCGGCCGGCGCCCGACATTCGATTCGTCGCCAAGGACGCAGCCCGGACCGTACCGCCAATCCATGACAAAATGAAACCGCAGCACGACCGGGCGGCGCGACAAGGCGTCAAATCGTACCCGGTCGATTTGACTGCGATCCTTAGGGGAGGAGAGGCAAGATGAGAGTTTGCATTACAGTTGCGATGGTGACAGTTGCGATGGTGCTTTGCGCCGCGTCGGTGCCGGCGCATGCCCAGGCTCAAGCCCAAGACAGCTATCCGAACCGGCCGATTACCATGGTGGTGCCGCTGCCGGCGGGCGGGACCGCCGACCTTTTGTGCCGGCTCGCCGCCGAACGTGCCGGCACCACCCTCAAACAGCAGGTGGTCATCGAGAATCGTCCGGTCGGCGCCGGCGGTCGCATTGCGATCGAGGCGGTGATGCGCGCTGCGCCTGACGGCCATACCGTGTTGTGCGCCCCGCAGCTTTCGCACACGGTCGCGCACCTCTTGTTCGTCAAATCGCCGCTCGATACCCGCGCGATGGAGCCGGTCAGCGTACTTGCGGCTTATCCTCTGGTTCTCGTCGCGCGTGCCGATCTGCCAGCGAACGACCTGCCGGGCTTCATCGAATACGCGCGCGCCAATCCCGGCAAGGTCAATTACGGGCATCAGGGTAAGGGCAACACCGGTCATCTGCTCGGCGAGTTGCTGATGCTGCGGGGGAAATTCCGCATGACGGAAATTCCCTATCGGGGCAGCGCGCCTGCGATCAACGATCTGCTTGGCGGCAACATCGATCTCGTTCCCGATTATCTCCTGGCCAACAAGCAGAACATCGATATCGGCAAGCTCAAGCTTCTGGCGACGAGCGGCCGCGAGCGGATCAAGAGCTACCCGAAGGTTGCGACCATCGCGGAAACGCTGCCCGGCGTCTACGCGGATACCTGGATGGCGGTCGCGGCGCCGCCCGGAACGCCGAAGGAGGTCGCGCAACGCCTCTCCGATGCGATCGGGAAAGGGTTCAAGACCGAGGAGGTGCGCAAGCGCATCCTTGCACTCGAAGCCGAGCCGCTCGGTAATTCGCCCGAGGGGATGCGAAAGATGATCGCGGCGAGCACGCAGCACTGGGCGCCCGTGATCGAGGCGGCGAAGATCACCATCGATTGACGCGCTGCTGGTTGACGCGTCCGGATTGACGCGTGATGCGGGCCGGCGCATGTGAACATTGGAGGAGACGCGAAAATGAATTTTGCTGACCGAAGGAATTTGACTCACCGAAGGCGTTTGAGCAGGACTGCCGGACGCCTGCTGGTCGCGGCCGTGACCGGGCTCATGGCGCTGACGACAGCGCTGCCGGCGTCGCTGGCGCAGGACTATCCGTCACGCGCCGTGCGGATCATCGTGCCGTTCCCGGCCGGAGGCTCGGCTGACGTCATCCCGCGTGTCGTCGGCGACTACCTTTCGCGCAAATGGGGACAGCCGGTGGTGATCGAGAATCGCCCCGGCGCGGCCGGCAATATCGGCTCGGAAATGGTCTACAAGGCCGAGCCCGACGGCTACACGCTGCTGTCGGCGCCGCCGCCGCCGCTGGTCATCAATCACAACCTCTATCCCAAGCTCAACTTCGATCCGACCCGGTTCATACCGATCGCGGTCATGGCGCGGATCCCGAATGCGCTGGTGGTGACGCCGGGCTTCAAGCCCAAAACGGTCGCCGAAGTGATCGCCTATGCCAAGGCCAATCCCGGCAAGATCAACGCAGCGATCCAGGGCATCGGCACGACCTCGCACCTGACGTCGGAGATGTTTGAATTGGACGCCGGCGTGCAATTCCAGCTCGTGCCCTATACCGGTTCGGCTCCTGCGCTGAACGATCTGGTCGGCGGCAATGTCGACATCATGTTCGACAATCTCGGTGTGTCGCTTCCACTCGTGCAAGGAAAAAAGCTCCGGTTGCTGGCGGTCGCAAGCGCGAAGCGCATGAAGTCGTTGCCGGATGTACCGGCGATCGCCGAGACGCTGCCCGGGTTCGAATCGGAAGCGTTCTTCTCGGTGGTCGCGCCGCCGAAGACGCCGATGACGATCGTCAACAAGATCAACGCCGATATCAATGAAGCGCTGCGCGATCCGGACGTGCTGGCGCGCATGGCCAGGCTTTCCGCCGAGGTCGTCGGTGGAACTCAGGAGCAGACGGCGGCTTATTTCCGATCGGAGGTGATCCGATGGCAGAAGGTGATCAAGGCGGCAAACGTCAAATTGCCGTAAGCGACAGCGGAGTGCGGCGATGACAGTGGCAGTGCGGCAATGGCCGGCCGAGGGCGTGGCCCGCGTCCCGTACTGGGTCTACTCGGACCGCGACCTGTTTGCGGACGAGCAGGCGCGCGTCTTTCGTGGTCCAACCTGGAACTTCCTCTGCCTCGAGGCCGAGTTGCCGAAGCCGAACACCTACCGGACGTCGGCGGTCGGCGCGATGCCAGTGGTCGTGACACGCGACAACGACGGCAAGCTCAGCGCATTCGAGAACCGGTGCGCGCATCGCGGTTCGCTGCTTTGCATCAACGAGCGCGGCGAGGCGCGTGACATCGTCTGCGTCTATCACAATTGGAGCTACGATCTCGCCGGCAACCTCACCGCCGTCGCGTTCCGCAAGGGCATGGGCGGGAAGGGCGGCATGCCGGCCGACGCGCGGCCCGACGAGAACCCGCCGCGCAAGCTGCGCGTCGAGACGCTCTGCGGCCTGGTCTTCGGAACGCTCGATTCCAATACGCCGCCGCTCGAAGCCTATCTCGGCCCGGAGATCGTCAAGGGCATCCGGCGCGTCATGCGCGCCCCGGTGCGCGTGCTCGGCGGCTACAGCCAGATGCTTGCGAGCAACTGGAAGCTCTACATGGAGAACGTCAAGGACAGCTACCACGCGAGTCTCCTGCACACGTTCTTTACGACGTTCCGTCTCAACCGCTTGACGCAAAAGGGCGGTCTCGTGATCAGTGAAACTGGCGGCAACCACATCAGCTATTCGTTCGCCGCCGATACCGGCGGCAAGGAATACGAAAAGGCCGGCATGCGCGCCGCTCAGGAAGGCTTCGGGCTCGAGGCACCTGAGGTGCTCGCCCATGTGGACGAATACGGCGACGGCATCGGCCTGCAGATCCTCTCGGTGTTTCCGACTTTCGTGTTGCAGCAGACGCGGAACAGCCTTGCGGTGCGGCGGCTGGTGACGCATGGCCTCGAGAAGACCGAGCTGGTGTGGACGATCTTCGGTTTCACCGATGATGACGAGGCAATGACCGAGCGGCGCATGCGCCAGGCCAACCTGATCGGCCCGGCGGGCTACATCTCGATGGAAGACGGCGCCGCGCCCGGCTTCGTGCAGCGCGCTGTCAATTCCGCGTCCGACGTGCTCTCGGTGGTGGAGATGGGCGGCCGCGGCATCACGTCCGACGACACGCGCGTCACGGAAGCGGCGGTGCGTGGCTTCTGGACGTTCTACCGTGCGCAGATGGGGTTCTAGAGCATGATGCCTAAAAGTGGGGACCGGTTTTCGGAAAAGCATGCCCTCGGGCTCGATCCGAAGAATCATGCCCCAACGAAAATAAGCGCTATGGATGTGGAGACCACGTTCAAGGTGCAGGACCTGCTTGCGCGCTACATCCAGGCGCTCGACCACGACCGGCTGGAAGACTGGCCGGACTTCTTCACCGACAGCTGCCGTTATCTCGTCACCACCGCCGACAATCTCGCGCAGGGCATGCCGATCGGCATGATCTACGCCACGTCGCGCGCCATGCTGCGCGATCGGGTGCGCTCGCTGCGTGATGCGAACGTGTACGAGGCGCAGCGTTACCGCCACATGATCGCGCCGCCGGTTATCGAGCGCGGCGAGGGCGGCATTGTCCGGGCGCAGACAAGCTTCATGGTGGTGCGCATCATGCATACCGGCGAGACCATGATGTTCGTCACCGGGCGCTACGACGACCGCATTTTGCTCGATGACGCTGACACCCCGCGCTTTGTCGAGAAAACGGTGGTGCTCGACAGCCGCCAGATCGACACGCTGCTGGCGATCCCGATCTGACGCGCTTTACGTAAATTTATGTGGGCTCCCCGTGGCAAATCCCGACCGCGGAGGATACTGCCCATCGCGCTTGCAGGGGCGGCTTGAAGCGGCAGTACTGCCGCCGTATCGCTTTTGCGAACCACAAGGAAGAACCTGGTCAGGGGACTGGCCTATGCGCCGAATCCGGCGCATAGCGTGTGCCCATGTCTTTGCCCGACATGCTGTCCTCTGAGACGTCGCCCGCACCAACAAGCCTGCTGCAATATCCATCCTTCGTGCGACTCTGGTTTACGCGCACCGCGACCACGGGCGCGTTCCAGATGCAGGGGGTCGCGGTCGGCTGGCAACTCTACGAGATGACCGGCAGCGCGATCGATCTCGGCATCGTCGGCTTTCTTCAGTTCCTGCCGCTGGTCGTGCTCAACCTGGTCGTCGGTCACGTCACCGACCGTTACGACCGCCGCGCCATCATGCGGACCTGCCAGATCGTCAAGGTCCTGATGCTAGGTCTGCTTGGACTTGGGAGCGCGATGGGCTGGCTCACGCGCGAGTGGATGTTCGCCATCCTGCTGGTGTCGAGCACCGCGCGAGCGTTTGAAATTCCGGTCATGCAGGCGTTGTTGCCAAGCATCGTGCCGGTTTCCCTGCTGCCGCGGGCGATCGCCGCATCGGCGACCGCGCAACAGACCGCGATCATCAGCGGACCGGCGATCGGGGGGCTGCTCTATCTCCTGGGGCCGGTCGTCGTCTATGCGACCTGCGCGATCATCTGCGCGGTGGCGGCGGTGCTGGTCAGCTTCATCCACCTGATAAGCGACAAGCAGGACAAGCGGCCAATCACGCTCGAAAGTGTGTTCGCCGGCTTTTCCTTCGTCTGGAACCGCCGGGTGCTGCTCGGCGTGATGTCGCTCGACTTGTTCGTTGTGCTGGTCGGAGGCATCACCGCGCTGTTGCCGATCTTCGCCAAGGACGTGCTGCAGACCGGCCCATGGGGCCTCGGCCTTCTGCGCTCGGCGCCCGCGGTCGGTGCGCTCACCGCGTCGCTCGTGCTCGCGCGCTGGTCGATCGAAGCCAAGGCCGGCAAGGTCCTGTTCTTGAGCGTGGCGGCGTTCGGCATGTCGATCTCGGTGTTCAGTCTGTCGACGTCGCTGGCGCTGTCGCTGATCGCGCTCATCGGTTACGGCGCGGCCGACGCCATCAGCGTCGTCATCCGCCATTCCATGGTGCAGACCCGCACGCCGACCGAGATGCTTGGCCGCGTCATCACAGTGAACTCCATGTTCACCGGCTCGTCCGGATCGCTCGGGGAATTCCGTGCCGGGCTGATGGCGGCGTGGCTCGGCGTGGTGCCGGCGGCGCTCATCGGCGGCATCGGCGCGATCGCGGTCGTGTTCATCTGGATGCGCGCGTTTCCCGAGCTTCCGCGCATCGACAAACTGACGTCGGAGGAGGAGGGGAAGCGCTAAGGATGGCGAACTTCTGAACCGACACACTAGTGGAGTGGATGACATTCGCGACCCACCTCGCAGCAGATGCGCGACGCGAATGTCAAATCCAAGCTCTACTAGAAACTTATGCTTCTAGTGGTCCTTCGATTCTAACATTCGCAAAATCGCGCGCCGAAACAGGATGCGAATGTTGGAATCGGACCACTAAATTAGTGCGCCATGAACACCGGCGTCGAGGCGGCATTCTTGAGAATGTGTTGGGTCGCGCCGCCCAGCAGCAATTCGCGCCAGCGGCTGTGCGAATAGGCACCCATGACCAAGAGACCGATATGATTGTCGTTCGCCTCTGCGAGCAGGGTGTCACCGATCGAGCGCAGATGCGGCGCGACCACGCGGCCGGTCGCGGCGATGCCGTGGCAGCGCAGATAGGCCAACATTTCCTCCTGCGAGGCGCGGCGGGTTTCGGGCTTCCGGTCGACACTGATCACCTGCACCGAATTGGCGATCGTCAGGAATGGGATCGCGCTCGAGACTGCGTGCCAGCATTCAGGGCTCTCGTCCCAGGCGATCATCGCGGTGTCGGTGAGGTTCGTCTGCAGCCGCGACGGCGCAAGCAGCACGGGGCGGCGCGTTTGTAGGAGCGACTCCTCCGCGACCTCCCGGAGCGATGCCATGACGGCGGAGCTGGCGGCGACCATCAGGTCAAACGCGGCCGCACGCGCGGTCGCGAGACTCACATAGGTCCCCTGGGTTTCGCGCCAGGATGCTGCTGGCAGCGAACCGGGTTCCTCGCTCGGGCCGAGAATGCGGATACCGTTTGCAGAACAAACCTGCATGAACCGGTCGCGCGCCTGCTGCGCGCGTTTTTCCTGCTCTTCGGCGTAACGGTTGATTTGAGCGGCCACGACCGTTCCACGGCCGTACGCCATTTCGCTTCCGCTGACAGCTCGTGTGACTGGCGGCGGCTCGCTAACAAACATCACTTCAACGTGCGCCGCCAACGCCTTGGCGGCGGCCATCGCTATGTCGATCTCGCTGAACTGTTCGATAAGGCCGGGAAGCGGAACCAGGATTCGCTTGATGCTCATGATCTTCGAGCTCCTGTGAGGCCGCCGTTCGCGGCGGCAACAGCCGTAACTGGAATCATCAGGAGCGCCGACCGATGGCGCTGCTGCGCAATCACGGCTGATCCGAAAACGCTATCACGGGCGCAAAGTTCCGGCTTACGGGCACTGGAAATACGGAACAATCCAATTGCATGGTCGGGCGCGCAGCGAGCGCCGCGCGGAATGCGGCCTTATCGGCGAAAATCCAGACGCCCTCCGGACCACCGTCCATCGATTCTCTGATTGCTCACGATCAGACCGATCCAGGGGCGTGTGATCGTTGGATCGCTCAAGTTGATATACTTCCCAACCAGCCTAGTTGCGCCCTCGCGCTGGGCATCAATGAGACCCCTGCGCGCTCCATGATCCCAGTCGAACAAGAGATAGACACGGTCTCCTGCCGTTCTCACCTCGGCTCGACCCTGTTTCCATTTGTCCGCAGCATCTCCTGGGATGGTGGGGTCCGCGCCGCCATTCCACCGACTGGACCAATGTCCTTCCATCGCATCGTGTTGATTGAGATCGCTTGAGGTTGCCCAAGCTTTTGCATTTTCATCGTCCGAGTTGCCTGCGAGCTTGGCGCCGGCGGCGAACTCCAGCACGTCCTGGTCGTTGGGATCGGGGACGTCCATGACGTCGAACGGGTTTCGAGCTCCGCGGCGCTGGTCGACAAGGCTGTCTCGGCTTCCTGTGTCTTGCATCGGCGGCTCCAACTTGTTCCGTCGGGTCGCTTGCACCAACGGCGCAATCTACGGCCCTCGACGGGTTCAGACTTGACTGGTTCAGATTTGGAACGTCGAACCGCCAGTCGCCACCCGCTTTCTGTCAAGCTCCCGGCGTGCTCGCGGTCGTCGACCGGGTCCCCGGATATCGGGGCGATCGCGGTCCACGTTCGTCTGGATGTGCTTCCCGAGATGCACCGAGGCCGTGCATCTTCGAGGCTCGCTTCGCGAGCACGTCAGGATGACGGGTTGCGGTCGGAGTCTAGCCTACTGCCTGACCACCAATACCGAGCACTGCGCGTAGCGCACGACATGGCCGGTGTGCGAGCCCAGGAAATAGGTGCGGATGCCGGGCCGGTGCACCCGGTGCGAGCTCATGATGATGAGATCGGCCTTGACCGCCTTCGCCTCTTCCAGGATCTCCTGGTAGACGCCGCCCTGGCGCACCGTCGCAGAGACCTTCGACGGATCAAGGCCGGTCTCCTTGCAGACGATGGCGAGAGCGTCCTCGGCGGACTTGCGTTGCTGCGTCTCGAAATCCGGCGGTACGTATTCTGCGAGCATGACCGGCGTCAGCGGCAGCACATTGATCAGGCGCAACGAGCCGCCGGACTCCTGCGCCATGATCACGGCCGCCGAGATCGCCGGCTTGGCCAGCTCGGTCTCGCTCAGGTCAATCGGAACAAGTATGCTTTTGTACATGGCGGACGTCCTCTCCCAGCAGGACTCAAACCACGCTACCATACTGCCACGCCCCGACCGCTGGCGTAACCGTCTTGTTGTCGCGGATGCGGCAAGGGCGACTTAACAAGGGCGACTTAAAGAGGGCAACTAGTGTGGCGGTTCAGAAGTCCGCATCATTCTCGCGGCGAGTCCGACATGCGGACTTCTGAACCAAAGCCACACTAGATTCAAAGAGTTGCTGGTGTCCTTCGATTCCGAAGTTCGTATTGGAGGCCGCCGCGAAATGGTACGAACTTCGGAATCGGGACACTAGTCGGTAGCGGCTGTGAGCAGGCGTGGAGTCACGAATCGCTCCAGCCGTCCGCCTTGGGGATGGACCTTGTCCCAGTCGTCGCCTGCAAAGTCGATCACCGCAAGTCCGGCGGTCGGCAGTCCTTCATTGAGCCGCTCGCGCGCCTCGACGTCGCCTGCGGCGATCAGCATGCGGGCGGTCTCATGCAGCCCTGGATTGTGGCCGACGACGATCAGCGTCGGGACCGACGTCGGGGTCTCCTTGATCACCGCCACGAGCGCCTCGGGGGCGGCGTCGTAGAGCCGGTCCTCGAAGAACACCGGAATGCCGGCCGGCAGCGCCGCGGCGAGGCCGTCCCAGGTCTCGCGCGTCCGGCGCGACGGCGAGACCAGGGCATGGCGCGGTACGAGCTTGTGGCGCGCCATGTAGACGCCCATCCGCGGGGCCTCCTTGAGGCCGCGGGGGTTGAGCGGGCGGTCGCGGTCGCGCGCTCCGGGCGCGCCTTTCTCGGCCTTGGCATGGCGGAAGATCATCAATCGCATGTGTTCGATTTCTTGCTGTCGATTCCCGGCATCGATTTCCTGGAGTGGAGAGTCTACCATGGTTCGTGTCCGGAATCCGAAGTTCGCACGCCCCGACCGCAAGTGCTTCTTCGGATTCAAAGGGACACGCGTACGTATGACTTGCTAGTGTGGCTTTGGTTCAGAAGCCCGCATGTCGGACTCGCCGCGAGAATGATGCGACTTCTCAACCGCCACACTAAATTAGTGGGCCGCCGGTGGGGCGGCCGATCAACGGGTCGATGTCGTGAATTCCTCTGGCGGGCAGGCCCCTGCATGGACCTGGTATACCGATACGATGGTGCCGGCGCCCGAGCGTGCCCCGATGACCGGCGATATCGATGTCGATGTCTGCGTGGTCGGCGCGGGCCTTGCCGGGCTGACGACCGCGCGCGAGCTCGCGCGCCGCGGCTGGTCGGTGGTGGTGATCGAGGCGCGCGACATCGCGTGGAACGCGTCCGGCCGTAACACCGGCTTCGTGCTGCCCGGCTTCGCCGCCGACATGGACGCGGTCGTCAAGCGGGTCGGGCTCGATGACGCGAAGGCGCTGTGGGCCTTATCCGAAGCCGGGCTCGACTACGTGCGCACGACCATTCGCGAGACCGGCATGCCCGGCGTCGATCCGGTCGAGGCGGGTTGGCTCAAGGTCTCGAAGTCGGATGACGCCGAAGACGATCTCGCGACCGTCCGCCTGGTCGGCCAGGACCTCGGCAGCCCGATCGAAGGCTGGCCGATCGAACGTGTGCGCGATGTGCTCAAGAGCAACCACTATTTCCACGCGGTGTACACGCCGCACGCGTTCCACATCCATCCGTTGAACTACGCGCTCGGCCTTGCGGCTGCGGCGGAAGCGGCTGGCGTGCGCATCTTCGCGCGATCGCCGGCGCTGTCGATCGACCCGGAGGGCGTCCGCAAGCGGATCGTCACGCCGACCGGGCTGCTGCGCGCAAGCCATGTGGTGCTCGCCGGCAATGTTCATCTCGGCAATCTCGTGCCGCGGATCGCGGGCACGCTGATGCCGGTCTGGACCTATGTGATAACGACCAAGCCGTTAGGCAGCCGGCTTGAGTCCGCCATGACGTTTCGCGGTGCCGTGAGCGACACCGATCTTGCCGACAATCATTACCGCATCGTCGGCGGCGACCGGCTGATGTGGTCGGGGAGGGCGACGACCTGGGAGTTCGACCCGCGGCGCTTTGTGCAAGCACTCGCCGCTGACATCGCGGAGGTCTATCCGCAGCTTGGTCCGGTCGAGGTCGACCACATGTGGTCCGGGGTGCTCGGCAATTCGCTGCACCGCATGCCGCAGATCGGGGAGCTCGCACCACGCATCTGGCTGGCCAGCGGGTTCGGCGGCCATGGCATCAACACGACGGCGATGGCGGGCGACATCATTGCCCGGGCGATCGCCGAGGGCGACGATACCTGGCGCCGCTTCGTGCCGTTCGAACTGGTGTGGTCGGGCGGCGTCATCGGCCGCGCCGCCGCGCAGGTGCACTATTGGTGGTATCGCTTCAACGAGCGCAGCAAGGCGCGCCAGTCGCGCAAGCGCGAATCCGAATACGGCCGCGGCGAGCAGCCGTCGGCAGAAGAGGGCCAGCGTTCAATCGTAGGACGCGTAGGATTTTTCCTCGACGATGTCGGAGCCCATCAGCTCGTCGATCTGACGTTTGACGGCTGCACGGCGGTCGTTGGTCTGGTAGACGCCGCGGGCCAGCGCGATGAAGCGATCCCCGAAATCCCGGTTCCGCTCGCAGTCGCGGATGTCGTCTTCGATCCGCCACAGCATGTCGTTGATGGTGCGCAGCTCGGCCTGCAACGGCGCAAGTGCCGGGGTTGTGGTCAGGATCGGCTTGAGCACGCCCTGCAGCGCGTCGAATTCGCGGCCGATATTGGCGCGCTTGCCCGCATCCGTGATTTTTTCGGACTTGATCGAAAGAATGGTCACCTTGTCGACCAGTTCGCCGACCGATATGGGTACTTCGATCCGCCGCGCCATTGCACGCCACCTACTCAAGCGACCATAAGCACGCCTCCTATGACATCGAATGCATATGCTGTCGATCCGGATGAGAAGCGGATCGCGGTCCTGGTCGATCGCGAGGGGCTGGGCGACGCGCTGCTGAAAATCCCATTTCTGCGCGCAACGCGCCGCGCCTTTCCGGGGCACAAGGTTTGGTGGATCGCCACGCATCAGACGGCGATGGAGGACGATGTCGCGCCCTGGGTGGCGCCGCTCATCGATCGCGTGATCTCCCATGCCGGCCTGACATCACCCGATCGCGAGGTGATCCCACGCTTGCGGCGTTTGCCGCCGTTCGAACTCGTGTTTGATTCACGCACGCGCTTCACGACCGTGCTGCTCGCGCGCATGAATCTGAAGCACCGCGGCTTCTATGCCTGTACGCCGGGTTTCCTGCTATCCGACCGGCTGCCGCCCGGGCGCCGGTTGCGGCCGAAGGGCGTTGCCGAGCGCATGCTCACGATGATCGAGGCGGCAACCGGACGCGCCGCGGACTGGAAGGGAACGTTCGAGGTCTCCCCGGTCGCGCGCGAGCTTGCGGCGGAGCGCTTGCTGCCGGGCCCGCGCTATCTCGGATTGGCGCCCGGCAGCCGCGAGCTCAGGAAGAATTGGCCGCTCGACCGGTTCATCGCAGCCGCCGCGGCGCTCGCCGGCAAGGGCTATGCGCCGGTCTTCCTGATCGGTCCGCAGGAGCGGGAGTGGCTTGCGACGCTGCGCGCCGCGGTGCCGCAGGCGCTGTTCCCCGAAGCCGAGCCGGTCGATCCGGCGCTTGGGATATCGCG
>WHTP01000218.1 GCA_009377695.1 Hyphomicrobiales bacterium | reverse complement strand
CGCTCAATGCCAGAAGCTGTGGACGGATGACGAAGTCGGCGATCTCCCGCACCTCCATCGGTGAAGCCCGGCCGTCGGTCGTCACTGCCACCAGCATGATCTCGCCCATGATCGACGAGACCGGCCCCATCTGCGGATTGAGCCCGCGCGGGAGCTGCTCGCGGATGAGGGCGAGCCGCTCGGACACGAGCTGGCGCGCGCGATAGATGTCGGTACCCCAGTCGAATTCCACATAGACGACGGAGAGGCTGACGCCCGACACCGACCGGACCCGGATCACGCCCGGCATGCCGTTCATCGAGGTCTCGATCGGATAGGTGATGAGCTGTTCGACCTCTTGTGGCGCCTGGCCTTCGGCCTCGGTGAGCAGCGTCACCGTCGGACGGTTCAGGTCGGGAAACACATCGACGGGAATGCGCGGCAGCACGAAGGCGCCGTAGCCGACCAGGATCAGCGCCGCCGCCAGGACGAACAGCCGGTTGCGCAGGCTCGCCGAGACCAGGATGTTGAACATCGTCCCGCTCCTAGCGCACCTGGTTCACGAGATCGGAGGCGCGGACCACCACGCGGTCGCCCTTCGACACGCCAGCGGCGATGATCACCCGTTTCGCATCGAACGGCGCGGTGCGGACCGGTTGCGGCGCAAACAGCTCCGCCGCTTGATGCCGCCACACCATCGCCTCGCCGTTGGGGCTGCGCACGACGGCATCCTTCGGCACGATCATCGCGGTCACCGGCGCGCCGCTGCGCGCAATGACGTTGACCGGCAATCCGATGCTCAGAT
Source organism: Hyphomicrobiales bacterium (assembly GCA_009377695.1). Taxonomy (GTDB): domain Bacteria; phylum Pseudomonadota; class Alphaproteobacteria; order Rhizobiales; family Xanthobacteraceae; genus VAZQ01. The sequence goes on along the minus strand of WHTP01000218.1, from coordinate 2,765 downwards.
TGGCCGGGGGATTTTCGATCACATACTGAACGACCGACGCGTGCTGCTGCAGCGCATGGCTGAAGCCCTGGAAGCGAAGATCGAGCGGCGGCCGGCCGGGCGTCGTCGCGGTCGCCTGGCCAAGCGTTGCGGGATCGATCTCGCCATAGACCAGCGCCTCGACCCACAGGTTTGCGGGATCGACGACCTGGAAGAGAATGTCCTGCGCTTGGACGACCTGTCCCGGCACCACGCGCGCCGAAGCGATAACGCCTGACGTCGGCGCTCGCAGCGATTCCGGCTCGACACGAATCTCGTGCAGCACCTGGCGCCGGCGGCGCAGACCCTCGAGCTCCACTTCGGCGTCAACGAGCTGGCTCTGCGGCGCAACGTTTTTCTCGACGAGGATGCGGGTGCGGCGCAGCCGCGCTTCCGCCACGGAAATCAGTTGCTCGACCTCGCCGAGCTTCTCCAGGATGGTGGTGCGATCGGCCTGCGGCAGCGTCGGTTCGATCCGCGCCAACAGGTCGCCCTTCTTGACCGTCTGTCCGATGCGCGGGAGGCCGGTTTCCGGCGCCATGACGCGGCCACCATTCATGCTCTGCACCAGGCTCGTGCTGTTCGGATCGGCGATGACACGCCCGATCAGGCTGACCGCGCGCTGTGCCTCCTGAGTCGTTAATTGCTCGGTGCGCACGTCGAGCAGCCGTTGCGTCGGCTTCGGCACGAACACCTGCCCGTCCGGAAGCCGGCGCGGTGAATCGACGGCGACGGCGGCCGCCGATGCATTCTTCGACGCATTATTTGCACCGGCAGCTGGCGGATCCGCGTGGTCGTCGTCACCGCCGTGGCCGCGCGCCGACTCGAACAGAAGCCCGACGCAGGCGACCGCCATCAGCGCCGTCGCCGCCGCCTGCAAGAAATAGCGCCGCAGCAGGAGGAAGACGCCGTAGGAGGCGAGCCCCGTCGTCGCCACCGCCAGCAGCACGATTTGCCAGAGCGGCGAGACAAGCGAAGTGACCCATGTCCGCAGCGCGTTGATCGTGGACACGCCCGGCATTGCCGCAGCCTCCTGCGGCACCGTCAGCGTGCCGACCAGCAAGTCTTCGCCGGCATCGCCGGTGATCGCGAACACCAGCTCGACCGGACCTGCCGACAGGAAGCGCGGAGATACGATCGCGTAGGCGCCGTCGGCGGTGGGCTCGGCCGTCACCGCGTCGGTGGCATCGCCGATGGTGACTGCGATATTCGCCTTGGTGACCGGCTCGTTGCTCGGGAAGCGATCGAGGAAAATGAGGAGCCGCTCGCCACGGAGGATGCCGACGAGCTCATAGGCCTCGGACGTCGCGGAGACGCGCGGAGCGGCCGGCCCCATCACGACCTCGGCCGGCCCGTGGTCGTGGCCCTCATGCGCTTGCGCGAGAGGCGTGAATGGCGTCAGCAATGCGGCAACAAGAATCGCCGCCGCGCCGAGAGCACCAAAAGATAAGCCACGAATGGCTCGAACGAATCCGAATTGGACCATCTGCAACCTCACATGCTGCGATCCGCGTCGCAGCACTGGAGCTGCGCGCGGTCAGGCGATGTCGAGGGGTCTTGGCGGCCGTCGGAGGCCTTCCGGCACAATGCCGTCACCGTGGCGACGGTGGGCCGAGGCCATGATCCGTAACAACACGAACGGCACGGCCTGGGCGGTCAGGCTGGGCGGGACAACGGCAACGCTGCATCCGCAAACGAAGCAGCAGCTTGAATTCGCATCCAGGCTGGAGTCCGGTGCGGAATCCTGCTGCGCGGCGGCGAGATCGACAGCAGCCGCGATGTCATTATCGATCGCCTGCTGAGCGGATGCGTCAGCTGGAGCATGGCTGTGCGCATGCGCATGATAATGGCCACCGCCTGCCGCTATCGGCAGGTGATGATGGGCGCCGAGTGCCCCGTCCAGCACGAACGCAAGCGCCGCAACGGCTGCCAAGCCTGTTGCCAAACGCCTGAGTTGCAAACGGACGTAGTGAATCACCGCGCACCGATTCATGTTGCGTTAGCAAAGTTCTAATTGGCGGTTTCCCGCCAGTCCAGAGTGAACAGTGTTACCAAGGGCCAACCATACGTATTTGTCGCTGTTCGGTAAAATTCGGTTCATAGCAACATTCGCGTCACCATGGTCGTTAGCCAACCGACACCGTTAATGATTGAACATGCCGAAATATAGCCTAAATCAAGGTCTTGCCGCATTGGGATGTCACCCCCTGCGCTGCACCAAGACTTTGATACTGCCCTTCGAGCTCCTTACATGGAGGCGACGGATTTCGGGCGCACCGAAACGACCCTGGCGCGATTGAAAAGGCGGCCGATCTCGGCGGCCGTCTGTGGTGGGCCGAAGTAGTTGCCCTGACCTTCGGCGCAGCGTTCGTTGCGCAGCCAGGCGAACTGCTGCTCGGTCTCGACCCCTTCCGCGGTCGCCGCGATGCCGAGATCGCGTGCAAGGGCGACCGAACGGAAACGCCCGCAGGCAGCTGAGCGAAGAATATCCGGTGCCGACATCGTCCAGCGAAATCCGCACGCCGAGCTCGCGCAACCGATGCAGCGTATCGCACATGCGGGCGTCATTGAGGGGTACGGTTTCGGTGATTTCGAGCTCGAGTCTGCCGGGCGAGAAGCTGGTCGCGTCGAGCGCCTGCACGACGTGGAGCGCCAGCGACGGTTTCCGGAGCTGAAGCGGGGAGAGATTGACCGCGATCCTGATCTCCTTCGGCCAGGCAGCCGCTTGCGTGCATGCCTCGCGGAGG
>WHTP01000059.1 GCA_009377695.1 Hyphomicrobiales bacterium | reverse complement strand
TCCGAATACCCAAGCTTCTGGCAGCAGCGTCATGACAAAGCTTCGCCGCATCAACCAATCCACCTGTGCCGAGCAAGCCAGCTCTGTGCACGACCAGTCCGCGCCAAAACAAAATGCGCGTTCTTCAACAGCCTGCTAGTGCCGTGGTGTCGAAGGCTGAGCTCGATCGCGCGATGGCTGACGCGATCGCTTCGATGACCGCGCGATCGGCGGCAGCGCTGGTCGCGGTGAAGGACTACCTACGCTCGGCGCCGATGATGGAGCCGCGCGGCGCTGCCGCCTATGGCGCAGCACTACTGGCGGGCGTGCTGACGTCGGCGGGGAAGTAGCGACCTCGTGTCCCGGACGCATTGCAGCGCGAAAGCGGTGCACCGCTGATCCGGGACCCCGGTTGCTTCACGATCGAAAAGAAGAAAGCGGGGTCCCGGGTCTGCAGCACGTCATTTCGCTTCGCTCATGCTGCGCTGCGCCCGGGACACGAGATCGTCATCCTCGCCGTGCCTCGTCATAATATGTGAGGTCGATGTATTTCGACGGATCGGTGAGCGCCGCCTTGCCGCTGCCGTATCGCGTGCGCAGATCGAGCACCGCGCGCACGCCGTCCATCAGGATCGCGCCGTCTGGCGTCAGGCCGGACTTCGGCGACAGCAGGCTCGCCATCACAGCGCCCGCCACCGGCGGCTTGATCTCCGGCATGTTGCGCAGAAGCGTGTCGGTCGCCTCCTGACGATTCTCCGGCTTGAGCGTCCAGTCGAGACCGGCGAGATAGCCCTTGATGAAGCCCTTGAGCGCGTCGGGATTGCCCGCCGCCCAGGCGCGGCTCGCGGCGAACGAGCCGCCCTGATAGACCGGGAACACGTTGCTTGACGTGTCGAGCACACGGAAGCCCTGCGCCCTCGCGATGCTGGTGAACGGCTCGATGGTGATGGTGCCGGCATGCTGGCCCGCGCGGACCGCCTCCCAGCGTTGCGGCGTCGCGCCGACCGCCGCGAAGGAATAGTCGCCGCGCTGCAGTCCAGCTTTCGCCAGCATCTCGTAAAGCACGAAAGCAAAGCCGGTCGCGACCGCGTCGAGCGCCAGCGACTTGCCTTTGACGTCCTGGTAGCTCGTGATCTCAGGCGCCACGATGAAGGCGAGCTCGACCTGCGTCGCGCCCATGAAGGCGAACAGGTCCGGCTGGCGGTCGAACGTCACCGCGCCCTGCCCTTCCTGATAAGCGACGACATTGTCGAAGGCGGTGCCGGCGACCTGGAATTTGCCATTGATGAGATTCTCCGCCTGGAACGCCGAGCTCGGTGTCGTCGTCATGTTGATCGCGACGCCGGCCTTGTCGAAGAAGCCCTTCTCCTTCGCCACGAAGATCGGCAGGTTCGGCGCACCGGGGAAGCAGATCAGTTCGATTGCTTGCATTTTCGCTCTGTCAATTTGCAGTTACTCAGGCTTTGTCTTCTCGGTCGCGCGCTCCATGGGCAACCGTCAAGATGACAATCCTGCCATCCTCGAAGACCTTGTAGACAATGATGTAGGGTCCTTCGACGAGTTCGCGGGTACCTTCCACCAATCCAGGTCGACCCATCTGGGACAACTCCGGAGCCGCCAGCCGCTCAGCCTTGTCGAAGATGCGAGCGACAAGTGTATCTGCAGCCCGTGGATTGTCCTTTGATATCCATTCGAGTATGTGCCGGAGATCGTCCAGAGCCTCCTCGTCAAAGACAACCCTCATTTCCCGGAACGTCGGAACCGCGTGCGCGCTTCGTTGAGCGGAACATAGGTCGGATTTTTCTTGGCAAGCCGACGACGAACTTCTGCGACCTGTTCGTCGGTCAGATGATAGCCGCTCTGATCTTGCGCCTCCATGAGCGCAAGAACTTCGGCGGCGTCCGACTGCCGCTCTGGCGTCCAGGTCAGGACGCGATCTAGAATTTGCTTGACCTGTTCTTTGGTCATGACATCACGATAGCACGTTTGGGGATCGAGGCACAGACCGTGCTTTATTGCTGCGCCTTCGCGTCCTGGATCGCCTTCCAGATGTTGTACGGCGTCGCCGGCATCGAGATGTTGCGTATGCCGTAAACCGAGAGCGCATCGACGATGGCGCTCACCACCGCGGCCGGCGCACCGGTCGTGCCGCCCTCGCCACCGGCCTTGATGCCGAGCGGATTGGTGGGAGAAAGCACCTCGGCGATTTCGCAGGTGAACGACGGCATGTTATCGGCGCGTGGCATGCCATAGTCCATCAGCGAGCCGCACAAGGGCTGGCCCGAATCCGGATCGGTGTAGCACTGCTCCCACATCGCCTGCCCCACGCCTTGCGCAATGGCGCCATGGGTCTGGCCGTGCACGATCAAAGGGTTGATGCAGCGGCCGACGTCATCGATCGACGCATAGCGGGTGATGTTGACCACGCCGGTATCGGAGTCGACCTCGACCTCGCAGATCGCGGTGCCGTTGGGGAAGACCGGATCGTGCATCTCGTTGTCGGTGACAATCGACAGACCGTCCTTGAGATCATCCGGCAGTTGGAGGCTCGCCGCCTCTTTCGCGAGCTCAAGAAAGTCGAAGCTGCGGTTGGTGTCCCGTGAGGTGAAGCGGCCGTCGTCGGAGAAGTCCATCGAGTCGAGCGGCACATCCATCGCCAACGCGGCGATCTTCTTCCCCTTTGCGATCAGGTCCACCGCCGCCTTCGAGAACACGGTCGCAGCGTGACGCATGGAGCGGCCGGAATGCGAGCCGCCGCCGACCTTCACCACATCGGTGTCGCCGAGGATGATCTTCACCGTCTCGACCGGCACCCGGATCAGGTCCGACACCACCTGCGCGAAGCTCGTCTCGTGGCCCTGCCCGGCCGGCTGCGTCCCGATGATCACATCGACACGACCCTCCGGCCGCACGGTGATCCGGGTCTGCTCCTTTGGTGAGCCGATCGATGATTCCACATAGTTCGCGAGCCCGAGGCCGAGCAACTTGCCGCGCTTTTTGGCTTGGCGCTTGCGCTGGTTGAAGCCCTTCCACTCGGCGATATTCATCGCCCAGTCCATGTTCTCTTCGTAGCGGCCGGAATCGTAAAGCATGCCGACCGCGTTGCGGTACGGAAATGCCTTCGGCTTGATCAGGTTCTTGCGCCGGATCGCGACGCGGTCGATGCCAAGCTCGATCGCGGCTTGATCGACCAGACGCTCGATCGCATAGGTCACCTCCGGGCGCCCCGACGAACGATAGGCCTGTGTCGGCATAGTGTTGGTGAAGGCCGCGATCGCGCGCAGCGTCACCGCCGGAATGTCGTAGGACCCGGGGATCAGTCCCGATCCTTTCGACAGCGGCGAGAACGACACGGCACGGCAGCCGATATTGCTGATGTTAGTCGCGCGCATGGCGAGGAATTTCCCGTCCTTGCGCAGCGCGAGTTCCACTTTGGTGACGAGGTCGCGGCCTTGATAATCGGTGAGGAACGCTTCCGAGCGCGTGGCGGTGTATTTCACCGGCCGGCCGACCTTCTTCGAGGCCCACAGCACCAGGCCGAATTCCACGAATGCGCGATTGCGCGTGCCGAAGTTGCCGCCGACATCGTAGGAGAGGACGCGCAGCGTCTCCGGCTTGATGCCGAGCGTTTGTGCCAGCTCATGCTTCTGCCGCACCGCGCCGCCGGAGCCGGCATAGAGCGTGTAGCGCCCGGTCTCCCTGTCGTAGTGCGCGACCGCCGCCCGCGGCTCGAGCGGTACCCCGGTGACACGGCCGATGTGCAGGTCGAGTTTCACGACGTGGTCGGCTTCGGCAAAGCCCTTGTCGGTTGCCTCACGGTCCCCGAAAAGGGTCTCGACCGGCATGTTGTTCGGCACCTCGTCCCAAACCGCGGGCGCGCTGGGCTTGAGCGCGTCTTCCGAGTGGATGACGAAGGGCAGTTCCTCGTAGTCGACCTCGACGGCCTCGGCGGCATCGAGCGCCTGGTTCTTGGTCTCGGCGACCACCATCGCCACCGCCTCGCCGACATGACGCGCCTTGTCGGCCGGCAGCAGCATATGCGGGCCGATGAAGACTTTGCCACCGCCCGGCGCATGCAGCTTCATGTCGTCGCGGGTCTTCGGCATCGGATCGTGCGGGATCGGCCCGAGATTGTCGGCGAGGCAGTCGGCGCCGGTGAACACGCCAAGCACGCCTTTCATTGTGCGCGCGCGCGATGAATCGATCCCCCGGATGCGCGCATGCGGATAGGGCGAGCGCACGATCGCCGCATAGGTCTGCCCCTCGAACAGGAAGTCGTCGCTGAACTGGCCGCGCCCGGTGATGAGCCGCCCGTCTTCCGCTCGCCGGATTGGCTTTCCGATGAAGCGGTAGTCGGGCTTGTTCATTGTTGTTTGCTCTCGTTGGGCGACGATTTTTGAGGCGGGCAATTCATGTACCCCCGCGCGGCGCGGTCGTCACCCCTCTCCAATGCGCTCTTTCGGGGTGCACTCTTGAGGCGTGCAAGGCGGCCTTGACTCCCGTCGGGGGGTCGGGAATCAATAGAACAAATCAGGAACAAGGATTGGAGCCATGGCTTCAGCCGCATCCCGCGGCGCGCTCAGCCATCTCCGGCAGGCGCTCGCAACTCTCGATAAAGTCAAGGGTTTTTCCCTTGTCGAAGAAGATACGCTGGCGCTTGGCCTGCCCGAGGTCGATGCCGCCCTGGGCGGCGGACTGGCCTGCGCGGCGCTGCATGAACTCGCCCCTGTCGCGCCGGCGCAATTCGGCGCGACAGCCGGCTTCGCGCTGGCGCTGGCCGCCCTGCGCACGGCGGGAGGCAGCTCCGCGCTCTACATCCAGACCGACTTCGCAGCGCTCGAAGCCGGCGCGCTTTATGGCCCCGGGCTCGATTGCTTCGGCGTGCCGATGGAGCGGCTCATCCTGTTGCGGGTGCCGCGTCCGGTCGATGCGTTGTGGGCTTGCGAGGAGGCGATGAAATCGCGCGGCGTCGCCGTCGTCATCGCCGAGCTGCCGGAGGCGGGCGAAGCAGCCGATTTTACCGCCACGCGGCGGCTGACGCTCGCGGCGCGCGCCGGAGGCGGGCTCGGGCTTCTGCTGCGGCATCGGCCGCTGCCGATCGCGACCGCGGCGACGACCCGCTGGCAGGTCGCCGCCGCGCCAAGCACGCCCGACCGTTTCGGCGGTCTCGGGCGCACCGCCTTCGATCTGTCACTGAACCGAAACCGAAGCGGCCGTTGCGGCCGCTTCATCGTCCATTGGGATCACCATGAACGCGCCTTCCTCCCGCAAGCGCTATCTGTCGGTGTGGCTGCGGCGGCTGATGACGGATCGGTTGATCCGCGGCCGTTCGCCCACGCCGGCTGATACAGCGCACGCCGGCGGCAGCCGATTTGCGCAAAGTGATGCACCGTTGGTCGTCGTCGAGCCGGTGAAAGGCGCGCTGCGGCTCGCCGGCCTCAACGACGCCGCGGACGGGCTCGGGCTCAGGTTCGGCATGGCGCTCGCCGACGCGCGCGCGATGTATCCGCGCATCGCTGTCGCCGATGCCGATCCGGACGCCGATCGGCGCATGCTCGTCGCGATCGCCGACTGGTGCGACCGCTACACGCCGCTGGTCGGTCTCGATTCGCCGGACGGGCTGCTGCTCGACATCTCCGGCTGCGCGCATCTCTTCGGCGGCGAGGAGGCGTTGCGCCGTGACATCGTGGTGCGGCTTGCGCAGCAGGGTTTCCAGGCGCGCGCGGCGGTCGCCGACACCGTCGGCTGCGCCTGGGCGGTGGCACGATATGCAGATGATAATGTTATCCGTGGTCGAGCCACATCGTCCCCTCCCCCAGCGAAAGGGCGTTCACGCCCGTCTTCGACGGGTTATGCGGGGGAGGGACAGGGAGGGGGCATGCGATCACGACGGGAGCAAGCTCACCCTCTCCCCACCCCTCTCCCGCAAACGGGAGAGGGAGCAGAGCGAGCGCGCGGCACGCTTCTGGTCCCATCTGATCGAACCAGAGAAGTGCTGCTTCCGCTTCCGCTCGCAGCGCTGCGGATCGCGCCGGAGACCATCGCCGACCTCACGCAGGTCGGTCTTAAACGGATCGCCGATGTGATCGACCGCCCGCGCGCGCCGCTCGCCGCACGCTTCGGGGAAGCGTTCGTGCACCGCATCGACCAGGCCGTCGGCCGCGTCGATGAGCCGATCACGCCGCGCCTGCCGGTGCCGCCCTATGTGACCGAGCGCCGCTTCGCCGACCCGATCGCACTCGAAGCCGACGTGCTCGGCACCATCGACCATCTTGCCCGCGAATTGGTGAAGCTGATGGAGCGGCGCGGCGAAGGCGCGCGTTTCATCGAGGTGGCGCTGTTCCGCGCCGACGGCAAGGTGCACCGCATCGTCGCCGGCACCGGCGCGCCGCTGCGCGACGCCGCGCGCATCCGCGCCCTGTTCGTGGAACGGCTCGCGGCGGTCGGCGACGAATACGACCCCGGCTTCGGCTACGACGTGGTGCGGCTCGGCGCGCTCGCGACCGAACGCTGCGATCCCGCACAGACCGGGCTGGCCGTGTCCGATCATTCGGCCGCGGAGCTGACCCATCTCATCGACCGCCTCGGCGCCCGCTTTGGCCTGCGCCGCGTGACGCGGCTCGTGCCGCAGGACACGCACATTCCGGAGTTCGCGGTCACGGCCGTAGCGGCGGCGACGTGTCGGACTATGCCTGCGAATGCCTCTCTGGAGTTACGAAGCATCGCGCCACAGCGTCCCCTCCCCCGTTTACGGGGGAGGGATAGGGAGGGGGCATGCATAATGGGTGGCGCCAGTTCACCCCCTCCCCAGCCCTCCCCCGTAAACGGGGGAGGGAGCAGACCGAGTCTGCGGCAACGACGCTCTGTTCCAGCATCGATTGAGCAAGATTCCCTCTCACCCGTGCGGCCCATCCGTCTGTTCGAGCGGCCGGAGCCGATCGAGGCGATCGCGGCCGTTCCAGACGGTCCGCCGGTGCAGTTCACCTGGCGGCGCATGCGCTACGTGGTGACGCATGCCGAAGGGCCCGAGCGCATCGCCATGGAATGGTGGCGCGACGCACATGGCCACGCGCTGGCGCGCGATTATTTCCGGGTCGAGAGCCGCGAGGGCGTGCGGGTCTGGCTCTATCGCCAAGGCTTCTTTAACGACCTCACGTTGCCGACCTGGTTCCTGCACGGCGTGTTCGCATGAGCAACGTCCATCCCTTCCCTACTCCGGAACAACAACCGCGTGCCGCCATCGCAGATGCGCCGGTTCCGGCCTATGTCGAGCTTGCCGTCACCACCAATTTTTCGTTCCTGCGCGGCGGCTCGCATCCGGAGGAACTGGTCGAGCGCGCCATAGAACTGGGCGTGGCCGGTCTCGGGATTGCCGATCGCAACACGGTTGCCGGCGTCGTGCGGTCGCATACGGCTGCTTACGAGGAAGACACCGAAGGCAACAAGAAACTAAGACTGAAAATCGCGCCTGGCGCGCGGCTTGTTTTCGCCGATGGCACGCCGGACATCCTCGCTTATCCGCAAGACCGATCCGCATGGGGACGGCTGACCCGATTGCTCACCGTCGGAAAAAGTCGCGGCGATAAAGCCGAATGCATTCTCTACCGTGACGATCTTCTGGAGCACATCGAAGGTCTCAATCTCATTGTTCTCCCTCCCGAGCGGATCGATGCCAATGGGCTCATGATCCTGCTGTCGCAACTGAAGACGGCAGCCTTTCTTGAATCGGTCTGGCTTGCGGCAAGCGTACTTTACCATGGCGATGACCGTCGCCGCCTGATGCGTCTGATTTCGATTGCCGATGACGCATCCGTGCCGCTGATTGCCGTGAACGACGTGCTCTATCATGCACCGGAACGGCGGTCGTTGCAGGACGTCGTCACCTGCATCCGCGAACATGTGACCATCGAGACCGGCGGCCGGCGGCTGGAAGCCAATGCCGAGCGGCACCTGAAATCGCCGCAAGAAATGGCGCGACTCTTCCGTAGGGTATCCGGCGCAATCGAACAAACGACCGCTTTCCTCGGAAGCTGCAATTTCTCACTCGATGAGCTGCGGACAACGGAATACCCGAAAGAGACCCGTCAGGGTTACGCTACCCCACAGGATGCATTGATTGCACTGGTCAAAGAAGGCGAACAGCGCCGCTATCCGAACGGAATGAAGCCCCATGTTCGAGAGGCACTCAATAAAGAGCTCACCATTACCGCCGAGCTCAAATACGCGCCTTATTTTCTGACCGTCCATGACATCGTGCGTTTCGCCCGGTCAAAAGGTATTCTGTGCCAGGGCCGCGGATCGGCTGCGAATTCCGTGATCTGTTATTGCCTCGGCATCACCGAGGTCGATCCTCACGACGTGGATCTCTTGTTCGAACGCTTCGTCTCCACAGAGCGACGCGAACCGCCCGACATCGACGTGGATTTCGAGCACGAGCGCCGCGAAGAAGTGATCCAATATATCTATGAGCGCTATGGGCGGGATCATGCCGGAATGACTGCCACCGTCATCTGCTACCGCGGCCGCAGCGCCATCCGTGAGGTCGGCAAGGTCTTCGGATTGTCCGACGATACGATCGGCGCGCTCGCGAGCACCCTCTGGGGCTGGTCGATGGCTGGCGTCAAGGAACAGCAGGCGCGCGCGGCCGGACTTGATCCGGACGACCCGCGCCTGAACCAGGCGATGAATCTCGCCCAAGAGCTCATGGGATTCCCTCGCCATCTCTCTCAGCATGTCGGCGGCTTCGCCATCACCCGGTCGCGTCTTGACGAGGTCGTTGCGGTCGAGAATGCGGCAATGGAAGATCGCACCGTGATCGAATGGGACAAGGACGATCTCAACGACTTGGGCATCCTCAAGGTGGATGTGCTCGGTCTCGGCATGCTGTCATGCCTGCGACGTTCATTCGATCTGCTGCGTTCGGAATATCGCCTCCGTTACGATCTTTCGTCCTTCAAGGACGCCGAGCCTCCCGTCTATCGGATGATTTCCCGCGCCGACACGATCGGCGTCTTCCAGGTGGAAAGCCGGGCGCAGATGTCGATGCTGCCGCGATTGCGTCCCAAAGAGTTCTATGACCTCGTCATTGAAGTCGCGATCGTGCGCCCGGGACCAATTCAGGGGAAAATGGTGCATCCCTATCTGCAGCGACGCGAAGCGCTCCGCGATAAAGGTATTGAACCAGATTATCCCTCCCCATCGCCGGAGCATGGGAAGAAAGATGAATTGAAGGATGTTCTGAAAAAGACATTGGGCATTCCGCTATTTCAAGAGCAAGCCATGCGGCTTGCCATCGTTGCGGCGAAATTCAAACCTGAGGAAGCCGATCGTTTGCGCCGTGCCATGGCGACATTCAAACGGGTCGGCACCATCAAACGCTTCGAGAAGAAATTTATCGATGGCATGAGCAACCGCGGTTATGACCGTGCGTTTGCCATTCGCTGTTTTGAACAGATCAAAGGCTTCGGTGAATATGGTTTTCCCGAAAGCCATGCAGCGAGTTTCGCGAACCTGGTCTACGCTTCGTCCTGGATCAAATGCCGCTATCCGGATGTCTTCGCGGCCGCTCTGCTGAACAGCCAGCCGATGGGTTTTTATGCGCCGGCGCAGATCGTACGCGATGCACAAGAACACGGCGTAGAGATCAGGCCCGTGGATGTGAACTTGTCGGATTGGGATTGCAATCTTGAGGACGGCCCCAAGGCAAACAAGCGATTACATCAGCGCCATGCCAGCATGCGTGACGATATCCGATCGAATTACGCGCTGCGACTCGGCTTCCGGCAGATCAGCGGTTTCTCCGAAGATGATGGAAAAATCATCGAAAGTGTCCGTGGCAGAGGCTTCGATTCCGTGCGCGATCTCTGGCTGCGCACGCGGCTAAAGCCTGCCGCTCTCGAAAAGCTTGCGGAAGCGGATGCCTTCGGCTCGCTGGGCTTGAGCCGCCGCGACGCCCTATGGGCGGTGAGAGCCTTGCGCCGCGCGGGCGACAAGGACGACCTGCCATTGTTCAAGCGCGCGACCATGGCCGAGCTTGAGCCTGACGCTGGCCTTCCGCCGATGCTCCCAGGCCAACAGGTGATTGAGGACTACCGGCACCTGCATCTGTCGCTGAAAGCGCACCCGGTGTCGTTCCTGCGTGCCGACCTCGACGCGCGCGGCATCGTCCGGCACGATTTATTGCCCACGATTGCCTCCGGCAAGCGTGTGACCGTTGCAGGTATCGTGCTGGTGCGCCAACGGCCCGGAACAGGCAATGCCATCTTCATGACGCTGGAAGATGAGACCGCCATCGCCAACACCATCTTGTGGCCGCGAATATTCGAACGCTTCCGCCCAATTATCATGGGCGCAAGACTAATCAGCGTGACTGGACCGCTGCAAAACGAGCAAGGCGTGATCCATATCGTCGCCGAGGGATTCGAGGATCTTTCGCCGCTGCTGCATCGTCTCAGCGACGATGCACCTAGCATGCAAACACACGCATCCACCGCCATCGTCAAAGCCGATGAGCCCGATCGTTTCCGGCATCCCCGCTCGGGCGATTCATTCGTGCGGTTGGCGAAAGCAAAACCCAACATCGCGCAGCAGACCGCGGTCAAGCAGGTTGCGAAAGTGTTGCCGAGGGGCCGGAACTTCCATTAAGCCACGCAGTGAGCGAAGCTAGTGCCCAGTCACGATCGCTGCGAGCTTCGCGGCATCGTCCGGCAAACGATTGCCGCGCCAGGCGACGTGCATATCCGGCCGCAGCAGGATGAGATCGCAGCCGTAGACCGCACGCGGCTCGGCGTCGGGAATATCGAGCACGCGGAACGGCGCACGGTAACCCGCAAACGCCTTGTCCAGACCGGACACATCCGCCTGCGACTGTCCAAGCCGCAGCAGCGTGAAGCCGCGATCGTAGCCGATACGGTCCTGCATCGCCGCGCCGTCATCGAGCCAGGTGTGCGGCAGCCGCACGCCCGGCCAGGTCGAGGGCGTGTATTCGACGAAGTCGTATTTCGGTCCGTCGCCCTCCTCCGGCCAGACCAGCGGCGAGCCGAAATAGTGATAACCGAGCTCCGCGCCGGTCATCTCGTTCGACTTGGGCTGCTCTGTGTCGGCGACCCGCACCAGTTCGGCGCGCGTGGCGGCGCCCTCGGGCGTGTCGTCGCGGATGTTCGGTTTCCACATCGAGCGCCATTTGCGGCGGCCGAGCGTGGCGTAGCGCGAGGCCTGCACGTTGAGATCGCCGACCTTGCGGCGCTCGGTCGTATACGCCGGGAGAAGCTTCGGCCCGCCCCAGCCTTCGAGCGTCGCGGCAAGCTTCCAGGAGAGGTCAATGGCGTCGCCAACGCCCGAATTCATCCCGAGCCCACCGGTCGGGATAACGAGATGCGCAGCATCACCGGCGATGAACACCCGGCCGTCGCCGTAACTGTCGGCGAGCAGCAGGTTCTGCTTCCACTCGCCCACATAGAGCGTGTCGAACTTCAGCGGCATGCCGATGGTCTTCGCAAACATGCGCACCATGTCCTCGTCGCTGTCGACGATTGCATGCAGCGTAAAGTGCTTGGTCGAGTCCTGCACGATCATCTGGGTCGCGTGGTTGTCGGCCACGTGATAGTGCCGACCCTTGCCGATCGGGATGCGATCGAACAACTCCTCGCAATAGTGCAGCGACTGCCGCAGTTGCAGCATCCGGTCTTCGTTGCCGGAGAGCTTGATACCGAGCTGCTTGCGCACCACGCTCGAGCCGCCGTCGCAACCGACGAGAAAGGCGGCTGTGATCTCCGTGGTCTTGCCGGCGAGGTCCTTCACCGTCGCCGTGACGCCGTTGGCATCCTGGCTGAATGACAGAAGCTCATGGCCGTAACGCACTGAAACGCTCGGCAGCGTCTCCGCGACCGATTTCAGGAACGGCTCCAGCGTATATTGCGAGATCAACTGGTAGCATTCGAGCGGCAGCGTGCCGTCATGGGTCGTGGCGATCTCGGCCTTGAGCGCGGCCACCGATGGATACTTCTTGTGCAGGAGCGGCGGGTCGACGAGGTTCTCGAGTACGATGAACACGTCCATCGGCACGTCGGCCGGCAGTCCGACGGCGCGGATGCGATCCGCGAGCCCCATGCGCCGGTAGATCTCCATCGAGCGCGCGTTGGAGCGCTCCATCTTCGGCAGGAACAGCGGCGCTTCCTTCTCCTCGAGCAGGACGCAGCGCACGCCGCGCATGCCGAGATCGACCGCGAGCGTGAGGCCGGTCGGACCGGCTCCGGCGATGATAACCTGGGTATCCATGCGCCTCCTTAAATCCCACAATGTGGGATTTGTCAAACGGGCGCTTTCCGACCGGTAACGCTGGTTTGCGCCGTTCCGTTCCCTCGCGCGATTGTCTGCGTGACGATCCCGGCGCACGACACCACGCGCTCGGCGATCGCGCCGATACGCTTGGCGTTCATGCTGCGCGTCGCGAAGCTGATGCTCAGGCTGCCAAGCACCTTGTCGCGATCACCGAAGATCGGCGCGGCGATCCCGGTGATGCCTTTGGTCACCTCGCCCGTCGTCTGGTCCCATCCGGCTTTGCGAATGCGCTTCAGGCTCTCCTGGACGGCCGCCAGCGTGTCCCCCAGGCCTGCACCAGCGAATTCGCGCGGCTGCCGTCCGAACAAAGTTGCGATCGTTCGCGACGGCATGTTGGCGAGGATGATGCGCGACGCCGCGCCGCGCAGCAGCGGCATCGTTCGTCCGCGCTCGTAGGTGCTTTCGATCTCGGTGGTGCTGCGCTCCTGGTGCACGCAGAGCACCTTGCTGCGATAGCTGCGGCACAAGAGCGCGATGCCCGGGACCTCCTGCACGAGTTCGCGCATCAGCGGCCGACTGGCGCGGATGATCGGATCGTGGGCGCGGATTTCATAATCGAGCTCGACGATCCGCGGGCCGAGCGTGTAGCCCGCCTCCGGCAGCGAGCTCAAAAGCTCTGCGTCCGACAGGACCTTAAGATATCGATAGAGCGTGGAGCGGGTATAGCCGAGCCGGCTGTGGATGCGCTCGAAGGTCCAGCCCGACGGGCTCTCCTCGAACAGGTCGAGCAGCGCGACCATCCGTTCGAGGCTGTTGCCGGGCTCTGGCCTGTTCTTGCGTACCGGTCTTGATCGCCGAGCCACGGCCTATCCCCCGTTCGGTGGGAGGCAACGCGTCATGGCACTAACAGCAACCGATCACGCCACGCACCCTGCGAAACCCTGCGTGATCGTCTCCATCGGCAGATTGCGGCCGATGAAGACCATGCGGCTCGTGCGCTTCTCGCCGTTCTTCCACGGGCGCTGGTGGTCGCCGTCGAGGATCATGTGCACGCCTTGCAGCACGAATCGCTCGTCGTCGTCCTTGAACGAGATGATGCCCTTGCAGCGCAGGATGTTCGGACCTTCTTTCTGCACGAGATCCTGCACCCAGGGAAAGAACTTGTCGGGGCTGAGCGGCTTGTCGAGCGTGATCGACACCGACTGCATATCCTCGTCGTGATAGTGCTTCAGGCCGCCATGGCTGTGGCTGTGTTCATGCCCGTGATCATGATGGTGGACATGATCGCCGTCGTGATCATGATCGTGAGCATGGTGATGGTGCTCGCCGGTCTCCAGGAAATCCGGTTCGAGGTCGAGGATACGGTCGAGGTCGAAGGCATTGCGGCCGAGCACCTCCGGGAGCGCGATGGCGCAGCGCTCGGTCTTGTGCACGCGCGCGTAGGGATTGATCCCGCGGATACGCGCTTCGATGTCGCTCAGCTCATCGGGCGACACGAGGTCGGATTTGTTGAGCAGGATCACGTCGGCAAAGGCGATCTGGTTCTTGGCCTCGGGGGCGTCCTTGAGCCGGTCCTTCAGCCATTTGGCGTCGGCGACCGTCACGACCGCGTCGAGCTTGGTCTTGCGGCCGACGTTCTCGTCGACGAAGAAGGTCTGCGCCACCGGGGCCGGATCGGCGAGGCCGGTGGTCTCGACGATGATGCCGTCAAACTTGCCCTTGCGCCGCATCAGCCCGTCGATGATGCGCACCAGGTCGCCGCGCACGGTGCAGCAGATGCAGCCGTTGTTCATCTCGAACACTTCCTCATCGGCACCAACCACGAGGTCATTGTCGATGCCGATCTCGCCAAACTCATTGACGATGACGGCATACTTCTGCCCGTGCGGCTCGGACAGGATGCGGTTGAGCAGCGTGGTTTTGCCGGCGCCGAGATAGCCGGTCAGCACCGTCACAGGTATTTTGTTGTCGGACATTGATTGCTCCATTCGGCCGCTAACATAGGGAAGCGACCCCGGAGAACCAAGCCCGAATTACCGTGCGATACCGTGTGAAGCCGGCGGAACAACCTGCGAGGCAGCGGTCGTTCAGCTTGTCGTCAGCGCCGACACCAACTGCTTCGCATTGTGCCGGATCAGGTCGATGTAGCTCGGTGCCGCGCCCTTTTCGTCGGTCAGCGCGTCCGAATAGAGCTGGCCGCCGACCTTCGCGCCGGATTCCGCCGCGATCCGCTGGATCAGCCGCGGATCGGTGACGTTCTCCAGGAACACCGCCGGGATCTTCTGCCGCTTGATCTGGGTGATGATGCGGCCGACGTCGCGCGCGGACGCTTCCGATTCCGTCGACACGCCCTGCGGTGCGACGAATTCGATGCCGTAGGCGGCCTGGAAGTAGCCGAAAGCGTCATGCGAGGTGATGATCCGGCGACGGTCCTTGGGGATCATGGCGACCGCCTCGCGGACCTCCTTGTCGAGCCCATCGAGCTTCTTGAGATAGGCCGCGGCATTGGCCTGATACGCCGCCTTCCCGGCGGGGTCGGCAGCGATCAGCGCGTCGCGAATATTGGCGATATAGATTTTCACGTTCGCGACCGACTGCCAGGCATGGGGATCGGTATCGTCGTGGCCGTGCCCATGGCTGTGACCATGGCCCGCCTGCCTGCGCGGCTTGACGCCTTTGGTGGCGACCACTGGCGTCACCTTCGAACCGGCAGCGCGCACCAGCCGCGCCATCCAGCCCTCGAAGCCAAGCCCATTGGTGATGACGACCTTGGCGGCGGCGACCCGCTTGGCGTCGGCCGGCGCCGGCGAATAGACGTGCGCATCGCTGTTCGGCCCGACCAGGGTCGACACCTCGATACGATCGCCGCCGACGTTTTTAACGAGATCGCCCAGGATCGAGAAGGTCGCGAGGACGCGGAGCTTCTCCTGCGCCAACGCCGGCGCCGAGGCGGATAAGACTGCCAGAGTTGCAGCCAACGCGATGACATGCCGGCGATTGATCATGGTGCACTCCTTACAGCAGACGTTGAATCACGCTTCAAGGTGACGCTGCGGCAGCATCTGCCGTACCAAACCGCCGACATGCCCGAACAACAGCGACACGACATAAAAGACACCGGCAACCAGGATCACCGCCGGTCCCGACGGCACGCCGGCGTGGTAGGAGATCAGTAGCCCGGCGTATCCCGAAACTGTGCCGCAGATGGCGGCGATCACGACCATCAGCGTGATATCGCGCGCCCAGAAGCGCCCGGTGGCGGCCGGCAGCATCATGATCCCGACCGCAAGCAACGTGCCGAGGGCATGGAAGCCGGAGACAAGATTGAGCACGACCAGCGCCAGGAATGCGAAGTGCGCGGGCGCGCCGGCGCCGCTGACGGACCGCAGGAAGTTCGGGTCCACGCATTCGATCACCAGCGGCCGATAGATCAGCGCCAGCACGATCAGTGTGATGGTCGCATTACCGGCGATCAGCAAGAGCGTCTGGTTGTCGAGCGCCAGCACCGATCCAAACAGCACGTGCAGCAGGTCGATGTTGGTGCCCACCATCGACACGATGGTGACACCGAGCGCCAGCGAGAGCAGGTAGAAGGTGGCAAGCGCGGCATCCTCCTTCAGCTCGGTCATGCGCGCGACGAAACCGGTGAGCAGAGCGACCACGCAGCCGGCGATCAACCCGCCCGCGGTCATTGCGAACAGGTTCAGCCCGGAGACCAGAAAGCCGACCGCCGCACCGGGCAGGATCGCATGCGCCATGGCGTCGCCGACGAGACTCATGCGGCGCAGCATCAGGAATACGCCTATCGGCCCGGCGCCAAGCGCGAGCGCCGTCGTACCCGCGAGCGCACGCCGCATGAACTCGAACTCGACGAACGGTCCGAGAAGCCAATCGTACATGACTGTTCCGATCACGCCGCCACCGTCGGCACGGCGCATTCCGCCGCGTGCTCGTCGAAGGCCTCGCACATCCGCCGCGCGGTGAGCAGGTTCTCCGGGGTCAAGACCGACGCAGTGTTGCCCCAGGCCACCGGCTCGCGCGCGAGCAGCAAAGTCTCGGGGAAATTCGCACGGACGAAATCGATGTCATGCAGCGCCGTGAGCACCGTGCGCTTTTCGCCGTGCCAGCGCCGCACCAGATCGAACAGATCGGCCGAGGTCTTAGCGTCGACCGCATTGAAGGGCTCGTCAAGCACGATCACGCGCGCATCCTGCAGCAACAGGCGCGCGAACAGCATGCGCTGCATCTGCCCGCCCGACAGCGTGCCGATGGCGCGATCCTCAAAGCCGGTGAGGCCGACCCCGGCGATGGCCTCTTCGACGCGGCGACGCCCGCGCTTGTCGATGCCACCGAACAGGCCGGTGTGATGCCATAGGCCCATCGCCACCATGTCGAAGGCGTTGATCGGAAAGCTCTTGTCGATCTCGGCGGCCTGCGGGAGGTAGGCGATATCGCGAGCCGACAGCTCACCGCGCTCGATGCGTCCGGCGAGCGGCTTGATCATACCGACGATGCCCTTGAACAGCGTCGACTTGCCGGCCCCGTTCGGACCGACCACCGCCATCAGCGCGCCGGTATCGACAGCGCCATCGAGGTGATGCACCGCCGGGTGCCGATCATAGCCAAGGGTCAAATTGTTGAAACGAAGCGCTGCAGTCATCCGGCACTCAAACTCTGTTCGCAGAGACTTGATTCGCAAAGACTTGATTCGCAAGGACTTGGGTTCACGCGATGGCCCACAGCACGACCGCCCAGATCAACGCGATGACCACCCCTGCTGCCGTCAGGCGCTCGGCCGCGGACAGCCGCAGGATCGACGGCGAGATCGACGCAGGCGGATGGCCCTGGCCGGGATGGTGGTGGTGACGATGCTGGTGGACATCCGTGGGCATGGCCGCCTCTCCTGTAACAATATAACATTTCGGGCCGGATTGCCAAGGTGTCGCGACGGGCCATGGCTTGGCTCCCATGGCTTGGCTCCCATGGCTTGGCTCCCATGGCTTGGCTCCCATGGCTTGGCTCCCATGGCTTGGGTCCGCATCTGCCAAGATCCGCATTTGCCAAGCCATCCGGGCTATGCTTCTCACACTCTCGCAACATTGCGCGCGTCAGGTGCCCATGCCGAACCCAAAAGCCCGTGTTGTCGCCATCGGCGAAGTCCTGGTCGAAATGGCGCGGGGCCGCGACGGCCGCTTTGCGGCCGGGTGCGGCGGTGACACCTTCAACACCGCGGTCTATCTGGCGCGCGCCGGCATCCCAACCGCGTTCGCGACCGCGCTCGGCGACGACCCATTTTCCGATCGCATCCTGGCGCTCGCGGCGGCCGAGGGCGTGCAAAGCGACCTGATGCTGCGCGTTCCTGGTCGCCTCCCCGGCATCTACGTCACCGACAACGATGCCGCTGGCAAGCGCACTTTCCACTACTGGCGCGAGGGCGAGCCGGCGAGCGAACTGTTCGAGCATGCGGATTGGGGCCGCATCGCCGAGAGCATGCTCAATGCGAAGCTCGTCTATTTCTCCGGCATCACGCTGTCGCTTTACTCGAATGCCGGGCTCGGCCGCTTCCTCGCGATCGTGGAGATGGCACGGCAGCGCGGCGCCAAGATCGCATTCGACGGTAATTTCCGGCCGCGCGGATGGAAGGGCGACCTCACCCGGACCCGCACGGTTTTCGTGGAAGCGCTCAAGCGCGTCGACATCGCGATGCCCGCCTATGATGACGAGGCCGTGCTGTGGGGCGACCCGTCACCGGAGGCAACGGCCGAGCGCCTGCAGGCCTTCGGGATCGGCGAAATCGTGGTGAAGAACGGACCCAACAGCGCGCTGGTGGCGTCCGGCGGCAAGAGCGAATTCGTACCGGTGCCGGAGGTCGTGGTGCCGGTCGATCCCTTGGCGGCCGGCGACAGCTTCAACGCCGCTTATCTTGCCGCACGCCTTTCGGGTGACGGGCCGGGCGCTGCGGCCGGCCTCGCCCATCGCCTCGCCGCCGAAGTGATCCGCCATCACGGCGCGATCATGCCGCGCACCGCCGCGGCGATGCATTAGACTAGCCCATGTCCCGGAAAAGTGGGAACCGGTTTCCGGGACATGCGCCGCTCAAAGAGTCGAGAGGGCATCCCGATTCCACTTCAACGGAATGCGCTCTGGAAGCAAGCTTACGCGAATAGGTTTGTCTTGAAGCCTGCGCGCTGAATCACCCCATCGCGCGCCTCCGCGACCAGCCGCAGCACGCGCGCCACATCGACGCCGACAAGCCCGCCGCGCCATTTCCGCACCTTGCCGGCGATGAAGACGGTGTCGACGTTCATCGGATTCATCAGGTTCACGATCGCGCCCGGCACGTTGTTGAGCGGCCAGACGTTGAGCCGATCGGCCGCGAGTACGACAATGTCAGCCTCCTTGCCAGGCGTCAGGGTGCCGATCTTCTTCTCCAGCGTCAGGCAGCGCGCCCCATCGATGGTCGCGAATTCCAGAACGTCGCGCACCGTCAAGAGCGGCGGCAGATTCTGCTCGCCACGACGCGCGCGCTGCAACACGTTGAGGCGCTGGAGCGTGAAGCAGGCACGCATCACCGTGAAGGGATCCTGCGCCATCGTCACGTCGACGTCGGAGCTCAGCGACGGGCGTATGCCGTGGTCGAGCGCCTCTTGGATCGGCGGCATTCCGTGGCCCATGGCCATTTCGATCGGGACGGCGAGCGATACATGACCGCCGGTATCCTTGAGCAGGCGCCAGGCGTCGCTGCTCAAATGCGTGCAATGGACGTATTCGTCTCCCGCGCGCAAAAGCTTGGCGTTGGCGAGCTCGAAAAGCACTTTCTCGGTCGTGTCCCTGACGCCATGGCACACCATGCGCACGCCGTGCTTTCGGGCGAAGCTGAACTGGTCGCCATTGAGGTTCCCGCCGAGCGCCAGCGTCAGGAGTTGATCCTCCGACGAAAAATAGACCTTGCGCAGCCGCGTCAAGTCCTGGGGATATTGCGCGGCAGGCCCCGCACCACGCGAAATAAGCGTAAACGACCCGGAGGCCGGACTCCTGCAGCGCGCGGATGCCGCCGTCGCTGTGCTCGGGCGTATGGTTGACCTGTGAGGTGTCGACCACCGCGGTCGTACCCATGTCGATCATGCCGAGCGCGCTGATGAGCGTGCCGGCATAGACGTCGGCGGGACGGTAAGGCGCGGTCAGCGCATTGCTGATGTCGCGGCTGTAGTCGGGATTGAGCAGGCCGTTGGGCAGGATGTTGCGCAGGATGCCCTGATAGAAATGGTGATGGGTGTCGACAAAGCCCGGCATGACGATCCGGTTCGCGGCCTCGATCGCGACGGCGTCGCCCGCCGCGATATCCGGCCGCACGGCGCTGATCTTGCCATCCTCGATCAGGAGGTCCGCCTTGGCGAAGTCGCCGACGGCGCGATCGAGGGTGAGCACGATCCCGCCCTTGATCAAGACGCGGCGCGCATCCTGCACGCGCGCAAGTTCGGAATCGTGCTGGACCGCGGTTTCGGCCGCAGTCCGGCCGACAAAGCCGCTGGCGGCGGCAAGGCCGGCGCCGGCGGCGAGAATGGCGCGCCTGGTTGCGACGGTTCCGTGGTCGCTCATAGTCCGTCCTCCCTTGTCGACGTTCTTATGGTTTTCCGAGCAACAGCGCGCCGAGCCCGGCCAGGATCGGCAGCGGGAACGACACCGCCGCCCGCAGCAATACGAAGCGGGGCGCCATCATGTGGATCTCCCAGTTGAGCAGCCGCTGAATAGTATAGAGCGACCATGCGGTCGAATAGGCGATCACCTGCGGCGCGCCGGCCCCGCTCTTCAGCGCGGCGGCGCCAATGGCGAAGCCGACCACGGCACCGCCTGGCGTCGCAGCGCCGATCAACGTCGCGATCAGGATGCCAATGACGCCGGAGTTCGGGCCGATCCAGTTTGCGATGAGGTCCGGCGGCAGGACCGCAGCGATGTAGCCGGAGCCGACCACGCCCACCATCACGCGCGGGATCAGCACGAGGAAATCACGGCCGCCTTCGAACGCGCCTTCGCGGAACAAAGCCTTGCTGCGCATCGCCGCAATGAAAGCGAGCACGGCGACCAGGAGCCACAACAGGATCGCGATCACAACACTGATGATCATCATCACATCCATTGATCGCTCCCTCCGCGCTTGGCGATCATGCGCGCGGCGGTGCGCGCCAAAAGTCCTCCCAGGATCGGCAACGGCAGTGCGATGAGAATGCGCCAGCCGACGAACTCGGGGCCAAAGAATGGCAGCTCCCAGATCAGCGCACGGTTGTAGCCGAGCAGGTTCCACGCTGTGATGAAGGCGACGGCGGTTCCGACGTCAGCGCCGAGCACCAGGAAGGCCGCCGCCACCGGATAGATCGTGAGCGGTCCGCCCGGCAGCACCGCGCCCATGATCATCGCCACAAGGAGGCCGAGCAGTCCGGACTCGCTGCCGACCACGCGCGCAACCACCTCCCGCGGCAGAAGCCGCGTCACGAAGGCTGCGATCAGGCAGCCGGCCGCCATTTTCGGCAGCATCCCGACGAGCAGTTGAAGGTCCTTGGTCAGGATCGCGAGGACTTTCTCGGTTCCATCGCGCAGGTAGACCGCAACGCCGGCGGCGACCGAGATCGATGCAATGATAGCCGTCGACCATTCGAATGATCGGATCCGGCGGCGGCGTTCGGCCATGAAGCAAGCGCACTCCGGTGAGATCGGGATCGTCATCCTTAGCGCCACGAAAGGCGCATTCAAAGGGGAATACTTGTGTGTTGCTGCATCAGGCGTTGATCGGCGCGATTACCCTTACATTTTGCAGCCGGGCGGACCGTCTGGTACATCTTGCGCCGTGCCCGGTTCCGGTCGTCAAATGAGCGAGAATCAATGGCCGGATAAGAATCGAGAAGGCACATGGCAATTTACTTGTGGATCGCAGTCGGCAGCGCTATTGGCGGTGTAACTCGCTATTGGTGCTCCGGCGTTGTTGCACGGTTGATCGGCGAAACGTTTCCGTGGGGAACGCTGCTGGTCAACGTGAGCGGGTCTTTCATTATTGGGTTCGTTGCGACGCTGACGGCGCCCGATGGGCGCCTATTCATCGGTTCGACGGCGCGACTTGGGATCATGGCGGGATTCTGCGGTGGCTATACCACGTTTTCGTCCTTCAGCATTCAAACGCTCAATCTGTTGAACGATGGACAATGGCTCTACGCAGGCGCGAACATCACGCTATCGGTCGTCGCATGTATCGTCGCGGTGTGGTTGGGCCACATTCTTGCGCTTAGCATCAACACAATGAAGTGGGCATGACCATGCAAATACCCCGCGATGCCGTCCTGCTCCGCATCTTCTGTGGCGAAGACGACAAATGTGGACACTTGCCGCTTTATGAAGCGATCGTTCTGAAGGCCCGCGAGAGGCAACTCGCCGGCACAACGGTGCTGCGTGGATCCATGGGTTTCGGAGATTCAAGCCGTATTCACACCACCAAAATTCTGCGCCTGTCTCAAGACTTGCCGATCGTAGTCGAAATTGTCGATTCGCAGGACAAGATCGATGCGTTCCTGCCAGTGCTCAATGAAATGATGGCGAGCGGCCTTGTCACGTTGGAAAAGGTGCAAGTCCTGCAATACGGCAAGCCCGGGGCCACGACCCAATAAGCTGCCGCACGTTCAGCCAGCCTCGGGTCCCATCGGCTTGAGGCCGAGCCGGTCGAACAGGCGCATGTCGCGGTCGCGGCCGGGGTTGGCGGTGGTCAGAAGCTTCGGACCGCAGAAGATCGAGTTGGCGCCGGCGAGGAAGCACAGCGCCTGGGTCTCGTCGCTCATGTCCTCGCGGCCGGCCGAGAGCCGCACCATCGACTTCGGCATGGTGATGCGCGCGACGGCGATGGTGCGCACGAAGTCGAGCGGGTCGAGCCCTGCGGTCCCGGACAATGGCGTGCCTTCGACCTGCACCAGCATGTTGATCGGCACCGATTCCGGATGCTGCGGCAGGCTCGCCAGCGTCGCGATCAAGCCGGCGCGGTCGTCGTCGCTCTCGCCCATGCCGACGATCCCGCCGCAGCAAACATGGATGCCGGCGTTGCGCACGGCGCTGAGCGTGTCGAGGCGGTCCTGGTAGACGCGCGTGGTGATGACGTCGCCGTAGAATTCCGGGGACGTGTCGAGATTGTGGTTGTAGTAGTCGAGGCCGGATCGTTTGAGACGCTTCGCCTGCGTTTCGGTCAGCATGCCAAGCGTGGCGCAGCTTTCGAGCCCAAGCGCGCGCACACCCTCGACCATCGCGCAGACCTGCTCGAGATCGCGATCCTTTGGCTCGCGCCACGCGGCGCCCATACAGAAGCGGCTCGCGCCGGCGTCCTTGGCGGCGCGCGCCTCCTCAAGCACCGCGTCGAGACTCATCAGTTTCTCGGCCTTGACGCCGGTCGCATATTTCGCGCTCTGCGGACAATAGGCGCAGTCCTCCGGGCAACCGCCGGTCTTGATCGACAGCAGCGTCGAGATCTGCACCTCGGCCGGATCGAAATGACAGCGATGGATGCTCTGCGCGCGGAACATCAGTTCCGGAAACGGCAGCGCGAACAGCGCGCGGACCTCCTCGCACGACCAGTCGTGGCGAATGAATGAGTCGCTGCCGAGCGATCGTGAGGCGCCAAGCACGGCCGCGGACGTGATGGAATCCATGGCGGGCACCATGGCGGCCGATGCCTGCAAAATCAAGCGGGCCGGTTGGCCCTGATGCTGGCGCTTCGACGCCCAACGGGTTAGGCAGGAGCCCGCACGACCACGCTGGAACACCGTCATGACTGATAGCCCGCCCGACCGACTGTCGAACGACCCGAACAGCCCCTATTACGACGCCGCCTTGCTGGAGCGCGGCATCGGCATCCGCTTCAAGGGCGTCGAGAAGACCAATGTCGAGGAGTATTGCGTGAGCGAGGGCTGGATTCGCGTGTCCGCCGGCAAGGCCAAGGATCGCCACGGCAATCCCTTGACGATCAAGCTCAACGGCACGGTAGAGGCGTACTTCAAGGACAAGAAGGAAGAGTGACGTTCCCGTGCGCTGCGCAAGTCTCCACGGGCGCTGACGCCGACGCGTACTTGAACAGCGCCGCTCGCCACCCTCACCACAAGGGAGGGTTCAGACCGCCAATGCCGCCAAGGAGTGCCTTAACTCTAAAGAGCCCCTACTCCGCGGCAATCATCGTGGCCGGCGTCACCGCCTCGACCTTCGCCGCGCAGAATTTGAATTCCGGAATCTTTCCGAACGGATCGAGCTTCGGATTGGTGAGCAGATTCGCCGCCGCCTCCACATAGGCGAACGGGATGAACACCACGCCGTCCGGCACGGCGTCGTCCTGGCGTGCCGCGAGCTCAACGACGCCGCGGCGCGTGGTGACCCGCACCATGTCGCCGGGCTGGATGCCGAGCTTCGCGATGGTGCCGCGCGAGAGCTGCGCACTCGCGTTCGGCTCGATCGCGTCAAGCACCTCGGCGCGGCGCGTCATCGAGCCGGTGTGCCAATGCTCGAGCTGGCGGCCGGTCGAGAGGATGAATGGATACTCCTCGTCCGGCACCTCGTCCGGCGGCCGCAGTTTCGTGGCGACGAGCTTGGCGAAACCGCCCGGACGCGGGAAGCCGTCATCGAACACCACGTCGCGACCAGGCTTGTCGGGCGCGTCGGAGGGATATGTCACGGCGTTCTCGCGCTCGACGCGCTCCCAGGAGATGTTGGCGAGCGCCGGCATCATCGAGGCCATCTCGGTATAGACCTCGCTGACGTGCTTGTAGTTCCAGCCGCAGCCCATGCGGTTGGCGATCTCCTGGATGATCCACAAGTCCTGGCGCGTATCACCTGGCAATGGCAGGGCCTGGCGGCCCATCTGAACCTGACGGTTGGTATTGGTCACGGTGCCGTCCTTCTCCGGCCAGCCTGAGGCGGGCAGCACGACGTCGGCATAGACGGCGGTCTCGGTGAGGAAGAGGTCCTGCACGACGAGATGCTCGAGATGCGCCAACGCCTCGCGGGCATGGTTGAGGTCGGGATCGGACATCGCCGGGTTCTCGCCTTCGATATACATGCCCTTGATCTCGTCGGCGTGAACTGCGTCCATGATCTCGACCACGGTCTTGCCGCGCTTGGGATCAAGCTTCACGCCCCAGGCCCGCTCATACTCCGCGCGGATCTCCTCGTTCTCGACCGACTTGTAATCGGGGAAGAACATCGGGATCAGGCCAGCGTCGGACGCGCCCTGCACGTTGTTCTGGCCGCGCAGCGGATGCAGGCCGGTGCCGGGGCGGCCGATCTGGCCCGTGATCAGCGCGAGCGCGATCAGGCAGCGCGCATTGTCGGTGCCGTGGGTATGCTGCGAGACGCCCATGCCCCAGAAGATGATCGCGCTCTCGGCGCGGGCATAAGCGCGGGCAACCTCGCGCAAAGTGTCGGCCTCGATGCCGCAGATCGGCGCCATCTCCTCGGGCGTGAAGTCCTTGATGGTCTCCTTCCAGGCGTCGAAGCCCTCGACATAGGTCTGGATGTATTGCTGGTCGTAGAGCTTCTCGGTGACGATCACGTTCAACATGGCGTTGAGCATCGCCACGTCGGTACCGTTCTTGAACTGCATCATCTTCCAGGCGTGGCGCTTGAGCGCCTGCCCGCGCGGATCCATCACGATCATTTTGGCGCCGCGCTTGGCCGCCTGTTTGAAGAAGGTCGCGGCGACCGGATGGTTCTCGGTCGGGTTGGCGCCGATCACGATGATGACGTCCGAGTTCTTGCACTCGTTGAAGGTCGCGGTCACCGCGGCGGAACCGACGCCTTCGAGCAGCGCCGCCACCGATGATGCGTGGCAAAGCCGCGTACAGTGGTCGACATTGTTCGAGCCGAAGCCGGTGCGCACGAGCTTCTGGAACAGATAAGCCTCTTCGTTCGAGCCCTTGGCGGAGCCAAAGCCGGCGAGCGCGCGCGGGCCGTCGCGGTCGCGAATTTTCTTGAGGCCGCCGGCGGCACGGCCGAGCGCCTCCTCCCAGGTCGCCTCACGGAAATGCGTCCAGGGATTCGACGGATCGATGGACTCATGCACGACCTTCGGCACGCCGTCCTTACGGATCATCGGCTTCAGCAGGCGCTGTTTGTTGTGCACGTAGTCGAAGCCGAAACGACCCTTCACACAGAGGCGGTTCTCATTCGCCGGCCCGTCCCGGCCGGTGACGGCGACGATCTTGTCATCCTTGATCTGATAGCTGAGCTGGCAGCCGACGCCGCAATAAGGGCACACGCTGTCGACCGTACGATCGGGCTTGCCGGTGTAGACATTGGCGTCGTTGACCATCGTCGCCGGCATCAGCGCGCCGGTGGGGCAGGCCTGCACGCATTCGCCGCAGGCGACGCAAGTCGAGGCGCCCATCGGATCGTTGAAGTCGAACACGATCTGTTCGAGGTGGCCGCGGCCGGCCATGCCGATGACGTCGTTGACCTGAACCTCGCGGCAGGCGCGGACGCAGAGATTGCAGTGGATGCAGGCGTCAAGATTGACCGCCATCGCCACATGGCTGCGATCGGGCGCGGGCACCTTGATCGGCTCGCGCCTGGGGAAGCGGCCGGGCTCGATCTTCTGACGCTTGGCGATCTTCCAGAGCTCGGAATCCGGATCATGCGCGTGCGCCTGGTCCGGCTGGTCGGTCATCAGCAGCTCGGCGACCATGCGCCGCGCGGTGGTCGCGCGCTCGGTCTGCGTCTTCACCTTCATGCCGGGCGTCGGCGTACGGATGCAGCTCGCCGCCAGCACGCGCTCGCCTTCGACCTCGACCATGCAGACGCGGCAATTGCCGTCCGGCCGGTAGCCGGGCTTGGGCGAATAGCATAGATGCGGAAGCTTGATGTCGAGCCGGCGCGCGGCGCGGAAGATCGTCTCGCCGGGTCGGATCTCGACCTCACGATCGTCGATATAGAAGGTGTTGGGCTCGGTTTCGGTGCTCATGCTGCAACCTCGCCAATAATTTCGACCTCATGCGCGGGTTGAAAGTGCTGCACGTTTCTCATCACCAACGTCCCAAAGGCCTGGTCAGCTCCTCGGGGAAATATTTCAGCACGCATAGCAGCGGATTGGGCGCGGCCTGCCCGAGCCCGCAGATCGACGCATCGCGCATCAGCGTTGAAAGCTCGGTCAGCAGTTCCGGGTTCCACGGCCCCTGCTGCATCAGCTTCACGGCCTTCTCGGTGCCGACGCGGCAGGGCGTGCATTGGCCGCAGCTTTCATCCTCGAAGAACTTCACGAGATTGAGCGCCACCGCTTTCATATCGTCCTGATCGGACAGGATCACCACCGCGTGCGACCCGACGAAGCAACCGTGCTTTTCGAGCGTGCCGAAATCGAGCGGCTCGTCGGCCATCGATGCCGGCAGAATCCCGCCGGAGGCGCCGCCGGGCAGATAGCCTTTGAAGGTGTGGCCATCCTCCATGCCGCCGCAGAATTCCTCGATCAGCTCGCGCGCCGTAACGCCGGCCGGCGCCAGCACGACGCCGGGCTTCTTCACGCGGCCGGAGACCGAGAAGCTGCGAAAGCCTTTGCGCTGGTGGCGGCCATGGGAGGTGAACCAGTCCACGCCCTTCTCGATGATGTCGCGCACCCAGAACAAGGTCTCGACATTCTGCTCGAGCGTTGGGCGGCCGAACAAGCCGACTTGCGCGACATAAGGCGGCCGATGGCGGGGAAGCCCGCGCTTGCCTTCGATCGACTCGATCATCGCGGATTCTTCGCCGCAGATATAAGCGCCGGCGCCGCGCCGCAGATGCAGCCGCGTGTGCGAAGCCAGTCCAGCAGCGACGACTTTCTCGAATTCCCGTTCGAGCAGCAACCGCACCTCGGGATATTCGTCGCGCACATAGATGTATGTGTCGGGAGCCTCGACGACCCAGGCGGCGATCAGCATGCCTTCGATGAAGCGATGCGGGTCCTGCTCCAGATAGTAGCGATCCTTGAACGTGCCGGGTTCGCCCTCATCGCAATTGACGGCGAACAGCCGCGGCGCCGGCTCGGCGCGTACCAGCGACCACTTGCGGCCGGTCGGGAATCCGGCACCGCCGAGGCCGCGCAGGCCAGCGTCGCTGACGATCTTGATCAGGTCGTCGCGCGTGCGCTTCCCGGAGAGGCAGTCGCCGAGCAACGCGTAGCCGCCGCTATCACGGTAGCGCGTGAGATCGTTCGGCGTTGCGAAGGCATGCGGATGCGGCGGCGCCTTCGCTGTGGCCGCGACATTCTCTGGTGTCGCGTTGAACACCTGCATGTGGCCGACCGCGCAGACCGGCGCGCGGTCGCACGCACCCATGCATGGCGCGCGCACGACGCGTACCTCGCGACCGAGCTTGCCCGGCAGATCGCGGATGAGGTGCTCGGCGCCCCTCATCGCGCAAGACAAGGAATCGCAGACCCGCACCGTCACCGCCGGCGGCGGCGTCTCGCCTTCCTTCACCACGTCGAAATGCGCGTAAAAGGTCGCGACCTCATAGACCTCGGCAAGCGCCAGCTTCATCTCGGCGGCAAGCGCGACAAGATGCGCCGCCGAGAGGTGCCCGTAGCGGTCCTG
This sequence comes from Hyphomicrobiales bacterium, assembly GCA_009377695.1. Taxonomy (GTDB): domain Bacteria; phylum Pseudomonadota; class Alphaproteobacteria; order Rhizobiales; family Xanthobacteraceae; genus VAZQ01. Next base: position 8,344 of record WHTP01000059.1, on the reverse strand, counting down.
GATGAGATGCAGGTGCTCGATCAAAAGGTCGCGGCGCCGTGGACGCCTCCCGAGCAGCGCTTGGACCTCATCGAGCGCAACCGGGTCGACCTGGCGGCCCTTGGGGGTGCGGCGCGGGCGACGGCGGCCGTCGCCATTCGGAGCGGCGCCGTTTGTCTTGGCGCCGTTTGCCTTGGGATTTGAAAGGGTTGTCGTGCTCATTCGAGCGTTTCCATCGGCCCTTCAATGCCGAGTTTGACCCCCGACTCTCAATCCCCTCCTCCCGATACAACGATTGAAAATTTCTATCGTTCGGAATAGGTTAAATTTATCCGAGGCTTAGGGCGCCGGAACCGTGCTCGACAAGCTTGAATATCTCATCGCGCTCTCGCGCGAGCAGCATTTCGGCCGAGCCGCCGAGAGCTGCGGGGTGACGCAGCCGACTTTGTCGGCCGGCATCAAACAGCTCGAGGAAATGCTCGGCGTCCTGTTGGTTCAACGCGGCTCACGCTTCATCGGTTTCACCGCCGAGGGCGAGCGCACGCTCGACTGGGCGCGTCGTATCGTCGGTGACAGCCGCGCGATGCGCGAGGAGATCAATGCGCTGCGCCACGGCCTCACCGGGCAATTGCGCATCGCCGCGATCCCGACCGCGCTGGCGATGGTTGCGCAACTCACGACGCCTTATCGCGCCCGCCATCCCGACGTGCGCTTTACCGTGTGGTCGCGCACCTCGATCGAAATCCTCACGCAGCTCGAGAACCTCGAGATCGACGCCGGCGTCACCTACCTCGACAACGAGCCGCTCGGCCGCGTCAACGCGGTGCCGCTCTATCAGGAGCGCTATCAGCTGCTGACTGCACCCGACGCAGCGCTCGGCGATCGCAAGCGCGTCACCTGGAAGGAGGTCGCGCAGGTGCCGCTCTGCCTGTTGACGCCCGACATGCAGAACCGGCGCATTATCGACGGATTGCTGCGCTCTGCCGGAGGCGCCGCGGTGCAGCCGACGCTCGAATCCGATTCCATGATCTTGTTGTTCGCGCATGTCCGCACTGGCCGCTGGGCCAGCGTCATGCCCGCGCGGCTTGCCGAAACGCTTGGGCTGACCGCGACGATCCGCGCCATCCCGATCGTGGAGCCGGAGGCGGTGCACACCATCGGTCTGGTGGTGCCGCCCCGCGAGCCGCTGACCCCGCTTGCGGCCGCCCTGGTGGCAGAAGCGAAACGGCTGGCGGCGGGTTTGGCCGAATGAGCCTGGCGGAATGATCGGCGCCGCGCTGGGGCATGTTGCTCCGATGAGAGGCGGCAGCGCGCCCGGAAATAGTCGCATTCAGCCAGCAAAGCTGGGCCGTTCCGACGCAGGACGGGTGCCTTGCCGGCCAAGGCAGCCTGACGCAGAATTCGCGCGGATCCACGCCACAATACAGGTCCCATGCACTTCGCCGACACCAAACGCCTGACCCATCAAGGCGCGAAGACGATGGTGGACGCCGCCGTCGCCAAAGCGCGCGTGGCCGGGATCGCGATTTCCTGCGCCGTGGTCGATGGCGGCGGGCACCTGATCGCATTCGAGCGGATGGATGGCGGGCGTTTCCACACGCTGCATTCCGCAACCACCAAGGCAGTCTGCGCCGCCTCCAACAAGCGCGTCACTTCCGCCAAGGGCGCTGTCGGCCAGGACCTCGACACCAATCATGCACTCGGCCTCGCGCTCGCCGCGGGACCGGAGCGCTGGACCGCCATGGAGGGTGGTGCGCCTGTCATCGTCGGCGCCGATTGCATCGGCGGGATCGGCGTGAGCGGCGGGGACTGGGCCACCGACGAGCGGATCGCACGCGAGGCGGTGGAAGCGATCGGAGCAAGCTGGAAGTAAGTTGACACGCTGGACGTCGATCTGGCCAAGGGGGAACGAACGGGCATGACAACCGAACCGCTGCGCGTCGCCTGCATTGGCATGGGTTGGTGGTCGGACGTGCTGGCCGATGCGATCATGCGCTCGCAACGGATCGAGATCGCCGCGTGCTTCACCCGCTCGGCCGACAAGCGCGACGCCTTCGCCAAGAAATACAAGTGCCGTCCGGTGGCGAATTACGACGACGTGCTCGCCGATCCCGCGATCGAGGCGATCATCAACACCACGCCCAACGACGTGCATCTCGAGACCACGCGCGCCGCGGCCGCCGCCGGCAAGCACGTGTTCCTGGACAAGCCGATTGCCAACACCGTATCGGAGGGGCGCGCGATCAGCGAGGTGTGCCGCAAGGCCGGTGTCGTCTTGGCGCTCGGCTATCAGCGCCGGCGCGAGAACCACTTCCGCTGGGTGAAGCAGCAGATCGAAACCGGCTTGTTCGGAAAGCTGGTCAACGCTGAGGCGAACATCAGCCGCGACCGGCTGGGCAAGATCGATCTCTCGTCGTGGCGCTACCAGGCCGTCGGCATGCCCGGCGGGGTAATGCTCCAGATCGGCATTCATTACACCGACGTGCTGGAATATCTGATGGGGCCGGTCGTCGCGGTGCACGGGCACTTTGCCCAACTGATCCTGCCTGGCGACAACCCGGACGTGGCGAGCCTGATCCTCGAACACGAGAACGGCGCGCTCTCCACGTTGAATGCAAGCTACGCGTCCGCATCCGAATACTATTTAATGAATATTTACGGAAAGGACGCCACCGCCTTCTACGACCTGCACAATGGTCTGCGCTTCCTCAAGCGCGGCGAGGCGAAATCTGTCGCAGTCTCGACATACAACAACGACACATTTGTCGAGGAGCTTGAGGAGTTCGCTGTCGCCTGCAGAGGCGGCCGAGCGCCGGAGGTCGGCGGCGATTTCGCGACCCGCTCACTCGCAGTGGTGCGTGCCGGCATCCTGTCGGCACGCGAGCACCGCCGCGTCGAGGTCGAGGAGATACTCAAAAACGATTGAAGGAGGAATCCCGCATGAGACGCTTGATTGCTTTTCTGGTCGGACTCCCGCTTGTGTTGGCCGCCACTGATTTAGCGACGGCGCAGAAACCGCAAAATCCATTCGCCCACAAGCCGACCATCGAGATCACCGTGCTGTTCCCGGCCGGCTCGTCCGCGGACGTCACGGCGCGCCTGCTGGCCGACGGCATGAGCAAGGAGCTCGGCACCAATGTCATCGTGGTGAACCGGCCCGGCGCCGGCGGCGCGATCGGCTACCGCCACGTCGCCGCACAGAAGCCCGATGGCACCGCGCTGGTCTGGAATTCGAATTCGATCTCGACCACATTCCATTCCGGCTCGCTGCCGTTCGATTACAAATCCTTCGTGGCGGTGGCCCAGGTGCTGACCGAATCGCCCGTCGTCGCGGTCAAGAGCGACGCGAAATGGAAATCACTCAAGGACCTGATCGCCGACGGCAAGGCGCGGCCGAAGGCCATCACCATCGGCAATTCCGGCGTCGGCAGCCACACCCATATCTCCTCGGTCGCGCTGTTTAAGCCGGCCGGCGTCGAAGCCGTGGACGTCCCGTTCGGCGCCGCGCAAGTGGTGCCGAGCCTGCTCGGCGGACAGGTCGACGCGGTCGTGCAGCTTCCGGCGTCGCTCGCGCAATACGTCAAAAGCAAACAGGTCCGCTTCCTGGCGGCGCTGGTCGCGAGCCGCGACCCGGCATTCCCCGACGTGCCGACCGCGCGCGAGCAGGGCTTCGACGTCACCCTCGAAGCCTGGCGCGGGATCGCGGCACCGACCGGAACGCCAGTGGCGACGGTTGCCGCGCTCGAGCTTGCGATCCGCAACACGGTCGCGAGCAACGAGTTCGTGCAGGCGTGCGAGCGGCTCGGCGCCCGTCCGGCATTCCTGCCCGGCGGTCAGTTCAGTGCGCTGATCGCGAAGGAGGACGGCTATCTCGCCAAGCTGATCGGCGAGATCGGCCTGAAAAAGAAATAGCCTGCGACACGCGCCACCCTATCGGCGAAGGCGGTGAACCGCCGCCATCGCGAGCGGGACGACCGCAAATAGCACTGCGACCATACCAGCAGCCGGCAGTCCGCTCCATTGCACCAGCGGGCCGGTCACGAGCGCCGTGACGACCGTGATCGCTCCAGCCGCGCTCTCGCTGACGCCGATGGCACGCCCACGTTCCGCGGTTTCCGCCCGGTCTGCGATCAGTGCCGTCGCGGCAACATTGGCGGCGGCCCAGCCGAGCCCGACCAGGAAGGTGCCGAGCGTAACCAACCAGAACGCGCCGGTGAAGGTGACGAGCACCGCGCCGATAAGCGCAATCGCGACTCCCGGATACATCACCTGCTCGCGGCCGATACGATCGGCGAGCCGCCCGAGCGGGATCGTGAAGCCGAACATGCCGACCGTGTGAAACATGTGCGAGAACGCGATCGCCGTAAGCGAGTGACCATGGTGATGCAGCACCAGCGAGGTGAGCACCATCACGATCGCCATGTTGCCCTGCGCGGCCGCATTGGCAACGATCGCAAGCCGGATCGGCGCATGACGCCACATGCTCATCACGCTGAAACTCTGCGCCGCATGCTCCAGGGGTCGCGGTGATGCCGCGCCCGGAAAGTAGTGCGCAAGGTTTCGCCCGATCTCCTTCGGGTCGGGCCGGATGAACGTCACCAGCACCATGCCGGCGACGATCAGCACCGGCAGCATGAGCCATGGCAGCGCAAGCGGGTCCTGGCCGAGACCGGGCGCGGCTCGCTCGGCGGCGCCGACCAATATCGGGCTGATCGCGAGGCCAACGATCGAGCCGAGCGCGACATAGCCGAGCGCCTCCGCTCGCAGCGATGGCGGGAACATGTCAGCGACGGCGACACGAAGCTGCTGCGCCGCCGCCATACCCATGCCGAAGACCAGCAAGCCGGCCGTGAGCACGACGATGCTTTTGAGGCCCACCGACCACGCGACGAGCAAAGCCCCAACCAGGGCGATCGCGAGCCCAAGCTGGATGCCGGGCTTGCGGCCATAGGAGTCGGTGACCTTGCCGACCGGGTAGGACACCAGGAAGCGACTGAGACCGAACAGGCCGACCGACAGACCGGCAAGGCTTGCCGAACCCGTGACCGCGACCACCATCAGCGGCCCGATCCCATAGGCGAGCGGCATGCCGGCACCGCTGAACGACTGCGAAAGCGCGACCAGCGCGGTATTGCGTTTGATCAGCGGCGGGACGCGGAGTTTTGCAGGTGGAGCGATGGTTTGAAGCATGGCCGTGCCTAGTGTGGCGGTTCAGAAGTCCGCATCATTCTCGCGGCCAGTCGGACATGCGGACTTCTGAACCAAGCCATATTCGATTCAAAGGGTTGCTAGTGTCCTTCGATTCCGCAGTTCGTACCATTTCGCAGGGTCTCCTATACGCACTTCGGAATCGGGACACCAGCAAAGGATCGGCACATCGCAAAATCTCTGCGTGTCACCGCCTACCGGCTGGTGAACCACTTGTCGTAGATCTGCTGATAGGTCCCGTCTTCGCGAAGCTGGAGCAGTGTCGCGTTGACCTGCCGGCGCAGCGGATTGTTGGGCCGGAAGATGATGCCGTAGTCTTCCTTGCGGAACGGCACGCCGACCAGGTGGACCCGCCCCTTTCCTTCATTGGCCGCGAAGTACAAGAGCACCGGCGAATCGAACACCACGGCGTCGACGTCGCGGTCTTGCAGCGCTTCGTAGGCCTCATCGATGCGTGCGACCTCGGTGACCTGCGCGCGCAGATCGCGCAGCACATTGGCTGCGGTGCTACCGCGGGTGGTGGCGACCTTGCGCCCGGCAAGATCATCCGGCCCGCTGATGCCGCCCTGGATCTGCTGGACGGTCAGCGTTGCCGTAAGCTGGGCGGTGTAGAGCGCGACGAATACGATGCCGGTGAACATCCAGAACAACGCGACCACGCGCGCGAACCACTGGCGCGGCTGGTTCTCAGCCTGGGTGGCGAGCGTCGCCGCCGACCAGTACATGGCGTAGAAAATTCCCGGGATGTATTTGTCGGTCGGGATGATTCCCGAATTGTGCCGGCGTTCCAGGAACCAGACGATATGCGCCGGGATCAGGATCAGGAGGAGCGCGATGCCGAGCCACACCAGACTGGTCTTGGAGAACAGAAGGCCGAGCAGGTCCGTCAACGGATTGGCGTCTGTATCCCTGCCGCTACCGCGGATCATAATCTGCAAACCAGCGTTGAGGATCGGCTGCGAAAATTCGAACTCGACCTCCCGGGCCGACGTGATCGAAATCGCCGCCACGCCGATTTCGACCTTTTCCGATCGCACCTCCTCAAGCAGCGCGCGTACATCGGGCGCGGGCTGGTAACTGGTTTTCAGCTTGAGGCGCTCGGCGATCGCATTCCAGAGCTCGATGCTGAACCCGGAGAGCGCGCCCTTCTGGTCGACCACCAGCGGTGGAAGCACGCGTGTGGCCACGACGACCTCGCGCGGCTCGGATTGGGCGAACGCCGTCGTTGCCAGCGTCGCTGCCAGGCACACGGCTGCAGCAAGCCGACCGAAAACGGGCAACATATGCGACACCATCAGTTGCGTTGTTTGGATGCGGTTGCGTTGTTGGTGAAACCCTCCCCGCGCGCCAAGAACGGCCGCGGGCTAAGATGCGAACCGATTATTACGACAAACACCGTTGCAAATGTGTGGCGAAATGCAGCTCCGCGATTCGGTGGTGTCGCGCAGCGCCGGACTGATGGGCACATCCTCGACGAGCATCAGACCGACCCGGCGCGAACATCTGGTGACGCTCGCGCACGAGACGATTCCGTATCAGGCGCCGTAGCTTCGCGTGGACGTCGTGGCGCGTCGGGACACGAGACCGAGCTAAAACAACCCCACGATCCTTCCGTCCGGACCGACGTCGATCGAATCCGCCGCCGGCACCCGCGGCAAGCCGGGCATGGTCATGATCTCGCCGCAGACCGCTACCACGAACTCCGCGCCGGCGGAGAGCCGGACCTCGCGCACATTGATTGTATGATCGGTGGGCGCGCCCTTGAGATCGCCGTTGGTCGAGAACGAATACTGCGTCTTGGCGATGCAGACCGGCGCCTTGCCGTAGCCCATGGCCTCGAAATTCGCGAGCTGGTCGCGCACCGCCTTGTCCGCGGTCGCATCCTTGGCGCGGTAGATTTCCTTGGCGATGGTGCGGATTTTCTCGAACAGCGGCATGTCGTCGGGATACAGCAGCTTCAGCTTGGCCGTGCCCTGATCGATGGTCTTGACCACCGCGCGCGCCACGTCGGCGGCGCCCTCGCCGCCCATCGCCCAGTGGTCGGCCATCACCGCCTCGACGCCCATCGCCTTGCACTTCTCCTTCACCAGCGCGATCTCGGCATCGGTGTCGGCGGAGAAGCGGTTGATCGAGACCACGGCCGGAATGCCGAACTTGTGAATATTCTCGACATGGCGCTGAAGATTGGCCATGCCGGCCTGGAGCGCCTTGAGGTCTTCCTTCTTGAGGTCGTCCTTTTTCACGCCGCCGTGCATCTTGAGCGCGCGGATGGTCGCGACGACGACCGCACAATCCGGCTGCAGGCCAGTCTTGCGCATCTTGATGTCGAGGAATTTTTCGCCGCCGAGGTCGGCGCCGAAGCCGGCTTCGGTCACGACATAGTCGCAGAGCTTGAGCGCCGTCGTCGTTGCCAGCACGGAGTTGCAGCCATGCGCAATGTTGGCGAACGGGCCACCGTGAATGAAGGCCGGCGTGCCTTCGAGTGTCTGCACGAGATTCGGCGACAGCGCGTCCTTCAGGAGCGCAGTCATCGGGCCCTGCGCTTTGAGGTCGGAAGCGCGCACCGGTTTGCGGTCGCGCGTATAGCCGACGATGATGTTGCCGAGCCGCTTCTTCAGGTCATCGAGATTGCTGGCGAGACAGAAGATCGCCATCACCTCCGAGGCGACGGTGATGTCGAAGCCGTCCTCTCGCGGGAAACCGTTGGCGACGCCGCCGAGCGACGACACGATCGAACGAAGGGACCTATCGTTCATGTCGAGCGCGCGCCGCCACGCGACCCGGCGCCCGTCGATGCCGAGCGCGTTGCCCCAATAGATGTGATTGTCGATGAGCGCCGACAGCAGATTATGCGCGGTGCCGATGGCGTGGAAGTCGCCGGTGAAGTGCAGGTTGATGTCCTCCATCGGCACCACCTGCGCATATCCGCCACCAGCCGCGCCGCCCTTCACGCCGAAGCACGGGCCGAGCGACGGCTCGCGCAGGCACATCATCGCTTTTTTGCCGATGTGATTGAGGGCATCGGTGAGGCCGACCGTGGTCGTGGTCTTGCCCTCGCCCGCCGGCGTCGGCGTGATCGCAGTGACCAGGATCAGCTTGCCGTTCGGCTTCGACTGCAGCGACTTGATGTAGTCCATCGATACCTTGGCCTTGTAGT
>WHTP01000085.1 GCA_009377695.1 Hyphomicrobiales bacterium | reverse complement strand
GTTGACCGCAGACTCCCAAAGCGAATGTCAAATCCAAAACTCCACTAGCAGCTTATATTTGCTAGTGGTCCTTATGATTCTAACATTCGCAAAGTCGCCCGCTGAGAAGGGATGCGAATGTTAGAATCGGACCACTAGCTTTTCGCCGTTGCCGCCACTTCGGCCGCGAAGTCGGAATCCGGACGATCGATCCCCTCGCCGCGGTCATATCGCACGAAGCCCGTGATCTTGATCGGCGCTCCGACCGGGCCCTCGGCCTCCTTGAGCGCCTGCGCCACGCTCTTCTTGTCGTCGTGGATGAACGGCTGATCGAGCAGACAGACTTCCTTGTAAAAGGTCTTGAGCCCTGATTCGACGATCTTGTCGACGACGTTCGCAGGTTTTCCCTGCGCCCTTGCCTTGTCAGCGAGGACGTCCTTCTCGCGGTTCACCACTGCGGAATCGAGACCGGAAGGGTCGATCGCCTGCGGATTGGAGGCCGCCACCTGCATGGCGACCTGCCGGCCGATGCGCGCGAGCTCGTCCTTGTTGCCCGTGGACTCAAGCGCAACGATGACGCTCATCTTGCCAAGGCCGTCGGCCACGGAGCCGTGCACATAGCTTGCGACAACGCCGTCGCCGACCGACAGCGACGCCGCACGCCGCACGGTCATGTTCTCGCCGATCTTGGCGACGGTATCAGCGATCGCATCCGCAATCGTGATGCCGCCGACCTTGGCAGCCTTGATCGTTTCGACATCGGTGCCGACGTCGAGCGCGACATCCGCGATCGTCCGCACCAGGCCCTGGAACAGATCGTTACGCGCGACGAAATCGGTCTCGGAGTTGACCTCGACGACGACGCCCTTCTTGTCTTTGACGGCAGCCCCGGTCAGCCCTTCGGCGGCGACGCGGCCCGCCTTCTTGGCGGCCTTCGCCAGACCCTTCTTGCGCAACCAGTCGACGGCCGCATCCATGTTGCCGTCGTTCTCGCCGAGCGCCGCCTTGCAATCCATCATGCCCGCGCCGGTCGCCTCGCGCAGCTCCTTGACCATTTGGGCGGAAATATTGGCCATCGAGGTTGTCCTCTTGTTTGGTCCGGCTGGGCGCAGGCCCGGCGATGATGACGCTTATCTGGTGATGCGGGCGATTCTGCTGACGCGGACGACATGCGCCCACGATGCAAGAATGCGGCCGCAGTCGCGCTGAAGGGGCTATCCTTCGACTTCCGCGGTGAGTTCCTTCGACTTCGCGATCCAGCTATCGACGCGGCCGGGCAATCCGACCTCTTCACCGATCTGATGGGCAGCGTCCTTCCCAAGACCGGCAATCTGCCAATAATGGAAAATGCCGAGATCGTTGAGCTTCTTCTCGATCGCGGGCGAGACATGCCCGAGCTTCTTGAGATCGTCGGCAACACCGCGCGGTCCCGACAGAACTTCGTAGCCGGGCCCCTCGGCGGCCGCCGGCACCTCTTCGGCAATCGGCTCTGCCGCCGAGCCGACGTCCACGCCGCGGTCGCCCTGGCCACGTGCGATACCGTCGATCGCGGCCTTGGCGATGAGATCGCAATAGAGCGAAATCGCGCGGCTTGCATCGTCGTTACCAGGCACGACGAAAGTAATACCGTCGGGGTCGCAGTTGGTGTCGACGATCGCTGCCACCGGAACGTTCAGGCGGCGCGCCTCCTTGATGGCGATGTCCTCCTTGTTCGTGTCGATCACGAACACGAGGTCGGGCAAACCACCCATGTCCTTGATGCCGCCAAGCGCGCGGTCGAGCTTATCGCGCTCGCGCTGCAGGTCGAGGCGTTCCTTCTTGGTGTAGCCGCCGGCCTCGTTCGACGAGAGCATCTCGTCGAGCTTGCGCAGCCGCGAGATCGAGCCCGAGATCGTCTTCCAGTTGGTCAGCGTGCCGCCGAGCCAGCGCGAATTGACGTAGTACTGCGCGCACTTTTTCGCGGCTTCCGCAACCGGATCCTGCGCCTGCCGCTTGGTGCCGACGAATAGGATGCGGCCGCCATTGGCGACAGTATCGCTCACAGCCTGCAGCGCCCGGTGCAGCATCGGCACCGACTGGGCGAGGTCGACGATGTGAATGTTGTTGCGGGTGCCGAAGATGTACGAGGCCATCTTCGGATTCCAACGGTGGGCCTGATGGCCAAAGTGAACGCCAGCTTCCAAAAGCTGGCGCATCGAGAAGTCAGGAAGCGCCATGGTCATTCTCCGGTTGATCCGCCGCGGACCAGTGAGCCTTCCCGAGGATTCGGAAAGACCACCGGACGGCCTTAAGCCAAGGTCCGCGTGAGAGATGGCGGCTATATAAGGGCGGCCCCCCCGGCGAGGCAAGCGAAATGGCCGAAAAACGAGCGTTTGGGCCGCATTCCCCGCCGGGACCAAATCCCGTAGCCTGCGTATAAGAATAGCAATCGGAGGAAACAGATGCTTCGCGGGACCGCTGCGGCCGCCTTCGGCCTTGCCCTCTTGGTTACTCCTGCGGCGGCGCAAGGCGACTATCCCAGCCGGACGGTCCGGATCATTGTTCCCGCGACGCCCGGCGGCGGCAGCGATACGTTCGCGCGTCTGATCGCCCAGCATCTGGCCAAGGAGCTCAACCAGCAATTTGTGGTCGAAAACCGGCCCGGCGGCGGGACGTTGCCCGCCATGGAGTACGTCGCGAGCCAGCCGGCGGACGGGTATACCCTCTACCTCTCGCCCTCGACGACGACCTCCATGCATCTCGTCCGCAAGTCGATGCCGTGGGACGTCCGCAAGACGTTTACCGGGGTGACCCAAATTGCCGTGCTGCCGCAGTCGCTGGTGATCAACCCCAAAGTGCCGGCCACCTCGGTCAAAGAGTTCATCGCACTGGCGAAGCGCGAGCCGGGCAAGCTCTCCTATGGCTCCGCCGGACCCGGCACCGGTCCGCACATGGCCATGGAACTGTTCAATCTCATGGCCGGCATCAAGATCCAGCACATCCCCTACCGCGGCGTATCCCAGTCGGTGAACGACATCGTGGGCGGCAGCATCTCCGGGATGATGCTCAATGTGCTGACCGCCAAGCCCCAAGTCGAGGCCGGCCACCTTCGAATGCTCGGTCTCACCAGCATGAAGCGAAGTAGCGCCATGCCGGACGTTCCGACCATCGCTGAAGCCGGCGTTCCCGACTATGAAGCGCTGCAATGGTTCGGGCTGATGGCGCGCAGCGGCACGCCGCCCGCGATCCTCAATCGCCTGCAAAAACTGATCGCTGAAGGCATGCGGTCGCCCCAGATGCAGGCGCGGCTGAAGACCGAAGGCGCCGACGCCGTGGTGAACACGCCGGAGGTGTTCCAGAAGCTGATCAATGACGATATCGAGCGTTGGACCAAGCTCGCAAAGGCGATCAACCTGAAGCCGGAATAAGTGTCGCACCTACTCCGCCGCGCGCACCATGCATGCCATCGAGCGCACGCCACCGAGATATGCGCGATCACTTCAGGCTAACTGCGCCTCTGGCTCCTTCGTCACGTCGTGCGTGAAGATCCACGTCCGGTCCAGGAACGGCGGCGGCGGGACCTTTCGGTTGTTCGCGAACTGCTGGCGCGACTGCAGCGTGACGCGCGCGGTGCGCGGTTGCCGCTCATCCACATAAGCCTTGAGCGCGGCGTGAATGTCGTCGCGATGGCGGTCGAGACTACGCCCGAGCACATAGCCATCCTCGATCGCCATGTTGCCGCCCTGTGCCAGCGTCGGCATGGTCGGATGCGCGGCGTCGCCCAGCAGCGTCACGCGACCCTTGGTCCATTGCGGAATCGGATCGCGGTCGTAGATGCCCCATTTGTAGACGTGTTGCACGTTGCGGAACATGCCGAGCAGCGCCTCATTCCAGCCTTCGTAGGCCGCGAGCAATTCTTCCTGCGAGCTCGGTGCCGACCATGATTCTTCGACCCACTGATCGGTGACATGGCCGGCAAAGATGTTGAGCACGGAGCCGTCGCCGATCGGATAGCAGATCACATGGCCGTTCGGCCCGATCCAGCCGGAATAGTCGCCGTGCGGCAGTTCGACCGACAGCCCCGGACCGACCCGGGTGGGCACGCGCTCCATCGGCACCATACAGCGCCAGCACATCTGCTCGGTGAAGCGCGGACTGTCGGCGCCGAACAGTTGCGCGCGGATGGCTGACCGGATGCCGTCCGCGCCGATCACCGCGTCGGCCTCGACTTCGCTGCCGTCTGCAAAACGCGCCACCGCGCCGCGACCGGTCGAGGTCGCGCCGACGCAATTCGCGTTGAGATGGATCGCCCCCGCCGGCAGCGCGTCCCGCAACAGCCCATGCAAATGGGCGCGGTGCAGCGTCGTGTAAGGCGCACCGTAGTCCCGGGTCGCCGTCTCCTTGAGCGGCGTGCGGTGACGCAGGCTCGCGTCATCCCACGTGATCGAAACCTGGTTCACCGGCTGGAAGGCGATCTTGTCGAACTGATCCCAGAGGCCGAGCGCGCGAATGACCTTCACGCCATTGGGCCCGACCTGGAGCCCTGCCCCGACTTCTTCCAGCTTGCTCGATCGCTCGTAGACCTCGACCTCGAAGCCGCGCTGATGCAGCGCAACGGCAGCGGTCAACCCGCCGATGCCTCCGCCCACGATGACCACGCGGAATGGACGGTTTGCAACTGTCTGCATGCGCTAGGCGTAGCGGCTGATCGCGGGGCTGTAAAGTTCACTACAACGCCTGCACCTCGATCACGCCGGGGATCGCCTTGATCGCGCCGGCGATCTGCGGCGACACTTTAAAGCGGCCCGGAAGCTTCACCTCGACCTCGGTGCCCTCGTGCAGGATGAGAACCATCGACACCTCACCGTCGGACTTGTCCGGGCGCTGTGGCGGCGCCGGCCCCTGCAGTCGCTTGGCGACACTCTCCAGCGGCTTCTCGTCGCGCAGGAACACACGCAGGCCCTTTTGGAGCTTCGCCGCCGCCTCATCGAGTGACTCGACGCTTTGAATGCGGGCGCGCACGTCATCGCCCTGCAGTTCCGCCGACAGCCCCAAGAGTACGGCCTTGCCAGGCTCGAGTTGGTCGCGGAATTGCGCAAGCCCTTCCGAGAACAGCACGGCCTCGTAGTGCCCGGACGGGTCCGACAACCCGATGATGCCCATCTTGCTGCCGGTGCGGGTGCGCCGCTCCTGGCGCGAGACGACGGAGCCGGCAACACGGCCGGCGCTCGCGCCGGCTTTCACGCTGCGCGAGAACTCCACCCACGACTGCACGCGCATGCGCTGCAGCGCCGGCGCATAATCGTCGAGCGGATGTCCTGACAGGAAGAAGCCGATGGCGTCGAACTCCTTCTGCAGGCGTTCAGTGGGAGTCCATGGCTCGGCGGCAGGCAAGATCAGTGGCGTGCGCGCAGCCGGACCGCCAAACAATTCGGACTGCCCAACCGCCGCTGAATCGTGCGCCCGCTGCGCCGCCCCGAGGACGGTATCCATCGATGCAAAGGCGCGCGCCCGGTTGGGCTCAAGGTCGTCGAATGCGCCAGAGGCGGCCAGGCTTTCCAGCACGCGCTTGTTCACCGCACGCGGATTGATGCGACCGGCGAAATCGGAAAGATCGGCGAACGGCCTGCTGCCCCGTGCGGTGACAATCGCTTCGACCGCCTGGGCGCCGACGCCTTTCAGCGCCGCGAGCGAATAGTAAATCGCGTTACCTTCGACGTCGAAGGCGACGCCCGACCGGTTGACCGACGGCGGCACCACCTTGAGGCCGAGCCGCTCCGCTTCAGCCCGGAATTCCGAAAGCTTGTCGGTGTTGCCCATGTCGAGCGTCATCGACGCCGCCAGGAACTCGACCGGATAGTTCGCCTTCATATAGGCGGTCTGGTAGGCGACCAGCGCGTAGGCGGCGGCATGGCTCTTGTTGAAGCCATAGTCTGCGAAGCGTTCCAGCAATTCGAAAATCGCCTCCGCCTGCCCTTTTGGCACCTCGCGCTCGACCGCGCCGGTCACGAAAATCGACCGCTGCTTGACCATCTCCGCGCGGATCTTCTTGCCCATCGCGCGCCGCAAGTTGTCCGCTTGCCCGAGCGAAAATCCGGCAAGGATCTGCGCCGCCTGCATCACCTGTTCCTGGTAGACGATGACGCCGAACGTCTCGCGCAGGATCGGCTCGAGCTTGGGATGGATGTAGTCCGGCTCCTCCATCTTGTGCTTGCGCGCGCAATAGGTTGGGATGTTCGCCATCGGACCCGGCCGGTAGAGCGCAACCAGCGCAATGATGTCCTCGAAACGGTCCGGGCGCATGTCGAGCAGTGCCCGGCGCATGCCCTGACTTTCCAGTTGGAAGATGCCCACCGCCTCGGCTCGGGCAAGCAGCGCGTAAGTTTTCTCGTCATCGAGCGGGATCGATGCCAGATCGACCTCGACGCCGCGCTTGCGCAACAGCGCCACCGCCGTCTGCAGGACCGTCAGCGTCTTGAGCCCGAGAAAGTCGAACTTCACCAGGCCCGCCGGCTCCACCCATTTCATGTTGAACTGGGTCACCGGCATATTGGATTTCGGATCGCGGTAGAGCGGCACCAGCTCGTTGAGCGGCCGCTCGCCGATCACGATGCCGGCCGCATGCGTCGATGCATGGCGGTGCAGGCCCTCGAGCTTCTGCGCGATGTCGAAGGCACGCCGCACGACTGGATCGCGGTCCCGTTCGGCTTGCAGGCGCGGCTCATCGTCGATCGCGCGCTTGAGCGTCACCGGGTTGGCCGGATTCTGCGGCACGAGCTTGCAGAGCTTGTCGACCTGGCCATAGGGCATCTGCAGCACGCGTCCGACGTCGCGCAGCACGCCGCGCGCCTGCAGGGTACCGAAGGTGATGATCTGCGCGACCCGATCGTGCCCGTACTTGTCCTGCACGTAGCGGATCACCTCGTCGCGCCGGTCCTGGCAGAAGTCGATATCGAAATCCGGCATCGAGATACGTTCGGGATTGAGGAAGCGCTCGAAGATGAGCCCGAAGCGGATCGGATCGAGATCGGTGATGGTCAGCGCCCACGCGACCAGCGAGCCGGCGCCGGAGCCGCGGCCCGGGCCGACCGGGATGCCCTTCGACTTCGCCCATTTGATAAAGTCGGCGACGATCAGGAAGTAGCCGGGATATTTCATCCGCTCGATGACGCCGAGCTCGAAATCGAGCCGCTCTCGGTAGTCCTCGATGGTGCGGCCGGGCGTGAGCCCGTGCGCCGCGACGCGGTGCTCCAGGCCCTCGACCGCCTGCCGGCGCAATTCCGCGCCCTCGTCCACCGCCGCCTGGTCATCGCCGACCGAGAAGCGCGGCAGGATCGGCGCGAGCGTCTTCGGCCGATAGGCGCAGCGCTGCGCAATCTCGACGGTCGACGCGACCGCTTCCGGCAGGTCGGAAAACAGCGTTGCCATCTCGGCGCGCGTCTTGAAACGGTGCTCGGCCGTGAGCTGGCGACGCTCGGTGTCGGCGATCAATCGCCCTTCGGCGATCGAGATCAGCGCATCGTGCGCCTCGTAGTCTTCGCGTGTCGCGAAGTACGGCTCGTTGGTGGCGACCAAGGGGATACCCTTGGCATAGGCCATCTCGACCAGCACCGCTTCGGCGATGCGCCCGCTCTCGACGCCATGACGTTGCAGCTCGATGTAGAGCCGGTCGGCGAACAGCCGCATCAGCGCGTCGCAGCGCGAGGCTGCAACGGTGCTGTTCCCGGCCGTGATTGCGGCGTCGAGCGGACCACCCGGCCCACCGGTCAGCGCAATGAGACCATCCGCTTCGCCTTCAAGCCAGGAGAGCTTGATATGCGGCGCCTCGTTCGGCGGGTTTTCGAGAAAGGCCCGGGAATTGAGCCGCATCAGGCTGCGGTAGCCGGCCTCGCGCGCGGCCAGGAGCACGACGCGGTGGTGCGCGAGTGCCGTCGCCGCCCCGCTGTGGCGGGCCCCGTTGTCCTGATCGCCGAAATCGACCGCGAGCGCGCAGCCGATGATCGGCTGAACGCCATATCCGGCCAGTTTCTCCGAGAATTCCAGCGCACCGAACATGTTGTCGGTGTCGGTGAGCGCCAGCGCCGGCTGGTGGTCAGCTTTGGCAAGTTCCGCAAGCCGCGCGATCGTCAGCGCGCCTTCGAGCAGCGAATACGACGAATGGACATGCAGGTGTACGAAGCCGGGGCCGGCCATCAGGTCCTCGCGAATCTTTCGGGTCAATCGTGAGGATCGCCACCGCCCCTGTCCATCGTCGAGGCGTCCGCCCTGCCGACTATGCGCCTTATCCCCAGGGGGGTCCTAGTCTAGCGAGCGCCCGAGGGGGCGCCCTTGGGTGACCCGCCGTCTTGCAGCGTCGCAAGGGCGCAGCAAGATGGCAAAAACATAAATTTCTCCGATCAAAGCAGACCCTTAGGAGCATTCTCTTGCTCTCTTGCAGGTCTTGCAGCGCTCCCGGGGAAGCGCTTCCGATGACTATGCCGTCAACTCTGGGAGCAAGCCGAGCTCCTGCTGGTGCTGCGAGGTGCTCTCCCAAGCCCCGCAGCCAAATCATCACAACGTCACAAGCACTTGCGCCCAGATCACCACCATGCCGATGAACAAGGCTAACGAGGTCAGTGCAGCAGCTTCTTCGATGAGCGAACGGATCATGTGTCTCTCCCGCTTTAGAACGAAGAGAGAACATAGTTCACTTTCTGTTCTTGAGTCAAGTTTCGGTAGCGGGTCAGTTTGAAAAATGACCCTTCTCCACAGCTAAGGACTCAGGACGTGCTGAGTAGCAGAATACTTTCGGGTAGGACTCCACCATGCTCGCAAAATGGATGGAGCGCCTCCGGACCGCCGACGGGTTCTATATCGCCGGTAGTTGGGCACTATGGTTCGTGGACCGCGTGCTGCTACCCGGCATCATCGGTGCTGTTGTGATCTGGGCAGCAACCCGAGCGGAATGGTTCTGGAGCGCCTATGGATGGCTTGGCGCAATTGGACTGGGCATCGCGGCGGCTTTTGTAGTTAGCGTCATCCTCTTTCTGTCGGGGCTAGGTGTAAGGGCCTGGCGTGGCCATCCGCAAAAATCAAAGGCTCCCGTCAAGGAAGCTGAACTTGAACTTATTGAAGGGGCGAATTTTACAGGTCAGACGGTGAGGCTTGATGGAAAGCATTTTGTGAACTGCACGTTCAAGAAGTGCACTGTTCGATATGATGGCGGTGGAATGAAATTCACTCACTGCCATTTCACAAGAGGTCGTCCCGATGGGATAACATTTACGACGATCAATCCCACGATCGCCAAAATTCTCCCGTTTCTCAAAATCATAGGTTTATTGAGGGAAGATGCAGAGGGTACAATGATTGAGGTTGATTATAAGGACTTAGACGGAAGCGCATGGAGGAGTAATTCCAATTCTTCCATGGCAGACATAGCGTGCTGGATGGGTTGAGCGAAGTGATACCCATCCACAAGCAACCCGGGCCTCATCCTTCGAGACGCCGCGCTTCGCGCGGCCCTCAGGATGAGGAGCGAGAATTCGTCTACTCCAACTCCACCACTAGCCCGTCCCGCAGCGTGACCCGCCGGTTCATGCGAGCGGCGATATCCATGTTGTGCGTCGCGCAAACCATCGCCAGGCCGGAGGCCCGCACGAGCTGCGTGAGCGCGTTAAACACCCGCTCCGACGTCCGCGGATCGAGATTTCCGGTCGGTTCGTCGGCGAGCAGGATGCGAGGCGCATTGGCAACCGCGCGTGCAATCGCGACCCGCTGCTGCTCGCCGCCCGACAGCTCGGCGGGACGGTGCGTCAAGCGGTCCTTCAGCCCGAGATAGTTCAACAGCTCAGTCCCGCGGCCCATTGCTTCCCTGCGCGACAAGCCGCGGATCATCTGCGGCAGGATCACGTTCTCGATGGCGGAGAATTCCGGCAGCAGGTGGTGGAACTGATAGACGAAGCCGAGCTCCGTCCGTCGCAGCCGCGTGCGATGCATATCACTGAGGGTCGAGGTGGCGACACCGTCGATATAGACCTCGCCGCCATCCGGATATTCGAGCAAACCGGCGACGTGCATCAGGGTCGACTTGCCCGCGCCCGAAGGCGCAACCAGCGCCACCGACTGGCCCGGCCAGACCGCAAGCTCCGCACCTTTAAGGATTTCGAGGACCGCTTCACCCTGGCGGTAGCGACGCTCGATGCCACTCAGAAACAGGACCGGCCCGTCGTCCTGCGGCCGTGCCGTTCCGTCGCCGCCTTGAGCGTCGGGCGACATCGCCGCCGGCGCCCGAGACGCAGCGTGTTGAGGTGGCCCCGTTCCGGAGCGCGGCATGTCCGCGAAGGTGGTGGTGTCATTCATAACGAAGCGCCTCGACCGGATCGAGCCGCGCGGCGCGGAACGATGGATAGAGCGTCGCCGCGACCGACAACGTCAGCGCCATCACGACCACGGCGGTGGTTTCGCGGATGTCCATTTCCGCGGGCAGCCGCGAGAGGAAATAGAGCTCGGGCGAAAACAGTTCCGTTTGCGTGAGCCAGGAGACGACCTGGCGAATGGACTCGACGTTCATGCACACGATGGTACCGAGCGCGAGACCAGCGAGCGTACCGACCACGCCGATCGACGCGCCGGTGATGAAGAACACCCGCATCACGGAGCCCTGGGATGCGCCCATGGTGCGCAGGATCGCGATGTCGGGACCTTTGTCCTTCACCAGCATGATCAGACCCGAGATGATGTTCATCGCCGCGACCAGGACGATCAGCGTGAGGATCAGGAACATCACGTTGCGCTCGACTTGCAGCGCGTTGAAGAACGTCGCATTGCGCTGGGTCCAGTCGATCATGAAGATCGGCCGTCCGGCGGCTTCGCTGATGAGCTTGCGGAAGGTGTTCACGCGATCCGGATTGTTGGTGTAGACCTCGATCGCCGTCACGTCCCCGGAGCGATTGAAATAGGCCTGCGCCTCCGTGATCGGCATGAAAACGAAGGCGGAGTCGTATTCCGACATGCCGACCTCGAAGACGGCAACGATCTTATAGGGCTTGATCCGCGGCATCACGCCGATCGGCGTCGAGGCGCCCTTCGGATGCACCAGCGTCACGCTGTCGCCAGTCCGCAACGACAATTGGTCCGCAAGCCGCCGGCCGATGGCGACCCCCTCGCCGTCATCGAAGCCCTCGAGGGTGCCCTGCTTGATGTTGTTGCCGATCGACGGAAGCCGGGCGAGATCGTCGCCGCGCACCCGCGCACCAACACGCCGGTCGAGCCGAATGGCGAGGACGCGAGCGCCTGACCTTCGACCACCGGCGACACCAGCACCACCCCGTCGATCTTGGCAACCCGGGCCGCGACCTCCTTCCAATCGGTCAGCGGCGATTCCAGGGGCTGGATCAGGAGGTGGCCATTGAGGCCAAGGATCTTGTCGAGCAGTTCCTTGCGGAACCCGTTCATGACAGCCATGACGATGATGAGCGTCGCCACACCAAGCACGATGCCCAGGAACGAAAAGCCGGCGATGACGGAAATGAATCCCTCCTTGCGCCGCGCCCGCAGGTACCGCAGCGAGAGCATCCATTCAAAGGCGGAGAAAGGGCGTGTCCCGGTCGGTTCGGCCATGGCTGATTTCTCGCCTCCCGTTGTCACATGATTCTGGCTGATTCACGCCATCTCCGCGCGGAAAAAGCATGCAAGTCGCACAGATTACGCGTCACGTGGCCAGCCGCTCGATGGCGTCGGCGGGTGACATGAGTTCCCGCGAGCCATCGGAGCGTCGCTTGACCTCGACCTTACCCTCCGCGAGCCCGCGCGGCCCGACCAGGACCTGCCACGGCAGGCCGATGAGATCGGCAGTCGCAAATTTCGCGCCAGGCCGCTCGTCGAGGTCATGGTAGAGGACGTCGACCCCTTTGGCCGATAGCGCCTGGTAGAGTTGCTCGCAGGCCGGGTCGGTGTCGGCGCCGCCCTGTTTGAGGTTGAGGATCGCGACCTTGAAGGGGGCCACGGCCTCCGGCCATTTGATACCGGCCTCGTCGTGGGACGCCTCGATAATCGCGGCGACCAGGCGGCTCGGTCCGATGCCGTAAGAGCCCATATGCACCGGCCGCTCGGTTCCATCGGGTCCGGCGACCACCGCCTTCATCGGCGCGGAATATTTGGTGCCGAAATAGAAGATGTGCCCGACCTCGATGCCGCGCGCGGACACCTGCTTGTCGGCGGCCAGTGCGGCGAAAGCCTTGGCATCGTGCTTCTCCGAGGTCGCGGCATAGAGCGACGTCCACTTACCGACGATGGCTTCGAGCTCGGCTGCATCGTCGAACTTCACGTTATCGCCGGGCACCTCGAAACCGAGGTAGTCGCGGTGACAGAACACCTCACTCTCGCCGGTGTCGGCGAGGATGATGAATTCATGACTGAGATTGCCACCGATCGGGCCGGTCTCGGCGACCATCGGGATCGACTTCAGTCCGAGCCGCGCAAACGTCCGCAGATAGGCGACGAACATCTTGTTGTAGGAATGGCGTGCGCCCTCCTGATCGATGTCGAACGAATACGCATCCTTCATCAGGAATTCGCGTCCGCGCATCAATCCAAAGCGTGGCCTGATCTCGTCGCGAAATTTCCACTGCACATGGTAGAGATTGAGCGGCAGATCCTTGTACGAGCGCACATAGGCGCGGAAGATCTCCGTAATCATCTCCTCGTTGGTCGGCCCGTAGAGCATGTCGCGCTCGTGGCGATCCTTGATGCGCAACATCTCTTTGCCGTAGGCCTCGTAGCGGCCGCTCTCGCGCCACAGCTCGGCCGACTGGATGGTCGGCATCAGAAGCTCGATCGCGCCGGCGCGATCCTGCTCCTCGCGCACGATCTGGCAGACTTTCTGCAGCACGCGGAATCCGAGCGGCAGGAACGCATAAATGCCCGACGCCTCCTGCCGGATCATGCCGGCCCGCAACATCAGGCGGTGGGACACGATCTCCGCCTCCTTCGGAGTGTCGCGCAGGATGGGCAGGAAGTAGCGGGAAAGGCGCATGGGATAAGCAGAATCGAATGAGTTGGGACCGGCTGAGTGAAACCGGATCGGTGGACAAAACACAAGACCTTTCAAAGATTTCGGGGCGGATTTGCGACCGTTTGGCGATCTCCGCAGGGCCGCTCTGGTAACCGGTCTGACAAAGAATTAGGCCCCGGGATCAACATTGCTGGTGACAAGGCCAAAGGCGGTGATAGGGTTCGGTGATGGCAGGGGGCGACCCGGCCAAACGGGTCAGGTTGAAAGACCCGTGACGGTCCAAGTCTTAACGGTCCAAGTTTTAGCGGTTGAAGTCTTAGCTCTTCGAAGTCTCAGCGGTCCAAGTCTCGGGAGGATACCAGCCCCCAGGGCACGTAAAGCCACCGCCACCGTTTCGAGTTGGCGGACATAATGGGCGTCCAATGATCGAGCAGGGCTTGAACCCTGCTCGTTTTTTTGTGCTGGCGTCAGCGCGGCAATCCGAACAGCTTGATCAACCCATCGAGCGTCACCAAACGATTGACGTAGACGAAGACGCAAAGCGCGAACACGACCCCCGCGATCACCGTCGTCCATACAAGCTTCCACCACAGCCGCGGAATGACGGGCGCGCCAGGGTCGCTGCCGCTGACAACGTCGCCACCCTCTTCCTGCTGGCTGCGAATGCCCCATGGCAGCACCATGAACAGCACCAGCCACCAGATGATGAAGTAGATTGCGATGCCGGTTGCGAGTGACATGTTTAGGTTACCGAGGTGAATTTAAGCCGTTGGATTAAGATAAAAAATAGAACAAATCCCGCTACGCGTATGCCGCGAGAGAATGCGATGTTACAGACGCGGATATCCAACAAGGAG
Organism: Hyphomicrobiales bacterium; assembly: GCA_009377695.1. Taxonomy (GTDB): domain Bacteria; phylum Pseudomonadota; class Alphaproteobacteria; order Rhizobiales; family Xanthobacteraceae; genus VAZQ01. The sequence continues at coordinate 12,288 of WHTP01000085.1, read as the reverse complement.
TCCGTGGCATGTCCGCTCGCTTGGCCGCTCGTGTGTCCCTGCGCTACCTGACGGCTGCTCTTGTTGCCGGTCTCGCTTTGAGTCTCACGCCGACGGCGCCGGCTGTCGCTGACGGACGCCCGGTCGTCAGCCAGCCGCGCGTTCGTACATATGCCCCGCGCGTTCGACCATACGCGCCGCGCGTCCGCACGGTGGTCCGCACGCGCGCCTTCGTGATCCCGCAGCCTGTGTACTACTCTTGCGGCGGCTGCGCCCCGGCCGTAGCGGTGGCGCCGCGCTATTACGCGCCGCGGTATTACGCGCGCTACTACGCCGCAGGATACGGTGGTTGTGCCCAGCCGGTGGCCGCGCCTTACTACTGGGCGGTTCGGTATGCGCGGTATCGCTACGCTGACGGCTATTATTAGAGGAGAATCAACAGCCAATGACTGTGCGCCGGATTGAAATCCCCGACCCCCCGTCCAATCCGTCGACACTATAAACAACATTGGCGTTGAGGTGCGCGGCTCGCGGCTTCGTCCGTCGAGCCGCCACTTTTTGTGGGCGCACGAAGAATTACGCCTGCTCGATCTCGACCAGCGTGCCGCAAAAATCCTTTGGGTGCAGGAACAGCACCGGCTTGCCATGCGCCCCGATCTTCGGCTCGCCGTCGCCGAGCACACGTGCACCTTGTTTGCGCAGCGCATCGCGCGCCGTGGTGATGTCATCGACCTCATAACAGACATGATGGATGCCGCCGTCCGGCATGCGCTCGAGGAATTTCGCGATCGGTGAATTGTCGCCGAGCGGAGAGATCAGCTCGATCTTTGTGTTCGGCAGCGTGATGAATACGGTGGTGACGCCGTGCTCGGGCTGCAGCACCGGCTCCGATACTTGTGCGCCGAGCACGTCGCGGTAGACGCTCGCTGCCTTGGCGAGGTCGCGCACGGCAATGGCAACATGATTGAGACGACCGATCATTTGTGACTCCGTGTCCCGGACGCGGTGCAGCGTGGAGCGAAGCGGAACGGTGCACCGCCGATCCGGGACCCCGGTTGCTTCTCGCGAAAGAAACCGGGGTCCCGGTCTACAGCGCACCACTCCGCTTCGCTACGTGCTGCGCTGTGCCCGGGACACGAGATTACACCACGAGCACGTGCACGTGGCACATGGGCTTCTTGTTCCAGGCCGAACCAACGGCGGAGCGCACCGCCCGGCGGGCCGCTTCGGCGACCGACTCCGGATCGCGCCGGCGCGCACGCGGCATCGAGTTCCAGGCGTCGATTACCGCGTCCAGCGCCAGGCTGGCGATCAGGTTGCCGTCGCGATCCTTGTCCGGAATGCCGGTGATCTCGATCTCGGGTTCGCCGACCAGCTCGCCCCGCTCGGTGATCGCCAACGCGACCGACACGATACCGGAAAAGGCAAGCCGGCGGCGGTCGGGCACCGTCCGTTCGGCGGCATCAACCAGGAGCGAGCCATCCTTATAGAGGCGCCCCGCCGGCACCTCGTCGATGATTTCGGGTCCGCTAGGAGCAAGCTTCAGCAGGTCGCCGTTGCGGCAGGTCAATACCTTGCCGACTCCGGCGCGCCGGGCAAGCGCCGCATGCTCGGACATGTGCAGCGGCTCGCCATGCACCGGGATGAGGATTTGCGGCCGCACCCAGGAGATCATCTCCTCAAGCTCCGCCTGGCGCGGATGCCCGGAAACATGCACCAGGTGGGTGCGATCCGTGATGACCTCGACGCCCTGGCTGACGAGGCCGTTCATGATGCGCACGATGGCCTTTTCGTTGCCGGGGATCGCGCGCGAAGAGAAGATCACTCGGTCGCCCCTGGAGAACGTGACCAGCGGATGCTGATCTTCGGCGATCCGCGCCAGCGCTGCGCGCGGCTCTCCCTGGCTGCCGGTGCACAGCGCCACGACCTTGTCGGGCGGCAAATAGCCATAGACGTCGAGTGAACGGAATTCCGCAATATTGTCGAGATAGCCGGTCTCGCGCGCGACCTGCGCAACGCGTTCCATGGCCCTTCCGACCAGAACAACTTCACGGCCGCATGCCGCAGCAGCTTCGGCGACAGCGCGGATGCGCGCGACATTGGACGCAAAGGTGGTGATGCCGACTCGGCCCGGCGCGCTGCGGATCAGGTCCGTCAGCACTTTGGCGACGTCGGCTTCCGACGGCGAGCGGCCCTCGCGGATCGCATTGGTGGAATCGCCGAGCAGCGCGAGGCAACCTTCCTCACCCAAGGCGCGCAGCTTCTTTTCGTCGGTCGGCGGTCCGATCACCGGCGTTGGATCGATCTTCCAGTCGCCGGTGTGCAGCACGGTGCCATGCCGGGTCCTGATGATGAGCCCGTTCGATTCCGGGATCGAATGCGCCATCGACACGTATTCGATATCGAACGGCCCGAGCGAGATGCGTCCGCCGAGCGGCACCACATTGATCGGCACGTCGATGGCGCCGGGCTCGCCGCGCCGCTTCGCCTCGAACAGCGCGGCGGTGAACGCTGTCGCATAGACCGGCACCCGCAGCCGCGGCCAGAGATCGATCAGCGCTCCGAAGTGGTCCTCGTGCGCGTGGGTCAGAACGATGCCGCGCAGGTTGTGGCGCTCTTCAATCAGGTAGCGGATATCCGGCAGAATGAGATCGACCCCGGGAAGGTCCTCGCCGGCGAAGGCGACCCCGACATCGACGGCAATCCACTCACGACGGCGCTCGGTGCCAAGACCGTAGAGCGCGAGATTCATTCCGATCTCGCCAACACCGCCAAGTGGCGCGAACAAGAGCTCGTCGCCCGGCTCAGCCATCAGTGTTCACCGCCGAGCTGTCCTGATCCGATTCCTGATCCGATTCCTGGTCCGAGCAATTCAACCACATCCCCTGCGGCGATCGCCTTGCGCGCGCCGTCCGGCAGCGACAACACCAGACGTCCCGTCTCGTCGACGTCTTCGAACCGCCCGATCAAGTCCTGCTCGTCGAGGCGCACGCGGATCATCTCGCCGCGTCCGGCCGCCCGTGCAAGCCAGTCGGCGCGGATGGTCGAGAAGTGCTCCCCGGCGTTCCATTGCGCGAGCCGTCCGAGCATCTTGGCCGACAGTATTGAAAACAGAGCCTCGGCGGTGACATCGGCACCCGCGGCGGCAAGATCGGTTGCGGGATAGCCGGTGCCGTCCGGATGGCTGACGCAGTTGACCCCGATGCCGACCACCACGGCGCCCGATTCGCCGCCCTCGCCTTCAATAAGGATTCCGGAGAACTTCTTGCCCGCAAGCAACAGATCGTTCGGCCATTTGATGAAGAGCTGCGGACGCAGCGTGGGCGCGGCCTCCGCGACCGCATCATGGATCGCAAGCGCGGCGACGAAGGCGAGCTCCGGCCAATGCTCTGGCGGCGCGGCATCGGTCAGGAGCAGGCTCGCGAACAGATTGCCGCCCTCCGATACCCAGGTACGGCCGCGCCGGCCGCGCCCGCCGGTCTGCCGTGTCGCAGTGACCCAGAGTGGCCCGCGCTGGCCCTGCGCCACCAGCGCCAGCGCTTCGGCATTGGTCGAGACCAGCACTTCGTGCGCAATCAGGCGCGCACCTGCCGCTGACGCCCTGGGATCAAGCTGCATTTCTCAGAACAATGATTTCGCGGCCGCGTTCGCAGCCTCAACCAGAGGGCCGGGATAAACGAAGAAGAGGAGATTGAACAGCCCCGAAACAGCGAGCACGGCCTTGAGCTGATAGGGCATCGGCTCAAACGGCCTCAGCGGTTCGTCGAAATACATGATCTTGATGATCGCGAGGTAATAGTAGGCGCCCACGACGCTCGCGAGCACGCCGATCACAGCCAGCGCAAACAGCCCGGCTTTGATGGCCGCGAGGAAGACATAGAACTTCGCGAAGAAGCCCGCGAGCGGCGGAATGCCGGCGAGCGAGAACAACAGCATCGCCAGGAAGAACGCCATGGCGGGATTGGTGCGCGCCAGCCCCGCGAGATCGGCGATGTCCTCGACCATCTGGCCGTCGCGGCGCATCGACAGGATGCAGGCGAAGGTGCCGAGCGTCATCGCCACATAGATCGCCATGTAGACCAGAACGCCCTGCACGCCCTCGCTGGTGCCGGCGGCGAGCCCGACCAGTGCAAAGCCCATGTGGCCGATCGACGAATACGCCATCAGGCGCTTGATGTTGCGCTGGCCGATGGCGGCGAAGGCGCCGAGCACCATCGACGCGATCGAGACGAATACCACGATCTGCTGCCATTGCGGCACGATCTCGGGAAATGCCTCGATGGCGACGCGGATGAACATCGCGATGCCGGCGACCTTCGGCGCCGCAGCGAAGAAAGCCGTGACCGGCGTCGGCGCGCCCTCATAAACGTCCGGCGTCCACATATGGAACGGAACCGCCGAGACTTTGAAGCAGAAGCCGGCGAACAGGAACACCAGCCCGAAGATCAGGCCGATGCTGCCGCTGGTGGACGCCTTGGCGATGCCGTCAAAGCTGATAGTCCCGGTAAAACCGTAGACCAGGGAGGCGCCGTAAAGCAGCATTCCCGACGACAATGCGCCGAGCACGAAATACTTCAGGCCGGCCTCGGTCGAGCGCACGGAATCCCGGTTGATCGCGGCCACGACGTAAAGCGCCAGGCTCATCAGTTCGAGGCCGAGATAGAGCGCGATCAGATCGGCCGCCGAGATCAGCATCAGCATGCCGGTGGTCGAGAGCAGGATCAGGATCGGGTATTCGAACCGGTTCTGCTGCTCGCGCTCGAAATAATTGAACGACATCAGGATCGCGGTGGCGGAGCCGAGGAGCGCAAGCAGCTTGAGGAAACGGGCAAAGGGCTCGAGCACAAAACTGCCGTCGAACGCTTCCAGCCGTTCCACCGGCAGCCAGACAATGACGCCACCGGCGACGATCAGGAGCAGGATCGCGAGCCAGTTGATCGGCGTGGCCGCGCGCTCGCCACGAAAGGCACCGACCATGAGGAGAACCATCGCCCCCACGGCAAGCACGATCTCCGGCAGGACCGGATAGAGCTCGCGAACGGCGAAGGTCTCGTTCATTGGCGTCTCACTTTGGGCGTTTCACTTCACCAGCATGGCGGCGGCGCTGGCTGCCGTCTTGGCCGCGCCAAGCGCCGTCTGGTATTGCGTGATGAGGTGCGCGATCGAGCCGGCGGACATGTCGATGATCGGCTTCGGAAACACGCCGAACAGGATCGTCAGGATCGCGAGCGGGCCGAGCGTGATCAGCTCGCGGTAGTCGAGGTCCTTGATGGCTGCAAGCTTCGGCTTGACCAGCGCGCCCAGGACCACCTTGCGATAGAGCCACAATGCATAGGCGGCGGAGAGGATCACGCCGAGCGTCGCCGCGGTCGCCGTCCAGATGCTCACCTTGAACGTGCCGATCAGGGTCAAGAACTCGCCGACGAAGCCTGACGTCCCGGGCAGGCCGACATTGGCCAGCGTGAACACCATGAAGGCGGCGGCATAGAGCGGCATCCGGTTGACCAGGCCGCCATAGGCCGAAATCTCGCGGGTGTGGAGCCGATCGTAGACGACGCCAACGGAGAGGAACAACGCGCCCGAGACGATGCCGTGCGACACCATCTGGAAGATGCCGCCCGCGATCCCCTGCGTGGTCGCCGCGAAGATGCCCATGGTGACGAAGCCCATATGGGCCACCGACGAATAGGCGATCAGCTTCTTCATATCCTCCTGCACCAGCGCCACCAGAGAGGTGTAGACGATCGCGATCACCGAAAGCGTGAAGATCAGCGGCGCAAAATCCTGCGACGCGAGCGGGAACATCGGCAGCGAGAAGCGCAGGAAGCCGTAGCCGCCCATCTTCAGGAGGATGGCGGCAAGGATCACAGAGCCGGCCGTCGGCGCCTCCACATGGGCGTCGGGTAGCCAGGTGTGCACCGGCCACATCGGCATCTTCACCGCGAACGAGGCGAAGAAGGCGAGCCAAGCCCAGGTCTGCAGGTGGGCCGGGAAGCCGTGCTTGAGCAGCGTCGGAATGTCGGTGGTGCCGGCGTCCCAGTACATCGCCATGATGGCGAGCAGCATCAGCACCGAGCCGAGTAGCGTGTAGAGGAAGAACTTGAAGCTCGCATAGACCCGGCGCGGGCCGCCCCAAACCCCGATGATCAGGAACATCGGGATCAGACCACCCTCAAAGAACAAGTAGAACAGCACAAGGTCGAGCGCGCAGAAGGTGCCGACCATCAGGGTCTCGAGCACCAGGAACGCGATCATGTACTCCTTCACGCGCTGCTGAATTGCGCCCCAACTCGCGATAATGCAGAGCGGCATCAGTGCGGTGGTGAGGATCACGAACGGCAGCGAAATGCCGTCGACGCCCATGTGATAGTTGATCGTGCCGGCGATCCAGGGCCGCCGCTCGACGAACTGGAATTCCGCCGAGCCGGCATCGAAGCGCCAGACCAGCACCAGCGAAACCGCGAAGGTGATCAGCGTCGTCCACAACGCGACCCAGCGCGCATTGCGCTTCTCCACCTCGCCTTCGCCGCTCAACATCATGATGAACAGCGCGCCGACGAGGGGCAGGAATGTCGTGACGGAAAGAATTGGCCAGCTCAGCATCAGCCCGTCCCCGCCCTGACGATGAACCAAGTAATGAATGCGGCGGCCCCGATCAGCATCGCGAAGGCATAGTGGTAAAGATAGCCGGTTTGCAGCCGCACGACGTTACGGGTGACATCGAGCACGCGCGCCGACACCCCGTCCGGCCCAAGGCCGTCGATGATGCGGCCATCGCCCTGCTTCCACAGCAGGCGTCCAAGCCACAGCGTGGGCCGTACGAAGATGATCTCGTAGAGTTCGTCGATGTACCACTTGTTGAGCAGGAATTTGTAGAGCGGCTCATGTTGGCGCGCGAGCTCGGCCGGCAGCGCGGGCTTGCGGATGTAGAAGTACCACGACACGAGGAAGCCGAGCCCCATCATCACCGTCGGCAGCAGTGCGATACCGTAGGGCACCTGATGCAGCTCTTCGAGGATGTGATTGCTGGGCGCAAACCTGAGCGAGTCGCGGAAGAACGTCTCGACCCCGTGCCCGACAAACAGCTCCTTGAACGGGTAGCCTGACAGGATCGCGCCGGCCGCCAGGAATGCGAGCGGGATCAGGATCACCGCCGGGCTCTCATGCGCGGCGTCATAGTGATGACGGTCGTGCGGACGACCGTGGAACGTCACGAAGATGAGGCGCCAGGAATAAAACGAGGTCAGCGCAGCCGCCGCAACCGTCAGCCCGAAGGCGTAGATCGCCATCGGATTGTGACTGACGAATGCGGACTCAATGATCGCGTCCTTGGAGAAATAGCCCGCGGTGAGCGGGAACCCGGTCAACGCCAGCGTGCCGATCACCATCATCGTATATGTGAACGGGATCTTGTCCTTGAGGCCACCCATCTTCTGGATGTCCTGCTCGTGATGCATCGCCATGATCACCGAGCCGGAACCGAGGAACAGCAGCGCCTTGAAGAAGGCGTGGGTGAACAGGTGGAACATGCCGACCGAATAGGCCCCGACGCCCATCGCCACGAACATGTAGCCGAGCTGCGAACACGTGGAATAGGCGATGATGCGCTTGATGTCGTTCTGGACGAGACCGATGGTCGCCGCGAACATCGCGGTGGTCGCGCCAAAGAATACTACGACGGCCTGAGCCGTCGGCGCGAGTTCGAACAACGGCGACAGCCGCGCCACCATGAATACGCCGGCGGTCACCATAGTGGCGGCATGGATCAGCGCCGACACCGGGGTCGGGCCCTCCATGGCGTCGGGCAGCCAGGTGTGCAGCAGGAACTGCGCCGACTTGCCCATCGCGCCAATGAACAACAGGATGCAGATGAGCGTCAGCGCGTCGACGTTCCAGAACAGGAAATGGATGGTCTTGCCGACGAGCGACGGCGCCTGCGCGAAGATGGTGTCGAAATCGATCGCGCCGGTCATCATGAACACGGCGAAGATGCCGAGTGCGAAGCCGAAGTCGCCGACGCGGTTAACGACGAAGGCTTTGATCGCGGCCGCGTTCGCCTCAGGCTTCTGGTACCAGTAGCCAATGAGCAGATAGCTCATCAAGCCGACGCCCTCCCAGCCGAAGAACAGCTGCACCAGGTTGTCGGACGTCACCAGCATCAGCATCGCGAAGGTGAACAGCGACAAGTAGCAAAAGAACCGCGGCCGGTATGGCTCCTCAACCATGTAGCCGATCGAGTAGAGGTGCACGAAGGCGGAGACCGTGGTGACGACCACGAGCATAACCGCGGTGAGGGTGTCGACACGCAAGGCCCAGTCGACCTTGAGATCGCCGGCCGTGAACCAATTGATCAGGTTGACGTGGACGTCTTGTCCGAACCCGACGCTGACGAAGCCGATCCAGGACAGGATCATCGACACGAACAGGAGCGACGTCGTGATCAGCTCGGCCGCGCGAGAGCCGGCAGCCGCCGGCTCGGTCGGGTGATGGGCGTCGTGGCGTTGCGCTCCATGCTCGTCGACCGCGTGATGGTCCGCCGCATGATCATGGCCTTCGGCCACGGGCGAGCCGCCGGGGAAGCGCGCGCGCGCGCCGGCCAGCGTGATCAGACCCGCCAGGATCGCGCCGACCAGCGGCAGGAAGACGATCGCCTGATACATATTGGGGGTCAGCCCTTCATGAGATTGACGTCCTCGACCGCGATCGAACCGCGATTCCGGAAATAGACGACGAGGATAGCGAGGCCGATGGCGGCCTCCGCGGCCGCGACCGTGAGCACAAAGAGCGCGAACACCTGCCCGACCAGATCGCCGAGGTAGGTCGAGAAGGCGACGAAATTGATGTTCACCGCGAGCAGGATCAGCTCGATCGACATCAGGATGATGATGACGTTCTTCCGGTTGAGGAAGATGCCGAAGATCCCGATCGTGAACAGGATCGCGGCGACGCTGAGATAATGGCCGAGCCCGATGGTCATGACAGCCCCTGCCCCGATTTGACCTTCACGACCTCAATCGCATCCTCCCGGGTGCGCGCCACCTGCTGCGAGACGTCCTGACGTTTAACGTTCGGCTTGTGGCGCAGCGTCAGCACAATGGCGCCGATCATCGCCACCAAGAGGATCAGCCCGGCCGCCTGGAAGAAATAGATGTACCGGGTGTAGAGCACGTGCCCGAGCGCTTCAGTGTTGGTCACCGTGTAGAATGGCGGGATCGGCGAGGCGATGGCGTCCGCGACAGTTGGCCCGATTGCCCAGGCGCCGACGACAAACAGCAACTCCGCCAGGAATACGAGACCGACCAGCGCGCCGATCGGAAGATACTGGAGGACACCTGTCCGCAGCTCGGCGAAATCGACGTCGAGCATCATTACGACGAACAGGAACAGCACCGCCACGGCGCCGACATAGACCACCACCAGGATCATCGCCAGGAACTCGGCCCCCATCAGGATGAAGAGCCCGGACGCGTTGACGAAGGCGAGGATCAGGAACAGCACCGAATGCACGGGGTTCCTCGACGCCACCACCATGACAGCGGAGGCGATGCAGACACTTGCAAAGAGATAGAAGAACAGCGCGGAGACGATCATGCGCGCTCCCCCGCGCACTGGCGTATCACCCTCGTCCTGAGGAGGGCGCACAGCGTCCGTCTCGAAGGATGAGGGGCACCGACCGGGCGCCTCGCCCTTCGAGACGCCGCCTTCAGCGGCTCCTCAGGGTGAGGCGATAGAGAACTGTGCGACCCCAGAATCATCGTCATCACCGGTACGGCGCATCGAGTGCGATCATGTTCGCGATCTCGCGCTCCCAGCGGTCGCCGTTCGCCAGCAGGCGCTCCTTGTCGTAATAGAGCTCCTCGCGCGTCTCGGTCGCGAATTCGAAGTTCGGACCCTCCACAATGGCGTCTACCGGGCAGGCCTCCTGGCACAGCCCGCAGTAGATGCATTTCACCATGTCGATGTCGTAGCGCGTCGTGCGACGGGTGCCGTCGTTCCGGCGCGGGCCGGCCTCGATGGTGATCGCCTGCGCCGGGCAGATCGCCTCGCACAGTTTGCAGGCGATGCAGCGCTCCTCACCGTTCGGGTAGCGCCGCAACGCATGCTCGCCACGGAAGCGCGGCGAAATCGGTCCCTTCTCGAACGGATAATTGAGGGTCGGCTTCGGCTTAAAGAAATAGCGCATGGCGAGGAAGAACGCAGAGACGAACTCCCAGAGGAAGATGGCACGCGCGGCCCGATCGAGTCTCATTGGCGCGCTCCTTCAATCCCTGACTCGGCCCATCTCCCGCTCGTCCCCGCGCAGGCAGGGACCCAGTCCAAGACCAACACTGGATTCCCGCTTTCGCGGGATTGAGCGGAGGACAGAGCCATTCCAGATGGGACAAGCCCTAACCCCACACGCTGCTCCCGATCCAGTAGCCAAGCCCCGCGAACAGCAGCAGATCGGCGGCTAGCACCAGCCGGCGCACCAGCGACATCATCTCCTCGGAGCTGTCCTGCGCATCGGTGGGCTGCGCGCGAGCCCGCATCCAGCGGTCGAGCGGCCCGATCCCCAGATGGAAGATCACGCCCGCGACGAAGGTCCCGGCGATCGCTCCAATCAATCCCGCAAGCGAGATGTTCAGCACCGCTCACCCCTGTCATCTCGGCGCGAGCCCCGCATATTGCAGCACGCCCGCGACGATCGCGACCATCGCCATCGATACCGGCAGGAAGACCTTCCAACCCAGCCGCATGAGCTGATCGTACCGGTAACGCGGGACGATCGCCTTCGCCATGGCGAACAGGAAGAACATGAACAGGCACTTGAGCACGAACCAGATCACGCCCGGCACCCAGGTGAACGGTGGCACCGGGAATGGCGGGAGCCACCCGCCGAGGAACATGATCGTGGCCAGGGCGCACATGGTCGAGATCGCCGTGTACTCGCCGAGCATCAGCATCAGGTACGGCGTCGAGCCGTACTCGACCATGAAGCCCGCGACGAGCTCCGATTCTGCCTCGACCAGGTCGAACGGTGGCCGGTTGGTTTCCGCCAGCGCCGAGACGAAGAAAATCACAAACATCGGAAACAGGGGCAGCCAGAACCACCCGAACATGCCGTAGCCGCGGTCCTGCGTCTCGACGATCTCGCTGAGATTAAGCGAGCCGACGCACAGCAGCACGGTGATGATCACGAAGCCGATCGAGACCTCATACGACACCATCTGCGCGGCGGAGCGCAGCGCCGCCAGAAACGGATATTTCGAGTTCGACGCCCAGCCGGCCATGATGATGCCGTACACGCCGAGCGAGGAGATCGCGAAGATGTAGAGGATGCCAACGTTGATGTTGGCAATCACCCACTCCTCGCTGACCGGGATCACCGCCCAGGCGGCCAGCGCGAGCACGCAGGTCACGAACGGCGCCAGCAGGAAGATACCCTTGTTGGCTCCAGCCGGGATCACCGGCTCCTTGAGCACGAACTTCAGCAGATCGGCGAAGGATTGAAGGATCCCCCACGGGCCGACGACGTTCGGGCCGCGCCGGATCTGCACCGCCGCCCAGATCTTGCGGTCGGCATAGATGATGTAGGCGACCGCAATCAGAAGCACGACGAGCAGGAACACGCTCTGGGCGAGCACCACCAGGACAGGCCAGACATAGTCGGTCCAGAATTCCAGCATGCCTATTCCGCCGCCGTCCGGGCGACGCTTCCTTCCGCGATCACCGAGCACTCGGCCATGACAGCCGATGCCCGCGCGATCGGATTGGTCAGATAGTAGTCATCGATCGGCGAGACGAACGGCGCCTTGTGCGGCGTCCCCCCGAGGTTCGCAAGCTTGGTAATATCGGCATCATTGCCCGGCGCAATCCGGTCGAGGCGCTGGAGATGCGGATGCGCCTTGAACATCGCGGCGCGCAGTTGCGATAGCGAGTCGTACGGCAACCGGTGCCCCAGCACATCCGAGAGGGCGCGCAGGATCGCCCAATCTTCCCTCGCTTCGCCGGGTGGGAATGAGGCGCGCGCTGCCATCTGCACGCGGCCTTCGGTGTTGACGTAGATGCCGGACTTCTCCGGATAGGCAGCACCTGGAAGAATGACGTCGGCGCGGTGCGCGCCACTGTCACCGTGAGTGCCGATGTAGACGACGAACGCGCCGGGCGCGACCTCGACTTCGTCGGCGGCAAGCAGGAACACCACGTCAAGCGCGTCGCCGTCCGTCATCTTTAGCGCATTCATGCCGTCACTCGCCGGCACGAAGCCGAGATCGAGCGCCCCCACGCGCGAGGCTGCGGTGTGCAGCACGGAGAAACCGTTCCAGCCGT
>WHTP01000227.1 GCA_009377695.1 Hyphomicrobiales bacterium | reverse complement strand
ATCAGCGCTTGCAGTTGCTCACGTTCCTCCGCGCTCAGCCGCACCACATACTTCTTTACCGCAATGTCCTTCCCAGCCATGCTCGCCTCCGTCGCTCGAATCGCGACCAAAGCGAATCATCCAATCCTTGCGAATTAGTTGCATCCGCGCTTCGAAGACGTCGTCGCACCCGCCCGCGCAACCAACCATTAACCTGATTTAGATACCGCTCATTAACCATGCTTTGACGTTTCCCTGCTGAAATCATGAGTGCGCAAACCACCGGTTCGGATGGGGACGCGTGTCGAAGTGTCGGCGAGAGTCGGTCGCCATTTCATGTCGAAAGTGAAAGCGTATGAAACCCGCGCGGATCGTTGTTCTGCTCATCGCGCTCGCCGCCGGCGGCATTGCCGCACTGCTGGCAGGACGTTCGGGCCCGCCGCCGGTCGTGCAGGCTCCGGTCCCAAAACTCGAGACCGTTGACGTGCTGGTCGCCGGAAGCGACATCGGCCTTGGTCAATCGGTGTCCGGCAATGCGCTTCGCTGGCAGACCTGGCCGGCGGCCGCCGCAGGTGCAAACTTCATTCGCCGCCAAGACCGGCCCGATGCCATTAACCAGCTTGCGGGCTCGATCGCGCGCTCTTCGTTTTTCGCCGGCGAACCGATCCGTGAAAGCCGCCTGATCAAGGGCGCGGGATCGGGCTACATGGCCGCGATCCTCCCGTCGGGGATGCGCGCGATCTCGACCGATGTCACGCCCGAAACCGGCGCCGCCGGTTTCATCCTGCCGAACGATCGCGTCGACGTGATCCTGTCGCGTCGCGATCGTGAGGGCGCCGCCGCCGCGGGTCATTCCAGCGAAACGATCCTGTCGAACGTGCGTGTCCTGGCGATCGACCAAACCGTCGAGGAAAAGGGCGCTCAGCGCGTTGTCGTTGGCAGGACCGTCACGCTCGAGCTCACGCAAGGTCAGGCCGAGACGCTCGTGATGTCACGCACGATGGGCCAATTGTCGCTGGCGCTCCGCAGCATCGTCGATGCGTCTGGAGACAAAACCGACACTGACGACCTCAATCGTCGGCGCAAGGGCGTCAATATCGTTCGTTTCGGCGTCAGCACGACAGCGACGCCGAAGTAAGGGCAGGACGAGGGGACCTGATATGGCCGAGACGCCGCTGATCCGCACCACATTGCTGGTGGCTTTGATTGTTGCGTTTGGGCTGGCGGCCGCCAGCCGCGCGCCTGCAGCCGATCAGGGCCCGCAGATGATCCAGGTGGCGGCGAGCGATTCCGGCTCGCGTTTCGTTCCGCTCGGGATCGGAAAATCCGTGGTCATCGACCTGCCGCGCGATGTGAAGGATGTGTTGGTCGCCGACCCGAAAATCGCCAACGCGGTCATTCGGTCGACCCGGCGCGCTTACATCATCGGGTCGACCGTCGGACAAACCAACGTATTTTTCTTCGACCACAGCGGCCAGCAGATCATCGGCCTTGACATCGCCGTGACGCGCGATCTCAACGGGCTTCGCGCTGCGATCAGGCAGGCGCTTCCGAATTCCGACATTCGCGTGGAAGGATTGGGCGAAGGCCTCGTTCTCACCGGCAACGTTGCGACGCCGCTGGAAGCGCAAACCGCTTTCGATATCGCGTCACGCCTCACGGGGGAAGCCGCCAAGGTCGTGAACGCCATCACGGTTCACGGCCGCGATCAGGTCATGCTGAAGGTCACCGTCGCCGAAATCCAGCGCGACGTCATCAAGCAGCTCGGCATCAATCTGGCGGGCCAGTTCGGCTCCGGCGCATCGGTGCTGAAATTCAACACGGACAATCCGTTCGGGGCGCATGGTCAGGCCCTGAGCGACAGCAAGATCGAGCCGACCTTCGGAAACATCGGCAACCGCGTCACAGCCACGATCCGCGCGATGGAGCGTGCCGGCGTCATCCGGACGCTGGCGGAGCCGAGCCTCACCGCGATCTCCGGTGAGAGCTCGAGCTTCCTTGCAGGTGGTGAGTTTCCGGTGCCGGCCGGGCGGACGTGCGATCCAGTGACACTGATCTGCACCGATTCGATCCAATGGAAGAAATTCGGCGTCGGCTTGAATTTCACGCCCGTCGTTCTGGGCGAGGGACGCATCAGCCTCAGGGTTCAAACCGAAGTATCCGAACTGTCCACGGAAGCTGCCGTTCAGCTTCAAGGCCTCACCATCCCGTCGCTGCGGGTACGGCGCGCCGATACGACCGTCGAGATTCCCTCCGGCGGCGCGCTCGCCATGGCGGGGATGATCCAGGAGCAAACCAAGCAGCAGATGAACGGGCTGCCCGGCCTGATGCAGGTGCCGGTGCTCGGAACGCTGTTCAAGAGCCGCGATTTCGTCAACCGGCAGACCGAGCTGGTCGTGATCGTCACGCCCTTCGTGGTCCGGGCGGTTGCGCAACGCAATCTTTCGCGTCCCGACGATGGCTTTGCCGACCCGAGCGATCCGGCAAGCATCCTGCTCGGGCGGCTCAATCGCATCTACGGCGTACCGAAGCCGAAAGATCAACTTATCAAACACAGCAACTATCGTGGCAATTACGGCTTCATTCTCGACTGAGCGATGCAACGTGGGGAAATCGCGATGAACTCAAGTCCGACTCACGTCGCAAGGAGCGCGGTCGCAACCGCGCTTCGGACGCTGGTGCTCACGACCGCGGCGGGGATTCTCGCCGGCTGCTACACGGCGCAAGACGTCACAATGGAGATGGTCCCGAACGATCTTCGTCAGCGCCATCCGATCGTGCTCAAGGAAGCGCCGCGCACTGTCGAGCTCTTCATCGGCAACCGCCGCGGCAATCTCACTGGCGCCCAGCGCGCCGAGGTTCTCGCCTTCGCCCAGCAGTGGCGGCGCGAGGGGACCGGCGGCGTTCTGATTGATGTGCCGACCGGAACGCCCAACGCGCGCAGCGCGCACGCCGCCCTGCAGGAGGTCCGCTCGATCCTGGCCGCTGCCGGCGT
>WHTP01000111.1 GCA_009377695.1 Hyphomicrobiales bacterium | reverse complement strand
TCTTCGCGGCACTCTCCGCTCATCGCAAGCAGAACCACGAGGTTATGCCCGGTGCGGCGTTCGAGCCGCGGCGGCATTCGAGGATGAGTGAAGTGATCGAGGCGATTGCCACTCAACCCAACGATCTCGAAGCGCCCGCGGTCGCGATCGCACCGGCGATTGCGGAGGTCCTTGCGGACTTGCGTGCGCTGAAAGGCTGCCGCCTTGCCCGTATGTCAGGATCGGGCGCGACCTGCTTCGGATTGTTCGGCACCGCGCCCGCGGCCGCCGCGGCGGCCCGCATGCTGCGCGCCAGGCATCCGGACTGGTGGGTGCGAGCGACGAAGCTTGGCTAGGCCGTCGCAAGGTGGCGCGCGGTTACCAAATGACTGCCTTTGCTATTTGTCCTTGGCGGCCAGCGCCCGGGCATCCGCGATGATCTGGCGGAACCCGACGCTATCAAGCGCCCCCGGCAGCCGGAAAGTCCCTACGATGAACGCGGGTATACCTTGGAAGCGGAGCGCTCGCGCCTGCTGGTCGTTGCGAGCTAGCAGGGAATCGATGTCCTGCCTGTGTGATTTAAGATCGACATTCGCGCGATTGATGTCGATGCCGATACCGGCCAATCGATCGTCGGTGATTTGACGGGTGAGTCTGCGCGGCGCGGTGATCAGTGCTTCGTGGGCTTCGGGATATTTGTCTTGATAGCGGGCCGCGAGCGACATCCGGGCCGCATAAATGGAATCGTCGCCGAGAATAGGCCAGTCCTTGACGATGAGGCGAATCTTTCCGTCGGCCTGCACAATATTCATGAGCTCGGGATAGACCTTTCGGCAGTAGGGGCATTGATAATCGAAATATTCAACGATCGTCAGGTCGCCATTTGGAGCAGTCAACGCCGGTATGCCGGGGTCCCGTAACACCGCGTTCCGAGACAGAATGTCGTCGTCATCGCTCTGGGCCAGTGCCGCCGAATTCCATGGCGCGATGACGGGCGCTGCGAGTGTCGCGAGTGCGAGTTCGAGAAACGAGCGGCGCGTGCCTCGCTCACCCGGCGTCTGTCCCGTCTGCATTAGTTCGATCTTGCGATGCAGAACTCGACCGACTCTTCCAGAGCTTCTTTCATCGACGAAGCCGGGAAGAGGGCGAGGGCGTCTTTCGCGATCGCGCCGTAGTGGCGGGCGCGCTGGATCGTGTCATCGAGCGCCCGGTGCCGCACCATGAGCGCGATCGCCTGTTCGAGATCGGCGTCGGTCGAGACCCCATCCTCGAGCGCGCGGCGCCAGAACGCGCGCTCGCTCTCGGACCCGCGCCGGAACGACAGCACGACGGGCAGCGTGATCTTGCCCTCGCGGAAATCGTCGCCAACGTTCTTGCCGAGCTTGGCGGCCTTGCCGCCGTAGTCGAGTGCGTCGTCGACCAGTTGGAATGCGACGCCGAGATTCATCCCGAACGAACGGCAGGCGGATTGCTCGTCTTTCGAGCCGCCATTGAGGGCAGGGCCGACCTCGCAGGCGGCGGCGAACAGCTCCGCGGTCTTGGCGCGGATCACCGACAGGTATTCGTCCTCGGTGGTCGCGGTGTTCTTGGCGGCGGTAAGCTGCATCACCTCGCCTTCGGCAATGACGGCGGCGGCGGTCGAGAGGATCTCGAGCGAGCGCATCGAGCCCACCTCGACCATCATCTTGAACGCCTGTCCGAGCAGAAAGTCTCCGACCAGCACGCTCGCCTCGTTGCCCCAGAGCAGCCGGGCGGCGAGCTTGCCGCGTCGCATCTCGCTCTCGTCGACGACATCGTCGTGCAGGAGCGTGGCGGTGTGCATGAACTCCACGGCCGCCGCGAGCTTGACGTGACCTTCGCCGCGATAGCCGGCCAGGCGCGACATCGCGAGCGTCAGCATCGGGCGCAGTCGCTTTCCGCCCGAAGCGATCAGGTGGTTTGCCACCTCCGGGATCATCGTTACTTCCGACCCGGTCCGGGACAGGATGGTGGCGTTGACCCGTTCCATATCGGCCGCCACGAGGCTGGTGAGCCGCTCGATTGACGGAGGCGAGTGGCTTTCGAACGGGACGACAACGGCCAAGGAGGAACTCCGGTTGAAGGACGCGGGAGAATAGAAACGCTATGGTTGACGAGCAAGAGCGCTATCCGCCAAACCAACGTAGGGTTGCGATTTGGGAGAATCAATGACCGACGCGATGGTGGGGGCACAGCATGCGGAAAGAGACGTGGCGCGCCAGCGCCTCGCCGTGCTCGTGCCGTGCTTCAACGAGGAAGCCGCCATCGCCCAGGTGGTCAAGGATTTCCGCGCCGCACTGCCACAGGCGACCGTCTATGTCTACGACAACAATTCGACCGACGGCACCGTAGAGGCTGCGCGCGCGGCCGGCGCAGTGGTGCGCCGAGAGAGGCACCAGGGCAAGGGCAATGTGGTGCGTCGGATGTTTTCCGACATCGAGGCAGACGTTTATGTGCTGGTCGACGGCGATGCGACCTATCACGCGTCGAGCGCCCCGGCGATGATCGCGCGGCTGCTGGAAGACCAGCTGGACATGGTGGTGGCGGCGCGCGTCCATGATGACGCGGCCGCCTACCGGGCCGGTCACGTGACCGGCAACCGCCTGCTCACCGGCTTCGTCGACACGGTGTTCGGTGCGGCGTTCTCCGACATCCTGTCCGGCTACCGGGTGTTCTCGCGCCGCTTCGTCAAATCCTTTCCGGTGCTGTCCGGCGGCTTCGAGATCGAGACCGAGTTGACCGTTCATGCGCTCGAGCTCGAGCTGCCGGTCGCTGAAATCCCCACGCCCTATTATGCGCGTCTCGAAGGCTCGGAATCCAAGCTGTCGACCTGGGGCGATGGCTTTCGGATTCTCAACACCATCCTGCGGCTCTATCGCTCGGAACGGCCGATGGCGTTCTTCACGAGCATCGGGATTGCGCTTGGCGCGATCTCGATCGGGCTCGCGATTCCGATCGTGATCACTTTCGTTGAATATGGCGTCGTGCCAAGGCTGCCGACCGCGATCCTGGCGATGGGTCTGATGCTCGCGGCGTATGTCTCGATCGCCGCAGGGCTGATTCTCGATACCGTCACGCGCGGCCGGCGCGAGGTGAAGCTGCTTGCTTATCTCGAGCAACGAGCACCGGGCGAGGACCGGGACCGGCGCGAGCGCGGCTGAAGCATGTTTCATTCGATTCGAACATCTTCCCCGCGTATCCCGACCTCGACCGGGGACAGAGACGAGCGCATCATTCTCGCGGCGAGTCCGACATGCGGACTTCTGAACCAAAGCCACACTCGATTCAAAGAGTTGCTAGTGTCCTTCGATTCCGAAGTTCGTATAAGAGGCCGGTGCGAAATGGTACGAACTTCGGAAGCGGGACACTAGCCATGCGCGAAATCGTCCGCACCAACGATCCTGTGCTGATCACTGTGATCGAAACGTTGTTACAGGGCGCGTGCATTGAGCACG
This sequence comes from Hyphomicrobiales bacterium, assembly GCA_009377695.1. Classification (GTDB taxonomy): domain Bacteria; phylum Pseudomonadota; class Alphaproteobacteria; order Rhizobiales; family Xanthobacteraceae; genus VAZQ01. Next base: position 15,925 of record WHTP01000111.1, on the reverse strand, counting down.
TGGTGCTCGACCAGAACATGAGCGTGCTCGAAGGCTCGATCGGCATGCTGCAGCGGCGGGTGATGGTTGCCGATGACCGGCTAGTCGCGGCACGGAAGCTTTTGATGGATGCGGGCCTCGGTCACGAGCTGCGCAACGATGGCGAGTAGGGCGACCACCGATGGCCTCACCGAAGACGCGGTCCTTGGCGGACGACTGCGGCTGCGCCAGCCGCAGCGGGGGCATCGCGTCGGCCATGATGCCATTCTGCTGGCGGCGGCTTGTCCCGCACGCGTGGGCGACACGGTTGCCGATCTTGGTGCCGGCGTCGGCGGCGCTGGGCTTGCGCTCGCCGTGCGTGTCCAGGATACGGTGGTGACGCTGGTCGAGATCGATCCAGGGCTTGCCACGCTCGCCGATGAGAACGCGCGGCTCAATCGCATGCAAGCGCGTGTGCGCGCAGTCGCTCTCGACGTTGCAGCGCCGGCGCGCGCGTTTGCTTCAGCCGGTCTCTGCGCCGACAGCGTCGCGCGGGTTCTGATGAATCCGCCATTCAACGATCCGGACCGGCAACGTTCGTCGCCGGACACCGCGCGGGCGCTGGCGCACGCGGCGCCGCGGCCCCTGCTTGGACCGTGGATCAAGACCGCGGCGCGCCTCCTGTGCGCCCGCGGCACGCTGACCTTGATCTGGCGGGCAGACGGTCTTGGCGACATGCTGGCAACGCTGGCGCCGGCCTTCGGCGCGGTCGCGGTGACGCCGGTTCACCCTGCTCCCGACAGGCCGGCGATCCGGATCCTCGTCACGGCAACAAAGGCCAGCCGCGCGCCGCTCGCGTTATTGCCGCCCCTGGTGCTCGCCGACGAATCGGGACGGCCGACCGCGGCGGCCGAGGCGGTCCTGCGCGACGCTGCGGCGCTGCCAAGTCGACCATAAAAGCCTGAGACTGTGTTGTAGAGAGTGGTGCCTGCCGGTGTGCATTGTGCAAAGGCGATGCGCCGGCAGGGAGCAAAATGTCAGTTCGCGCGTTCCTGCGACTGGCCGCGACTGCCAAGATGCGACGCGGCCGCGATTGCGGCGATCAGAGCCAAAAGGATAACGATCTTCACTTCCATCGCACGACGTCCCTTCCCACTGACTATTGAGCGCAGCAAGAAGCATTCCAGTGGTTGAAAATTGGTAACCTGCGACCAAGTATTGTTTCGCCCAATCTCTTGTTCCGCCTATGCAGCGGCAATGCGCCGGGCGCGGGGCAAGATCTTGACGCGCTAAGAACGTCTCGAAACAACATCCCCGAGCGACCCTCCGAGAGAACGCCATGGCCGACCAAGGCACGTCCGAACCGCGTAGCTCCGATTCACGGATGTCCGAACATCTGCGCCAGATGCTGGCCGGCATGCGTGAGACCGTGCGTCCGTGGCTGCCGAAGCGCTGGCTCGGCGGCGGCGCCATCGTTCCGGTGGTGCGATTATCCGGCGCGATTGGTCTCTCGTCGCCGCTGCGGCCCGGGCTCACGCTGGCGAGCGTCGCGCGGCCGCTGGAAAAAGCGTTCACAACCCGGAGCGCCAAAGCGGTTGCGCTGCTGGTCAACTCGCCTGGCGGCGCGCCGGTGCAGTCGCATCTGATCCATCTGCGCATCCGCCAGCTCTCGGCCGAGCACAAAGTGCCGGCGATCGCGTTTGCCGAGGACGTTGCCGCGTCGGGCGGCTACATGCTCGCCTGCGCCGCCGACGAGATCATCTGCGACGATTCGACGATAATTGGATCGATCGGCGTGATCGGCGGCTCGTTCGGATTTTCCGGCCTGCTGGAGAAGCTCGGCATCGAAAGGCGGCTGTATACGTCGGGTGAGCGCAAGGCGATGCTCGATCCGTTCCTGCCGGAGAAGCCCGAGGATGTGGAACGCCTTAAATCTGTGCAGCGCGACATTCACGACGATTTCATCGCGTTGGTGAAGCGCAGCCGCGGAGCACGCCTCACCGGCCCAGAAAATGACTTGTTCTCCGGGGAGTTTTGGACCGGACGCAAGGCGGTGACGCTTGGCGTCGCCGACAGCATCGGCGATCTCCGCACGGTGCTGCGTCAACGCTACGGCGAGGACGTGCGGATGCCGCTGATCGGTCCGGAGCGCAGCCTGTTCGGGCGGACGCGCCCGGGCGTTGCGCTCAGGGAGCGGCTGTTTGGTGAGGCGTCCGGTCACGCGTCCTTCGCCGAGGATATGATCTCGGCGCTGGAAGAGCGTGCGTTGTGGTCGCGCTATGGGTTGTGAGCTTCACTGAGACGCAAATTTCGAGCGAAAAGTTCGAGCGACAGGAGAGGGTCATGCCGTTTGTCATTCCACCGCTGGTGAAGTGGGCGATTGCCGCTGTCGGCGGCGCCGCCGCTGCGCGCTGGGTGGTGCGGGAAGTCCGCCGCGTCAATCAGGAACTCGATCGGGTCAAGACGGCACCGGCGACGGATGCGGCCGCCCGCAAGTCGCTGCCGACGCTACGCCGCGATCCCAGGACCGGCGAGTGGCGCGTGGTCTGAGACGCGACCGCGAGGGCGGGCCTCATTGAATGCCCGGTGTAAGGCCGGGCATTTTCGTTTCCGTTGCCTTGACCGGTTTCGGGGGGGCCGATAGGGTCCGCGCCCATCCGAATCCTCAAGAAAATCACGCAGATGTCTGAACTTCCCGCCCACATGCGTCCGGAGCGGTCGTTCCAGGGTTTGATCCTGGCGCTGCAGCGCTACTGGGCGGATTACGGCTGCGTGATCCTGCAGCCCTACGACATGGAGGTCGGCGCCGGCACCTTCCATCCCGCAACCACGTTGCGCGCGCTCGGGCCGAAGCCGTGGAACGCGGCCTACGTGCAGCCCTCGCGCCGGCCGAAGGACGGCCGTTATGGCGAGAACCCGAACCGGCTGCAGCACTACTACCAGTTCCAGGTGATCCTGAAGCCGAACCCGCCCGACCTGCAGGACCTCTACCTGAAATCGCTTTACGCCATCGGCATCGATCCGACGCTGCACGACATCCGTTTCGTCGAGGACGACTGGGAATCGCCAACACTCGGTGCCTGGGGTCTCGGCTGGGAGTGCTGGTGCGATGGCATGGAGGTCTCGCAGTTCACGTACTTCCAGCAGGTTGCCGGCTTCGAATGCGCGCCGGTATCGGGCGAATTGACCTATGGCCTCGAGCGTTTGGCGATGTATGTGCAGGGTGTCGAGCGCGTCTACGATCTCAACTTCAACGGCCGCGAGGGCGCGCAGAAGGTCACCTATGGCGACGTGTTCCTGCAGGCCGAGCAGGAATATTCGCGGCACAACTTCGAGCACGCCGACACCGCGATGCTGTTCGAGCAGTTCCGGATGGCAGAGACCGCGTGCAAGAGCTATCTTGGCGCCGGCTGGTCGACGGTCGGTAACCAGAAGCATCACCTGATGGCGCTGCCGGCCTACGACCAGTGCATCAAGGCGAGCCACGTGTTCAACCTGCTCGACGCGCGCGGCGTGATCTCGGTGACAGAGCGGCAGAGCTATATCCTGCGCGTGCGCGAGCTTGCGAAGGCCTGCGGAGAAGCCTGGCTCGCGACCGACGCGGGAGGCATGACGGGAAGCGCGGCATGAATGCTCAGCCTGAGATCGGCGGACGCGAGCCGATCGTGATCGATGTGGTCGCGGGCGAGACCTACTGGTGGTGCCGCTGCGGCCGTTCGAAGAGCCAGCCGTTCTGCGACGGTTCGCATGAGGGCACGCCGTTCGAGCCGATGGAATGGTCGTCGGCGCGCACGCGCCGGATCATGTTCTGCGCCTGCAAGCGCACCAAGACGCCGCCGTTCTGCGACAGCAGCCACGAGCGGCTGTGAGCGGCTGGCTGGCTGTTCTATGGCTCGCGTCTATAATTTGAATGATTACCATTACCTCCTGCCAACCATGTCCGCGGTTCGGCCGGGAACGGCGCAAGAACACGGCTACATTGCCTACGGATGCGGTGGAAATCACCGAGATGGCACTATGGCGCAGTTTTCGTATGACGTGGTCCCGCACAAGGGCGGCTGGGCAATCCTGGTGACGCTCGCGCCTGCCGACGCGTTTCCGACTAAGCAGGTCGCCTACGACGTCGCGGCGCAGTTCGCCCACAAGCTGCGGTTCGCAGGCTTCACCGTGAATGTGCAGGTCGATCGTGGGCCGGCAAAAAGGGCCGGCTGACGGCCTCCAGCTCGACGACAAGCCGCGCGTGACAAGCGCGCCAGTGGCTGCTACCTGCGGGTTACCTGGACGGGTAACTCGTGGGCCATGCCGGACCTTCTGATCGAACTCTTTTCCGAGGAAATCCCCGCGCGCATGCAGCCGCGCGCCGCCGAGGATTTGCGCAAGCTCGTCACCGATAAGCTGGTGGAGGCTGGCCTCGCCTATGAGGGCGCCAAGGCGTTCGCGACGCCGCGGCGGCTCGCGCTCTTGGTGCAGGGCGTGCCGGCGCGGCAGCCGGACGTGAAGGAGGAGCGCAAGGGTCCGCGCGTCGGCGCGAATGAAGGCGCGATCAAGGGCTTCCTCAAGGCGGCGGGGCTTACGTCGATCGAGCAGGCCAAGGTGCAGCCCGACAAGAAGGGCGACTTCTACGTCGCGATGATCGAGAAGAAGGGCAGGGCAGCGATCGACGTGATCGGCGAGATCGTGCCCGAGGTCGTGAAGAGCTTTCCATGGCCGAAGTCCATGCGCTGGGGTGAGGCGTCGGCGAAGCCCGGCGCGCTCGGATGGGTGCGGCCGTTGCATTCGATCATCGCGACCTTCGGGCCGGAAACCGAGGACCCCGACATCGTGCCGTTCGCGGTCGACGGCATCGCAGCCGGCGACACGACGCACGGCCACCGTTTCCTCTCGCCTGAGACCATCAAGGTGCGGCGCTTCGACGACTATGTGGCGAAGCTCGAGAAGGCCAAGGTCGTGCTCGATCCGGAGCGGCGCAAGCAGTCGATCCTCACCGATGCAAAGAACCTCGCCTTCGCGCAGGGCTTTGAGCTGGTCGAGGACGAGGGCCTGCTGACCGAGGTCGCCGGCCTGGTCGAATGGCCGGTGGTCCTGATGGGTAGCTTCGAGGAAGAATACCTGGCGATTCCGGATGAGGTGATCCGCGCCACCATCCGCAACAACCAGAAATGCTTCGTGCTGCGCAATCCGAAAAGCGGCAAGCTCATCAACCGCTTCATCCTGGTCTCGAACACGGAAGCCAAAGACGGCGGCAAGGCGATCGTCGCCGGCAATGAGCGCGTCATCCGCGCGCGGCTCTCGGACGCGAAATTCTTCTACGAGACGGATCTTAAGACCAAGCTTGAAGATCGCCTTCCGAAATTCAAGCAGATCGTCTTCCACGAGAAGCTCGGCACCCAGGCCGAGCGCATTGAACGCATTGAGCGCTTGGCGGTGGAGCTTGCGCCACTCGTCGGCGCGGACCCCGCGAAGGCCGGGCGTGCGGCGCGGCTCGCCAAGGCCGACCTGCTCACCGAAGTCGTCGGCGAATTCCCCGAAGTGCAGGGATTGATGGGCAAATACTACGCTCAAGCTCAAGGTGAGGATGAAGCAGTCGCCCGCGCCATCGAGGAGCACTACAAGCCGCTTGGTCCCGGTGACCGGGTACCGGCCGATCCCGTGTCGGTCGCGGTTGCGCTCGCCGACAAGCTCGACATGCTGACGAGCTTCTGGGCGATCGACGAGAAGCCGACCGGCTCGAAGGACCCGTATGCGCTCCGACGCGCCGCGTTAGGCGTCATCAGGATCGTGCTGGATAACGGACTGCGCCTGAAGCTGCAAAAGGCCGCGCCGGGTCCCGATCTAATGTCTTTCTTTGCCGACCGCTTGAAGGTGCAGCTTCGCGAACAGGGTGCGCGGCACGACCTGGTCGATGCCGTGTTTGCCTTAGAAGGCCAGGATGACTTGCTGCTCATCGTCCGCCGCGTCGAGGCGCTCGGAAAATTCCTCGACACCGAGGATGGCAAGAACCTCCTTGCCGGCACCAAGCGCGCCGCCAACATCCTGCGCATCGAGGAGAAGAAGGACGGCGTTACGTACGATGGCGCGCCCAATCCCGCGCTCTATCGCCAGGATGAGGAAAAGGCGCTGTCGAAGGCGATCGACGCCGCCAAGGCCGAGGCATCCGCCGCGGTCACCCGCGAGGATTTTGGCGCCGCCATGAGCGCAATGGCAAAGCTGCGCCCGCATGTTGACGCGTTCTTCGACAAGGTGACGGTGAACGTCGACGACAAGGCGATCCGCGAGAATCGGCTGCGCCTGCTCAATGAAATCCGCGAGGCGACCCGTGCCGTCGCGGATTTCACTCGGATCGAAGGTTAGCGGCTTCCATCCTCCGCTCATTCCCGCGCGAGGGGGAATCCGAGCGGAGGATGATCAGCAACGCGTCACATGCCCTTGAGCAGGTTACCGAGCGCCAGCAGCACGAACGCGGCGATCGCCAGCCAGAACTGATACATCGTCACGAGCGGAATCACGGCGAGATGGCCGAGCAGCGCCAGGACGAAAAGCGCCCCTGCGATCAAAAAGACCGGCATTGTCGGTGCACTGAGATTCATGACATGTCCCCCATAGCGGCCGGAATGGTCGCCTATCCCTAGCGGGAGGATCATAGAACCGTTGGCGCGGCTGGAGCAAAGGATTGCGCGCAAGTTATCCCGGGGATTTCTCGGAAGCCGCGCGATGCACTCTCGCAGGAGACGACAACCTTTTCATTGCTTCAAGCGCCATTGCGGTGCAACAATCGCGCGTCACAGGTTTCTGGCGTTCTAGACAGCCACGCGCTGCTTTCCCGGGAGAACACCATGAATTTCGACGATCCCCACATTCAGCCTGGCATCGCGCTGATTGCCGGCATTCTGGTGCTGCTGATGCCGCGGCTGTTGAACTATATCGTCGCGTTTGCGCTGATCATCTACGGCCTCGTGGGGCTCAACGCGATCTACAAGTTCGTCGGCTAGACCCATCATAACGGGTGGAACCGCATCTGAGTTTCCGGCTTGCACCGCGATCCCGGCCATGGTCCTGAGACATGCTGGGTGCAATCAAACCGTGAGTCCATGGCAAGAGCTCGCACCACATCGCTGAAATCGAAGTCGAAATCCTCAAGACCACTGCGCGCAACACCGGCGCGGAAAGCGGCGGCGCGTGCTGCCGGACCGAAGCCCGCCAACAAGAAACCGGCCAACAAGACGTCGGCTCACAAGTCATCAGCCAGCAAATCACAGCGCTGGGTCTATCCCTTCGGCGGCGGTAAGGCCGCCGGCAAGGCCGGAATGCGCAATCTCTTGGGCGGGAAGGGCGCAGGCCTCGCGGAGATGGCCAATCTCGGCCTGCCGGTGCCGCCCGGCTTCACCATCACCACCGAGGTCTGCACCTACTACTACAACAATGGGAATACCTATCCGGCTGCGCTTGAAAAGCAGGTGACGGATGCGCTTGCCGAGGTCGGGCGCCTCACCGGCAAGGTGTTTGGCGACCGGACCAATCCACTCCTGGTCTCCGTGCGTTCGGGCGCGCGCGCTTCGATGCCGGGCATGATGGACACCGTCCTCAATCTCGGCCTGAATGACGAGACCGTCGAGGCACTGGCGAAGAAATCCGGCGACCGCCGCTTCGCTTATGACAGCTACCGCCGCTTCATCACGATGTATTCCGACGTCGTGCTCGGCGTTGGCCATCACCATTTCGAGGAAATCCTCGACGACCACAAGGATCGCAACGGCTATGCGCTTGACACCGATCTCACCGCAAAGGATTGGGAGGAGCTCGTTGGCCGCTACAAGGAACGGCTCGAGGAAGAGCACGGCGAGCCGTTCCCTCAAGACCCCATAAAGCAGCTATGGGGAGCCATAAGCGCCGTGTTCGGCTCGTGGATGAATCAGCGCGCCGTCACTTATCGTCGCCTGCACAACATTCCGGGGAGCTGGGGCACCGCGGTCAACGTGCAGGCGATGGTGTTCGGCAATATGGGCGGGACGTCGGCGACCGGCGTCGCCTTCACGCGCAATCCGTCGACCGGCGAGAGAAGGCTTTACGGCGAATTCCTGATCAATGCGCAGGGCGAAGACGTCGTCGCCGGCATCCGCACGCCCCAGGAGATCACGGAGGCTGCGCGCCAGGAATCCGGCTCCGACAAGCCGTCGATGGAAGTCGCGATGCCGGGCGCGTTCAAGGAGCTGACCCGCATCTATCGCGTGCTTGAGAAGCACTACCGCGACATGCAGGACCTCGAATTCACGGTCGAGCAGGACAAGCTGTGGATGCTGCAGACGCGCTCCGGCAAGCGCACCGCGAAAGCGGCGCTGCGGATCGCGGTCGAGCTTGCGACCGAGGGCCTCATCAGCCGCAAGGAGGCGGTGACGCGCGTCGACCCCGCCGCGCTCGACCAGCTCCTGCATCCGACCATCGATCCGAACGCCGAACGCAAGGTGATCGCGACCGGCTTGCCGGCCTCGCCTGGCGCGGCGGCGGGCGAGATCGTGTTCTCGGCCGACGACGCCGAAGCCATGAAAGCGCAAGGCAAGAAGGTGATCCTGGTGCGGGTCGAGACTTCGCCCGAGGACATCCACGGCATGCACGCCGCCGAGGGCATCCTCACCACCCGCGGCGGCATGACCTCGCATGCGGCGGTGGTTGCGCGCGGCATGGGCAAGCCGTGTGTCTCAGGCGCCGGCACGCTGCGCGTCGATTACGGCTCCGGCACGCTGACGGTGGCCGGGCAGACGTTCCGCCGGGGCGACCTCATCACGGTCGATGGCTCGACCGGCCAGGTGCTCGCCGGCCGGGTGCCGATGATTGAGCCGGAATTGTCCGGCGAGTTCGCGACGCTGATGGGCTGGGCCGACGAAGTGCGCAAGCTCGGCGTGCGCGCCAATGCCGACACGCCGAACGACGCGCGCGTGGCGGTGAAGTTCGGCGCCGAAGGCATCGGGCTTTGCCGCACCGAGCACATGTTTTTCGAGGAAGACCGCATCCGCGCCGTGCGGGAGATGATCCTCGCCGACGACGAGACGCAGCGCCGCGACGCGCTTGCAAAGCTCCTGCCGATGCAGCGCAACGACTTCGCCGAGCTGTTCGAGATCATGGGCGGCCTGCCAGTGACGATCCGGCTGCTCGACCCACCGCTGCATGAGTTCCTGCCGCACACCGAGGAGGAGATAGCCGAGGTTGCCGAGGCGATGGGCGCCGATCCGCGCAAGCTGGCCGATCGCGCCCGCGAGCTGCACGAGTTCAATCCGATGCTCGGCTTCCGCGGCTGCCGCCTCGCGATCGCCTATCCCGAGATCGCCGAGATGCAGGCGCGTGCGATCTTCGAGGCCGCGGTCGCGGCCGGCAAGCGCACCGGCAAGGCGGTGGTGCCCGAGGTCATGGTGCCGCTGATCGCCACCAAGGCCGAGCTCGATCTGGTCAAGGGCCGCATCGACGCCATGGCGGAGGCGGTTGCGAAAGAGACCGGCGCAAAAGTCGGCTATCAGGTCGGCACTATGATCGAGCTGCCGCGCGCTTCTCTCATGGCGGGCGAGATTGCGCAGTCGGCGGAATTCTTCTCGTTCGGCACCAACGACCTGACGCAGACCGCGTTCGGCATCAGCCGCGACGATGCCGCGAGCTTTCTCGGACTCTATACCGCACGCGGCATCCTCGAGGCCGATCCGTTCGTGTCGATCGACCGCCAGGGCGTCGGTGAATTGATCCGCATCGGAGTCGAGCGCGGGCGCAAGACACGCGCGAAGCTCAAGGTCGGCATCTGCGGCGAGCATGGCGGCGACCCCGCCTCGGTCGCGTTCTGCCATCAGGTCGGCCTCGACTATGTATCGTGCTCGCCGTTCCGCGTGCCGATCGCACGCCTCGCCGCCGCCCAGGCGGCGCTCGGCAAGGACGCGGTGACGCAGGCGTAGTTCTCATCGTCGGCAGGAGCAGTGCGTACGCTGGGCACGGCGCGAAGATGCGTGCCCCCCGCAACCTACGACGCGGCCGGTTCAGGTCCTGGAAACGCTACCGAGACTGCTGCCGCCCGCCGCCCGAATGGCGCGGTATAGTCAAGCCCCGATCCACGGAGCGCGACGATGAAGCTCACGTTATTCACCCTGTCCACGATTGCTGTCCTGGCTTGCGGCGACGCTCACGCTGCGAGCTTCGATTGCAGCAAGGCGTCGGCTCCTGACGAATTCACGGTCTGCGATAGCCGCGAGCTGTCGCAGCTCGATGTGAAGATGGCCACTCTCTATGAGACGGTCATCAAGCTTGTCGGTATGGGCGTGCGCGGTGATCTGCAGGACCAGCAACGCGTTTTTCTCCGCGCCCGCAGCGATTGCGGCCATGACCGCATGTGCATCCGAAACCTTTACACGGCTCGGATCCACGCCCTCGAGACGGAGGTGACGCGAATTTCGCGCGGCGGTCCTTATTAAAGATCCCCCTTGGGAGTGTGCGTGGCTGGATGCGCGTCGCGGCGCCGTGCCGAAATTCAGCACGGGACGTTGGCAAAGCCCGTCGAAACAGGCGATCATGCGACTCTAAACAATCATCGCAGGGGTTAGCGAAGGGGGGCGTTAGGTGATGGCCGAGCACATCGAGGGACCGCTGTATTACGAGCGGATGGGCCGGAGCGGGCCGGTCATGGCATTCGTGCATCCCAATCCCATGGACCAGTCCTGCTGGATCTACCAACTGGCGCACATGTCCACGTGGTACCGCTGCGTCGCCATCGACATTCCGGGTTATGGCCGATCGCCCAAAGCGCAGCCCGGCCTGACCATGGACGACATGGCGCAGGCATGCTGGGAAGCGATCGACGATGCGGCGCCGGGCGAACGCGCCATTCTGGTCGGATGTTCGGTCGGCTCGGCGCTGTTGCCTTACCTGCATCACCAGCAGCCGCAGCGCACCGCCGCGCTGGTGCTCTCGGGCACCGGCTACAATCCCGGCCGCGAGTTCACGAAACATCGCATCGCGGCCTACCAGGACAAGGGCATCGACTATCGCTGGGGCTACACCTTCGAGGATTTGAGCCCGGCGTTTCGTGCGACGCCAATGGCGCACTTCTTTGCCGACATGTTCGTCGAGCGCAACGCGCATTGCGATCTGCAATCGATCGTCTATCAGTTCCAGGCGTTGGCGAAACCCGAAGCGGACGACCTCCACTCGCGCATCGCCTGTCCCGCGATCATTCTGACCGGCAGCGAAGACGGCTCGCATCCGCGCGCCGCGGCGCTGAAGGCACGCATTCCCGACTGCGATATGAAAATCCTTTACGGCGCGGGCCATGCCTGCCAGATCGAGCAGCCCTGGCTGTTCGATCGCTACATGCTCGAGTTTCTCAAAAAGCACGACCTCTTTCCCTCCGCCGTGTCGCCGTAGCTATTTTGCGTGTCCCGGGCGCAGCGCAGCACTGCGTGCTGCCGTAGCGCGTCGAAGACGCGCGTAAACGCGCTGATGGCGCTCGGGACACGACCGGGCCGGCGAAGCCAGGGGATGGCGAATTTTTTGCCGCCGGCGGGTCGGAGGAATGAACCAAACGGGTTGCTCGGGATACCAAGCTGTAAAAGCGCGATCACCCCGTGAGTAGGTGCCATGATGATTTCCGAAGTTCCCACCGACGCCATCTGGTTGGCCGTGATCCTGATGATGGTCATGGCGGGATTTCTCGCCGCGACCCCCGAATAGGCGCGGTGGCCCTTCCAGCGTGTCCTGGGCGCAGCGCAGGCGCCATAACCTGACTGTGTCACAATCTTGGCGGCTGTACTGCGTTTGGTCGCTGGCTTCTCGCAAACGGCGGCAATGATCGTCGCAATGCGAGCTCGTGCCGCGGGCTACCTCCCCACAAGAGCCTGCACGCGGGGCGCGCGTGCGCACGCCCCGCGTAGGGAGGCTGACTCGCGGCGCTGCCTGCCTTGTACTTGCAACCCCAGCCGCGTTCGGCTCGTAGCCCGGGTGAGCGCAAGCGGCACCCGGGACCGCCCGTGCGCGGTTGCGAGATTTGTCCCGTATGTTGCGGACGCTCACGCGGGCTGCAATGCTGTGCGCGGGACACGCACAGCGTGCCATCTTTCCCTGCGTTGTGAACATGCAGTATGATTTTCGCTTGAAGCCGGGCACGCGCGATCCGGCACGGCAACACGGGGAGTTTCCATGGAGCGCCCACCGCAACCCATCATGGACAAGCGCGGCGAACCGCATGTGCGCCGCTTTGCCGAACAGCGCTGGCTGCTCGACAACGTCATCCGCGCCAATGGTATCGACTGGGACCAGCCGCGCTCGCTGTATATGAGCGGCCCGTGCGGGGTCGAAGCCAATGCCGATTTCGCCGGCATTCGCGAGCGCGTCAAGAAGATGGCCGATATCGGGCCGGCGTTCGAGGCCGTCGCCCGGCGCCGCGAGGCCAAAGCCAAAGCCGCCGAGGAGGCCGATAACCTGGTCACGGCGCGCGACAACTACTTCATGGCGGCCGTGCACTGGGGCGCGGCGCAATGGCCGTACGACCAGAACGACGAGACCAACGTCGGCTATCACCTCAAGAAGCGCGAGTGCTACACGAAATACGCCGCGCTCTCCGATCACCTCGTCGAGGCCGCCTGGATTCCGTTCAAGGACTCGGCGCTGCCGGCCTGGTTCCACCTGCCGCCGAACTATAAGGGCGGCAAGATCCCGGTGGTGATCGCGGTCCCAGGCATGGACAGTTACAAGGAGATTCAGAGCGCGCTCTATGGCGACCGCTTTCTCAACCGTGGCTTCGCCGTGCTGGCGATCGATGGTCCGGGCCAGTACGAGGCACCGATGCTCGGCATCTATTTCAGCATGGATAACTGGATCGCCGCCGGCCCCGCGATCGCCGACTGGCTGGCCAGACGGCCTCAAATCGACATGTCGAAAGTCGCCGTTTCGGGAACCAGCTTCGGCACCTTCTTCGGCACCCTCCTGACGGCGCACGAGCCGCGCATCTCCGCCTGCGCGGTGACCTCGGTGTGCCACGAACCTGGATGCCAGACGATCTTCGAGGAGGCATCGCCCACCTTCAAGAAGCGCTTCATGTATATGTCGGGCATCACCGACGAAGCCGAGTTCGACAAGATGCGCCAGGGCATGACGTGGGAAGGCCACGCCGACAAGATTCGCGTGCCCTATCTCTGCGTCGCCGGCGAGTGCGACGAACTGAGCCCGATCGAGCATTCCGAACGGCTCGTGAAGTCGGTGAAGGGGCCGAAGCGGATGGTGGTCTATCAGGAATCACGTCATTCGGTCGGCAATGTGCCGTCGGCCAATCTCGGGCCAAACCCGCAGATATTGGTCGCGGACTGGCTGGCCGATCGTGCCGCCGGCAAGCCGTTCGCGAGCGAGCACTGGTTCGTCCGCTCGAACGGACAGATCGAGAAGAAACCGCTTTAGCTGACTGTTGAAAAACTCTCCGCCGTCATTCCGGAAGCCGTGAAGCGGCTGTCCGGAATCCATAACGACGGTGATAGAGATACGAAAACGCAGAGGTTTGGATTCCGAGCTCCGGCCTTCGGCCGGCCCCGGAATGACCGAGAAGGGCTTATCGGCGTAGACGATCGTGGACGACAAGGTGTCCCGGGGCCAAATTACGGGGCAGGCGTCGCGGCGCAAGCGCGAGGAGGGGGCGCTCATGAACGAGGCCGGAGCCGTCGAAGACGGTCTGACGCTCTACAACTGGCCAACCTCGACCTGCAGCCAAAAAGTCAGGCTCGTTCTCGCAGAGAAGTCTCTGCGCTGGGAAGATCGTCGTCTCGATTCACGACGAAACGAAAATCTTTCAGAATGGTACCTCAAGCTCAACGAGAACGGAGTCGTTCCCACTCTCGCCCACGGCCGGAAAGTCATCATCGATTCTTCGGTGATCAATGAGTACCTCGACGAGGTCTTTCCGAACATTCCACTGTCCCCAACGGACGCCTACCAGCGTGCAAGGATGCGCGCGTGGCGGCAATTCATCGACGAGGTTCCAACACCAGCCATCCGGATTCCGTCGTACAATCGGTACATCCGGCATAAGTGGGAAACGATGCCGCAGCACGAGTTCGACGCTCTCGTCGAGCGGCGCACTGTTCGCAAGCATTTTTATCGCAAAATGGGTCGGAACGGCTCCGGCCCGGAGGACGAGCGCGAAGCCATCGAGAAGCTGCGCGAGACCATTCTTCGAATGGACCGCGCGCTGGCCCGCGGACCGTGGCTGATCGGCGATCAGTTCACCTTGGCGGACGTGAGCCTCGTTCCGAGCCTCGTGCGCATGTTTGACATCGGACTTTCCAGCTTATGGGAAGATCGGCCTCTGGTCGCTGCCTGGTATGAGCGAGTCCAGGCGCGGCCTTCGTTCGCAAAGACCTTCTATCCAGGTTCGCGCTATGGAGCTGCAGGCTCGCATCCGGCCATTGAGATGTCAGCCTGTTGATGCGGTTGTCGACCACATCGAAACAAGGTTCGAGCAGATGCCCATCATGGAAGAACCGATCGCGGCGAAGTGGGGGCTGGTGGTCCTGGCGATCATCGCCGGCTGCCTTTTCGTCCCGGGATCACAAGCACAGACCGGCTATCCGGCGAAGCCGGTCCGTATCATCGTCCCATCGTCGCCGGGCGGGGGCACCGATACCGTCACGCGTCTGCTGGCCCAGCATCTGTCGGAAAAGCTCGGCCAGCAATTCTACATCGAGAACCGGCCGGGTGCCGGTAGCATGACCGGCATCGAGGCTGGCGCCCGCGCCGCGCCGGATGGCTACACGCTGCTGGTTGCCGCCAGCACGATGACCAGCCTGCATGTGGTGCGCAAAAAAATGCGGTTTGATGCAGTGAAGGATTTTGAACCGATCACCTTGCTGGTTTCAATGCCCAACGTGATCGTGGTCCATCCGTCGCTGTCCGTCGCCACATTCACCGAATTGATCGCGCTAGCAAAGAAGCAACCGGGGCAACTGTCCTTCGCGACGCCCGGTTTCGGCTCCACGGCGCATTTGGCCATGGAGCAGCTGAAAAGCAGCGCAGGCATCGACATGCTCCAGGTGCCCTACAACGGCGTTGCGCCGGCGTTGACCGATGTCATTGCGGGCCGGGTGCCTGTCATGCTGGTGAATGCGGCGTCGGCCAAAAGCCATCTCGATGCAGGCTCGGTGCGGGCGCTGGCGGTCTCCAGTCTCAAGAGAGCATCGGCGCTGCCGAACCTCCCGACAGTCGCGGAGTCCGGCATCCCAAACTATGAGGCGATCCAATGGTTTGGGTTGCTCGCCCCGGCCGGGACTCCGAAAGAGATCGTGGCGCAGCTTCATGCCGAAACGATCGCGGCTCTGAAGACGGAGAGGATCGTCAGATGGATGGCTACCGAGGGCGCCGATGCCGGGGGAAACTCTCCGGAGGAATTCTCAAAGATGATAGCAAGCGAAGTTGCGAAATGGAGCGCGGTCGCGCGGGCCGCCAATATCAAACCACAGTAGTTCTCGTGTCACGGGCGCAGCGCAGCACGCAATGGTGCGCTGCAGACGCGGGACCCCAGTTTCCTTGATGCATGATTGATGCAACGATTCTACGTCTACATTCTTGCAAGCGGCTACTGCGGCACGCTTTACGTGGGCGTCAACGCAATTGCTTTTTTGCCATGCTGGGAATAGGGGGCCGTCGCCGCCGTCACAACTGTTTCACCGGCTTCGGATCGAGATTGAAGATGCGCGCGGCGTTGAGGCCGAGAATGTTCCGCTTCGATTGCTCGGACAGGAACGGGAGGTCGGTGATCTCGCTCGGCACATCGAAGTCGAAATGTGGCCAGTCCGTCGCGAACAAGAGCGGGGTATCTGCCTTGATCATGTCGAGCGTGCACTCGAGCGCTTTGAGGTTGGTCGACTCCATGGGCTGCGTCGTGTACCAGCAGTGGTCGCGCATATATTCGGACGGCAGCTGCTTGAGGTGCGGCGCCTCCGAAGGTCGCATGAGGAAC